>JAZHDH010000201.1:0-3230 GCA_036584335.1 Pseudodesulfovibrio sp. | reverse complement strand
CGCCATCTTCGGCATGATCATCGCCGTGATCTTCAACATGTTCCCGGCCTCGGTCTTCCCGGTCTGGGCTGAAGTGCCCATCGCCATGGGCCTGGGCTTCATGATCTACAAGCGCGGCGGCAACGCCACCACGCTGTCCATCGCGGCGCTGGCCCTGATGTACGCCACGGTTGTCCTGGGCGTGTACATGCCCATCTCCATCCCGACCATCGCGGGCATACCGCCCACCGGCACCTGGACCATCGTCCTGCTGGTCTACGCCTTCGTGGCGTCCATCCTGCCCGTCACCCTGCTGCTGCAGCCGCGCGACTTCATCAACTCGCACCAGCTGCTGGTGGCCCTGGCCCTGATGGTCATCGGCGTGTTCGCCGCCTCCTTCTCCTCCGGCGGCCTGGACATGGTCGCCCCGGCCGTGCAGGCCCATCCCGAAGGTGCGCCGTCCATGCTGCCCTTCCTGTTCATCACCATCGCCTGCGGGGCCATCTCCGGCTTCCACGCCCTGGTCTCCTCCGGCACCACCTCCAAACAGGTGCGCAACGAGGAGGACGCCCTGTTCGTCGGCTACGGCGGCATGCTGACCGAGGCCACCCTGTCCACCCTGGTGGTCATCGCCGTGGCCGCAGGCATCGGCATGAGCTACCAGACCGCCGACGGCGCGTCCCTGAGCGGCGTGGCCGCCTGGACCACCCACTACTCCTCCTGGGCCGCCGCCCAGGGCCTGGGTTCCAAGGTCTCGGCCTTCGTCATCGGCGCGGCGAACATGATCTCGGCCGTGGGCATTCCCCACACCGTGTCCGTGGCCATCATGGGCGTATTCGTGGCCTCCTTCGCCGGAACCACCATGGACACCGCCACCCGCATCGAGCGCTACGCCCTGACCGAACTGCTGGGCGACAAGATCCCCGCGTTCAACAACAAGTACGTGGCCACCACCGTGGCCGTGGTCCTGGCGGGCTTCCTGGCCTTCTCGTCCGGCGCCAACGGCAAGGGCGCCCTGTCCCTGTGGCCCCTGTTCGGCTGCATCAACCAGATCCTGGCGGCCCTGGTCCTGACCACCATCACCGTATACTTGAAGCGGCGCGGCGGCCTGGGCTGGGTGCTCTCGGGCATCCCGGCCGTCTTCCTCGGCGCCATGACCCTGTGGGCGATCATCATCAACCAGGGCATGTACATCGCCGGAGGCAAGACCATGCTCCAGGTGCTGAACATCCTGGTCCTGGTCGTGTCCATCTGGATCTTCATCGAAGGATTCCACCGCTTCTTCAAGACCAAGGGCGGCGAGGCCCTCGACGCCGCCATCGGCTAACCCCAACCACGACGGGCGCCCGGCTTTGGCCGGGCGCCCCCTGCAAAGGATGCCCATGCCCGCTCCGGACCTCGACACCCTCCGCGCCCGCCTGATCCGGCACTACGCGCTCCTGATCGCTCCGGCCGGGATCGTCCTGGCCGCCTGGGCCGCCTGCCGCCAACTGGCGCGCGTCGCCCCCTTCCACCCGGAGATCATCGGACCCCTGGCCTTCATCGGCGCCATCGTCCTGGCCCTGGGCGCGCCGATCCTGGTCCGCGCCCGGTTCGTGCGCCGGGTGGCCGCCAGCGCGTCCGTGGACGCCGACACATTCCTGGCCTTTGAAAAAGGACTGCTGAACCTCGTCCTCGGCTCCGCCTATTTCGCGGCGGCCGCCTACGTCTGCTCGGCCACGCTCTTCCACTTCGGCGGGGCCTTCCTGGCCGCCCTCTACGGCGCCTACTATTACTACCCCACCCGGACGCGCGTGGCCGCCGAGGCCCGGCTGTTCCGGGTCACGGGAGGCCGCGCATGAACCCGCTGCAGACCCTGCTGGCCCGCCTGCGCAAGGCCTGGGCTCTCTTCGACGCCATCAACCGGCACCGCGCCACCGACCGCCTGGAATGGGAGACGCGCGAGCTCGAGAACATCTTCAGCCTGCTGGTGCTCGGCGCGTTCGTCGGCTTCCAGGCCCCGCCCATGCACATCGCCCTGGAGCTGCTGCCCGAGATGGAGCACGAGCTGCTGATCATGAGCAACCGCGTGTGCACGGCCAGCGATCCGCTGGGCGACCTCTTTTCCCTGTTCGACTGCTGCTAGGACCCCGACATGAGCAATCCGCGCCAACGCTGTTTCTTCCACGTGGGCAAGGGGGGAGTGGGCAAGTCCACCTCCAGCGCCCTGGCCGCGCTGCACCTGGCCCGCACGGGCCGCACCGTGGTGCTGGTCTCCCTGGACCCGGCCCACAACCAGTGCGACATCTTCGCCACCGACCTGGGCGAAAAGCCGCGCGAGCTGCGCCCCGGCCTGCTCGCGGCCCAGGCCGACACCGACGCCTGGATGGCCCGCTACCTGCGCGGGGTCGAGGACCAGATGCGGCGGACCTACACCTACCAGACCGCCTTCAACCTCGAAAAACACATGGGCATCATCCGGCACTCGCCCGGAATCGAGGAGTACGGCCTGCTCCTGGCCTTCCGCCACTACCGGGACAAGCATCCCGACGCGGACGTCATCATCTACGACATGCCGCCCACCGCCCTCTCGATGAAATTCTTCCACCTCCCGGCCCTCTCCCTGCTCTGGATCGGCGAACTGACCAAGCTCCGCGGCGAGATACTGAAGCGCAAGGAGATCATCACCAAGATCCAGCTGGGCAAGGCGACCATGGAGACCGACAAGATCAGCTGTCGGCTGAGCGAACAGCAGGCGGGGTTCCGGGAACTGGCCGAACTCTTCCGCACCCCCGAGACCTGCCGCCTGCACATCGTGGTCAACCCGGACACCCTCTCGTTTGCCGAGGCCGAGCGCGTGCACGCGCAGCTTTCCGGCATGGACATCGCCCCGGCCGGGGTGATCATGAACAAGGCGGACGCAAACTGCGCATGGAAGCATACCAGCCAGCTGTTCCGCGAGCACGAGGTGCACAAGCTCCCCCTTTCCGAAACCCCGCTCATCGGCCTGACGGCGCTCGACGCCTACCTGGACCATCATTCCGGCCAGCTCGGCTTCATCGAATAGCTCCATACCCGCTTCGGCGGCCCGGCCGCCAAAACGAAAGCGGCCGCCGGATGTTCCGGCGGCCGCTTGATTACGGATGGGACGGGCCCGTCAGGCAGCTACTTGACGTGGCACTCGCCGCAGGCCACGGGGCCCTTGCCCTGGGTCTCGTGGCAGGTGATGCACTGACGGTGGTAGGCCCGCATCAGCGGGGTCTTGCCGTCGG
>JAZHDH010000200.1:0-3233 GCA_036584335.1 Pseudodesulfovibrio sp. | reverse complement strand
GCGTCCGGGATGGTGCCGTGGGCCGTGAGCAGGATGATCGGGATGTGCGGCCAGTGATCGAGGACCTCGCGCAGCAGGCCGTGGCCGCCCATGCCGGGCATCCGCACGTCCGAGACGATGAGGTCCACGGGCTCGTCGGCCAGCATTTCCAGCGCGGTTTCGGCCCGGTCGGCCAGCAGCGGGGTCAGGCCGGAGGACAGGAGCCGCGCCTCCAGCACTTCCAGGATATTCTCGTCGTCGTCCACCACCAGTATGGTGGGAATGGTTTGGGTCATGCAGCCTCCTCGGGGCCGGTCAGGGGAATGGAGAAATGGAAGGCGGCGCCCTTGCCGGGGCCGTTTTCGAGCCCGATGCGCCCGCCGTGGGCCTCCACGATGGATCGGGCGATGGCCAGGCCGAGTCCGGCCCCGTCCACGCCGTCCCGGACCTCGCGTGCCCGGTAGTACTTCCGGAAGATGCGTTCGCGCTCGTCCTCGGCCACGCCCGGGCCGTGGTCGCGCACGGTGAACAGGGCCGAGGTCCCGTCCGCGTCCAGCGACACGGCGACGGTCTCCCCGGCCGGGGAGAATTTGACGGCGTTGCCGATCAGGTTGAGCAGCACCTGCCGGACATGCTCGCGGTCGCAGGCGCAGCGGACCGGCTTTTCGGGCAGGTCGGCGGCCAGTTCCACCCCGGCGGCCCGGGCGGCCGGGGCCATGCGTTCCAGGGCGGACGCAACCAGCTCGGCGCAGTCCACGGGTTCCACGGCCAGTTCCAGGGACCCGGCCTCCATGCGCGACACGGTCATCAGCCGGGCCAGCAGGTCGGTCAGCCGCACGGCCTCCTCCTGGGCGATGGTCAGGAACCGTTGCTGCCTGTCGTTGACCTCGCCGAACGCGCCGGTGCGGATCAGGTCCACGGCTTCGCGCATGGAGGTCAGCGGGGTGCGGATTTCGTGGCTGAGCATGGCGATGAAGTCGGCGCGCATGGCTTCCTCGCGCCGCAGCCGTTCGGCCATGGCGTTGAATGCCAGGGCCAGTTCGCCCAGTTCGTCGCCGGTGCGCACGCGCACGGCCAGGGGCGTGCCGCCGCCGCCCAGGGAGCCGAGGCCCCGCCGGATCTCGGTCAGGGAGCGGTTCAGGGACCAGGCCAGGGCCAGGCTGCCGCCGATGCCCAGCAGCAGGCACAGGGCCAGGCCGTAGAGGCCGATATCCGCCGCCCGCTGCCCGGCGGCGCGCAACCCGGTCAGGGCGATTTCCATGTCCGCCTGGTTGTCCATCAGGCTCTGCTCCAGGATGCCGGTCCACTCCTGGATGGTGGCGTCCGGGTCGAGGTCGCCGTTGCCGGCGTTCGGGACCAGGGTGATGGCGAACTCGCGCGAAAGGTCGCTCCACTCCCCGGCGTAGCGGGGGTGTTCGCGCAGGGTTTCGTCCAGGATTTCGCCGAACCGGTTCAGGTCGGCCACGATGAACTGCACGGCGTCGGGGCTGCCGGTGAGCCGGTAGCGGAGCACGTTGTCGCGGATGGAGTAGAGGCGGTCCAGCATGCGCTGGATGGCGGTGCCCACCTGATGGTGCACGGTCACCAGGCGGTCGGCGACCTCGGCGTCGCTGCGCACCTGGGCGAAGAGGAAGGCGGTGGCGGCGAAAAAGATGAGGATCAGCGTCCCGGACCAGAGCAGGAGCTTGCCGGCGATGCTGAGTCGGCGGATCTTGGGCATGGAGCGGCTCCGGCGGGTTCCGGGCGGCGGAAAGCGCCCGCCGGGCACGCCTTGGGCGTTTCCCGGCGGACCGCCTCGGGACGTTTGGATCGGTGTTCGTTATCCCCGGATGGAGAAGGTTTCGTGTTTCGTGTCGTACTGGATGGCGCTGCAGGTGATGTCGGCCAGATCCAGCACCGGGGCCTCGGTCCTGAGCTTCTCACGGAAGGCGGCATAGGCCTCGGCTTCGCCCTGGACCAGTACTTCGGCCTTGCGGTCCGCAATGTTGCGCACCCATCCGGTGAGGCCGAGCTGCTGGGCCAGGCCCTGGACCCAGGATTGGAAATTGGTTCCGGCGACCTTGCCTTCCACGATGCAGGTGTAACTCTTCATGCGTACCTCCCGATGGAATGAGTATTCAGATGATAGCAGGACCATACGGGAAAACATCGCCCATGGAAAGGGTCGGCTGGGCACAATCCCAGAAAACGGTTTCGGGCTGCGGGAAGTCGTTGCCAACGGCGGGGCGTTGGGCTAGGGTCGCCTCCTGCTCTGACTGCTTCATAGCCTTGAAGCAGAGGTTTCCCATGCGTTTTTCCCTTGTCGCCCTCCTGCTGGCGCTGGCCCTTTGCGCCGTGCGCCCGGCTTGGGCCTCCCTGCCGTTCTATAATCCCGACCTCGGATACACCATCTGGCTGTCCACGGACTGGACCGAGACCCCGCCCGCGCTGTTGTCCCGGTTCGATACCCTGCGCGACGGCGTGCCCGCCCAGGACGGCGGCTGGACCGCCGGGTACGCCATGGGGGACGCGGGCCGCACCTGCCTGCTGGTCTCGACCATCCTCGGCCGCGTGGTTTCGCGGGCGGACATGGCCAATTTCAATCAGTTCGTCATCCGGGGGTTGCAGCGGGGCGGCCGTTCCTGCCCCGCCCGGCTGCGCAGCGCCAATTTCCTGTCCGCCACGCCCATGCTCCGGCTGGAGCTGGACCTGGGCCAGGACCTCGTGTCCGTGGTCCACATCGTGTACACGCGCACCGGCATGCTCAAGTTCACGGGCATAGCGCCCCGGGGCGACCGCCAGGGCGTCCGGGCCATCGACGCGGCCGTGGCCACGCTCCACCTGGACCACGGCCTGGCGCGGTAGCGGCGGTGTTGACACCGCCGGGACGGGCCGGGTACATCGGGACAGGGCGTGAATTCCCGGTTCGCGCCGCGCACATTTCGTACACCCGCGTCCCGAGGCGGCGGGGCGAACGCGCTCCGGGCATCGATTCCCGAGCGGCACGCCCCTTGCTTCGGATGCGGGCAGGAGTACCGCATGAAGTCCGCCGTCCTTGTCCTGGCCCTGTTGCTGTCCGCGCCCTCGGCCCTTGCCGCCGGGCCGGTCTTCGGTCACGGCCCGCTTCTGGCCGGGGCCGGACCCGGGACCGGCGCCGAGGACGGACGGCGTTCCCGGCCGGGCACGGTGGTCATCACCGGCCGCGACGGCAAGGTCACGGGCGTGGAGCAGCGCCCGGGCAACGGACAGGACCGGGAGGAGCGGGAGCGGGAGCG
>JAZHDH010000199.1:0-16728 GCA_036584335.1 Pseudodesulfovibrio sp. | reverse complement strand
TCCCAGGGGCTGCCCGTGACCTCGGGCGAGATCCACGGCATGGCCCAGCGCGGCGGCGTGGTCGAATCCACGGTGCTCATCGGCTGCCGCTCGCCCAAGATCGGGCACGGCGAGGCCGACATCCTGCTCGGGTTCGAGCCCATGGAGACCCTGCGCGCCCTGCCCTACCTGAAACAGGGCGGCCTGGTCCTCTCGGCCACCGAGTTCATGCCCCCGCTGGCCGTGGCCATGGGCAAGCAGGCCTGCCCGACCCTCGACGAAGTCAAGGCCCGCGTGGCCCAGTGCACCTCCGAAGCCTACTTCATGGACAGCCAGACCATCGGCATGGAGGCGGGCGCGGTCCAGGCGGGCAACGTGGCCCTGCTGGCCGCCCTGTGCGCGTCGGGCAAGCTGCCCTTCGGCCCCGAGGCCCTGGAGGCCGCAATCAGGGAGAACCTCCCGGCCAAACTCCAGCCCGTGAACCTCAAAGCCCTGGAACTGGGCGTCAAGGCGCTTAAATCCTAGGAACAAATCTATGGCATCAAACAATCAGGAAGGGTCCGATCTCGACTACCTGGTCACACTGAAGACCATCCAGGAAACCCTGAAGCGGGACACCCCGCTGGAAGAGTCCCTGAACACGCTGCTCAAGATCCTGGCCCAGGACATGGAGTACGTGCGCGCCTTCATGGTCATCATGGACCCCAAGACCGAGAACCTGAAGCTCTCGCTCACCTACTCCCCGGCCCAGGCCGAAGACGTCACCTATTCGCCCGGCCGGGGCATCATCGGCCGCGTGTTCGACTCGGGGCAGTCCATCATCGTGGCCCGCATGTCCGACGACCCGGAATTCCTGAACAAGGCGTTCGGCCGCAGCCAGGAGGAGCTTCGCAAGCTCGGCTTCATCTGCGTGCCGGTCATCAACCGCCGCGCAGACGACGAGGAAGTCATCGGCGCGCTGTCCGTGGACGTGCCGCTCATCCCGGCCGACGACATGGCCGCCCACTGCCAGTTCCTGGAGGTGGTGGCCGGGATCATCGCCGGGCACGTGGCCCAATTGCAGGAGGAAATGGCCACCCAGAACCACCTGCTGGCCCAGGGGCTGCTCGGCACAGGCGTGGACACCACCCCGCCCAAGGATTTCGTGGCCGCGTCCAAGGCCATGCGGCTGGTGCTGCGCCAGTCGCGCCAGGTGGCCCCCAGCCGCGCCACCGCGCTCCTGCGCGGCGAATCCGGCACCGGCAAGGAGCTGCTGGCCGAGGCCATCCACCAGTCCAGTCCGCGCGCGGACAAGCCGCTGATCAGGCTCAACTGCGCGGCCCTGCCCAGCGAACTGATCGAGTCCGAACTCTTCGGCCACCAGAAGGGCGCGTTTACCGGCGCGTTCCAGACCAAGCGCGGCCTGTTCGAGGTGGCGGACCAGGGCACCCTGTTCCTGGACGAAATCGGCGAACTCTCCATGGACGCCCAGGCCAAGGTGCTGCGGGCCATCCAGGAGAAGGAAATCCAGCGCGTGGGCAGCGAACAGACCATCACCGTTGACGTGCGCCTGATCTGCGCCACCCACCAGCCCCTGGAGGAGCTCCTCGAAAAGGGGAGGTTCCGCGAAGACCTCTACTACCGCATCAACGTCTTCCCGATCTTCATTCCGCCCCTCAGGGAGCGGCGCGAGGACATCCTGCCGCTGGCCGAGCACTTCCTCTCGGGGTTCTCGGACGAATACGGCAAGGAGGTGAAGCGCATCTCCACCCCGGCCATCGAGCTGCTGGTCATGTACCACTGGCCCGGCAACGTCCGCGAGCTCAAGAACTGCATGGAGCGCGCCGTGCTGCTGTGCGAGGAGGCGGTCATCCGCACCTACCACCTGCCGCCCACGCTCCAGTCGGCCGAAAGCTCGGCCACGGGCACCAACCTCTCCTTCGGCGAGGCCGTGGCCAAGTTCGAGCAGGAGCTGCTGGTGGATTCGCTCAAGAAGACCGGCGGCAACATGCTCCAGTCGGCCCGCGACCTGCGCGTGTCCTACCGCATCGTCAACTACAAGGTGAAGAAGTACAACATCGACGTGAAGAAGTTCTCGCCGACGCGCAAGAAGCCGAAAAAGAAACTGGAAAATTAGCCAAAAGGCGGGGTCACGAACCCCGCCTTTTTTGTTATGAAAGGCCCATGAACGAGACATCGCGCCTCACCGCCCGCATCCTGCGCCTGGTCCGCGACTCCGGCCACCTCGCCCCGGACCACGCGGTCTCCGTTGCCGGCAACATCCTCGACGCCCGGCCCCTGCCCGACGCCTTCGCCGTCCTGGCCCCGGCCCTGATCCGCCACGCTGCCCTCTTCGACCCCTTCGACCGCGACAAGCAGCGGCTGGCCGCCGACGTCTGCGCCCGCGCGCCCCACGCGCCCTTCGCCCGCTGGCTGGACGCCGCCCGCAAGCTGACCGATGCCGACCCCGTGCCCGAGAACCTCCCCGCCCCCGACCCCGCCTCGGCCTCGCCCGAGGATTTCCTGACCTACCTGAAGGCCCAGCCCGCCAACGAGCTCCGGCTCCCGGTCCTGCTGCACCTGTGGCAGACCGGCGCGGCCGAGGTACTGATCGAGGCCGTGCGCATCATGGCCGCCTCCCCGTCCGGCCTGCTGGCCGGGCCGGTCATGGCCTGGGGGGCCTACGGCTGCGGCGAGACCAGCCTGGCCGAGATGCTCCTGGACGAGGGCGTGGAGAATTTCCTGGCCCACACCCTGCGCGCCCGCCTCGCCCGCGACCGGGGCGACGACGCCGAGACTCGCGCCCACCTGCTCGCCTCCCTGGAGGCCGAGCCGTTCCAGCCCGCGCTCATCGAGCAGTTGGCCCGGCCCGACGCCACCCCCGCCCCCTGTGCGGACGTCGCGGTCTGCCTCTACACCTGGAACAAGCCGGACCTGCTGGCCCGGACCCTGGCGAGCCTGGCCGCCACGGCCCTGGGCGGCGCGCGCGTGGTCGTCCTGAACAACGGGACCACGAATTGCCCGCCCGACGAACTGGAGGCCCGCGCCCGCACCGCAGCCCCAAGTCTTTCCCCGCATTGGGTCCACCTGCCGGTCAACGTCGGCGCGCCCGCCGCGCGCAACTGGCTGCTCTCCCTGCCCGAAGTCCGCGCCGCCCGCCACGTCGCCTTCCTGGACGACGACGTACTCCTGCCCCGCGACTGGCTCGGCCGCTTCCTGGCGACTCTCAAGCGCTTCAACGCCGCCGCCGTGGGTCCCAAGTGCGTCAACCAGTCCCCGCGCACCCTGCAATACGCCTTCCGCCGCTTCCGGGAAGTGGGCGAGGCCAAAATCCGGTTCACGCCCAACGCGCCCAACCTCCTGGACCTCGGCCAATTCGACGCGGCCCGGCCGTGCCTGACGGTCATGGGCTGCTGCCACCTCCTGGACCGCGAACGGCTGGACCGGCTGCGCGTGCCCGGCTTCGACGTCCGCTTCTCCCCGTCGCAGGTGGACGACATCGAGCACGACCTGCAAATCTGGAAGGCCGGAGGGTCCGTTGCCTACGACGGGGCCGTGGAGGTGGTCCACCTCCAGGACACGGGCAGGGCGCGCACCCGGGCCGCCCTGGGCCAGGCCTACGCCAACCACGCCAAGATGGAGCGCAAGTTCACCCTCGCCGAACTCGAAGCCATGGACCGTGCCGAGCATGACGCCGACGACGCCCACTTCGCCCGCTGCCTGGAAACCGTGCTGCCCGGGCTGGGGGACGCGGCCTCCGCCTTCTGGCGCGTCGTGGGGCGGGCGTTGGGGTAGAGGGGAAGCCTCCGATGCAGAGAGTTCATGGCCATGTGATAATTCCCGATCCCGCTGGCAACCATTCCTTATTTGCGGTACGGTTGGGCCAAACCGGCAACCAACGGGGAACACCATGAAGGAATATGACGTGATCGTTCTGGGCGGCGGACCGGCGGGCGGCGGCGTGGCCGAGCCGCTGGCCAAGGCGGGCCGCAGGGTGGCCATGGTCGAGCGCGAGGGGTTCGGCGGGGTCTGCCCGCTCAAGGGATGCAATCCGAAGAAGGTGCTGATGGGCGCGGCAGAGGCCGCGCACATGGCCCGGCTGCTCGTGGGCGACGGCATCGGCGGCAAGCCGGCCATCGACTGGCCCGCGCTGATGCGCTTCAAGCAGACCTTCGTCGATCCCGTGCCCGAGCGGGCGCGCAAGGCCTATGGCGACATGGGCATCGACACCTACATGGGCTTCGGCCGGTTCACCGGGCCGGAGACCGTGGAGGTGAAGGGCCAGGAACTGCGCGCCAAACACGTCTGCGTCTGCGTCGGCCTGGTGCCGAGCGACTTGCCCGCCGAGGGCGGCCGGGGGTTGCCGTGCAGCGACGATTTTCTGAACCTGCCCGCGATGCCGAAGCGGGTCGTGTTCATCGGCGGCGGGTTCATCGCCATGGAGTTCGCCCACATCGCCAACGAGGCCGGGGCCGAGGTCGTGCTGCTCAACCGCTCGGGGCGCATCCTCAAGCGGTTCGACCCGGTGCTGGCGGGCGACCTGGTGGAGGCGTCGCGCCATGCGGGCATCGACATGCGCATGAACCGGCCGGTGCACCGGGTGGAGCGCGACAAGAAAGGGTACACGGTCTTCTGCGGCGATGACGGGGCCGAGGAGGTGCGGGCGGACGTGGTCTTCAATTGCACGGGCCGCCGCCCGGCCCTGGACGGGCTGAACCTCCAGGCGGCCGGGGTGGCGGCGGACCGGCGCGGCATCAAGGTCGACAGCCGGATGCGTTCGGTCTCCAACCCGGGGGTCTACGCCGTGGGCGACGTGGCCGACCAGGGCGCGGCCCTGACCCCGGTGGCGACCATCCAGGGCGCGGTGGTCGCGGCCAACATCCTCGATCCCGGCTCGGTCGAGGTCAACTACGCGGGCATCCCCAGCGCCTGCTTCACCCTGCCGCCCCTGGCCGGGGTGGGCATGCTCGAGGACGAGGCCCGCGAGCAGGGCTACTCCTTCGAGGTCAAGGAGACGGACCTGGCCGGGTCCTTCCCCTGGAAGCGGCTCAAGGAGACCCACGGCCGGGCGCGCGTGCTCATCGACGAGCGGAACGACCGCATCCTGGGCGCGCACGTCCTGGGCCACAACGCGGAGGAGGTCATCAACCTCTTCGGGCTGGCCGTCCGGCAGGGGGTCCCGCTTTCGGGCCTGCGCGACGCGGTCTGGGCCTACCCGACCTGCGGCTACTACCTCAAGTACATGATCTGAACCGGCCGCTTTGACGACGCAGACCTCGTGTGGCATAAAAAAGACGGACGCACAACCATTTGGAAACAAGGGGACTTTCGGTGAAGATCGGCATACTCGGCGGCAGTTTCAATCCCGTGCACATCGGCCACCTGCGCGCGGCCATCGAGGTCCGCGAGCGGCTCTCCCTTGACCGGGTGGAAATGGTCCCGGCCAAGCAGCCGCCGCACAAGGAGGGAGGCGACATCCTGCCCTTCGACATGCGGCTGGACCTGGTCGCCCGGGCCATCGGCGACGTCCCGGGCCTGGGCTCCAACCCGCTGGAGGGCGAGCGGCCCGGTCCGTCGTTCACCTGCGACACCCTGCATTGCTACCGCACCGAGCAGCCCGACTCGGAAATCTGGTTCGTGCTTGGCGCCTCCACCTTCCTGGAACTCGACAAGTGGCGGCGCGGCATGGAGATTCCGGCCATGGCCTCCCTGGCCGTGGTCAACCGATGGGAGGCTTCGCCCCAGGTGGCGGAGTTCATCGCCAGCCGCTGGCCCGACGCCGAGGCCGACGGCGACGGCGTCTGGTTCTTCCCGGACGGTCACGTCATCCGGCTGCTGGATATCCCGCGCCTGGACATCAAGGGCGGGCACATCCGGCGGCGCTGGGCCGAGCGGCGGTCCCTGCGTTTCCTGGCGCCGCCCGTGGTGGAGGACTACCTTGAGGAACACGCGAGCGGGATCGAACCTTTTTGGGGGAAGCGGAGCTAGGCGCGGCCGAGCATCTCGCGCACGGCTTCCATGACGAATTCGGGTTCCATCTCCGTCATGCAGCGGTGGCCGCTGGCGCACGGCTTGCCGCCGTGCAGCGAGCAGGGGCGGCAGCCCATGTCCAGCTCCAGCACGCGGTCACGCGGTCCGGACGGCTGGAATCCCCAGGCCTTGGACGTGGGACCGAACAGGCCGAGTACCGGCGTGCCCGCGCCCGTGCCCAGGTGCATGGGGCCGGAGTCCGCCGTGACCAGCAGGTCGGCCCGGCCGATCAGGGCGCAGGTCTCGCGCAGGTCCGTCGCGTTGGTCAGGTCGTGCCCGTGCCGGGCGAAGAGCGGGGCCGGATCGCGGCCGACCACGATCCAGTCCATGCCCTCGCTGGCCAGCAGCGCGGTCAGGCCGAGCCAGTAGTCGCGCGGCCATTGCTTGGCCGGGTGGGTGGCGTAGGGGTGCAGGGCCACCAGCGGGCGGTCCCCGGTCAGCGGGGCGAGCCGCGCTTCGGCGGCCTGCCGTTCCGCGTCGGTCAGGAACAGGCGCGGGGCCACGGCATCGGCGTCGGGGGGCACGTGGTCCAGGGCCAGGGCGTAGCGCTGGGGCACGTTCAACGCCTCCAGCGGGAGGCGGAAGCGGTCGGCCCGGGTGCGGGCGTAGAGCCGTCGGGCCAGGGCGAATTTCGGATAGCGGCGGACCCGGCCGCGCCAGAGCAGCGCCAGCACGCGCGAGCGCAGGGTGGAGTGCAGGTCGATGAGCGGATGGCCCCGGTAGGCGGCGGCCAGGCGGCGGGCTTCGCAAAGCCAGTCCGCGCTCCCGAGGGCCGCGTCGTCCAGCGCGACCACGTCTGCGACGGCCGGGTGGTTCGCCAGCAGCGGGGCGTTGGCCGCGCGGGTGACGACCACGAAGGAGAGCCCCCGGGTGGCCTGCCAGTGGGCGAGAACGCCGGTCAGGAGCGCCACGTCGCCCATGTGGCCGAGGCGGTGAACGACCGGCGAGAGGGGAGGGGGAAGAGCCATGCCCCCTGAGTTCGCCTCAATCCCCGAGGAAGTCAAGGCGGTTGTTGGTTGCGCGCCCTGTTGGCATCTGCTATCCCCATCGGATCACACTCCGGTTGCACCGGATTGCTTTGAGGAAACGGCAAACCAAGATGTTTGAACTCATTCTTTCGGTCAGCGTGGCCATTTTCGTCTCCATGTTCTGCTCGGTGGCGGAGGCGGCGCTCTATTCCATGAGCTGGGCCGACATCGAGAAGCTTTTGCTCTCCGGGCGCAAGTCGGCCAGAATACTGCAACAGCTCCGCTCCAACGTGGACGAGCCCATCACCGCCATCCTGACGCTCAACACCTGCGCCCATACGGCCGGCGCGGCCGTGGCGGGCTGGGCTTGGGCCAATTTGTACGGCAAGGATACGCTTTGGCTCTTTACTTTGGGCTTTACAGTAATTATTCTCATTTTCACCGAGATCCTGCCCAAGACCATCGGCGTGGTCTACAACACGCAGGTGGCGCCTCCATTGGCCAGGCCGCTCAAGGTGCTGGTGCTGGTCTTCAAGCCGCTGATTGCGGTGATGGGGCTTTTGTCGCGGTCGGTGCACCGCAAGCGCAAGGGGCCGGACCATACGGAGGACGACATCCGGGCCATCGTCGCCCTGACCCGGCGTTCGGGCTCGATCAAGCCGTATGAGGAGCAGTCCATCCGCAACATTCTGCTCCTGGACTCGAAGCTGGTCGAGGAGATCATGACGCCGCGCACCGTGGTCTTCTCCCTGCCCGGGGACATGACCGTGGCCGAGGCGCGCGAGCAGCACCCGAGCTGGCCGCATAGCCGGATTCCGGTGTACGACAACGACCCCGAGGACATCGTGGGCGTGGTCTACCGCCGCCAGGTGCTCGAGGCCCTGGCCGACGACCGGGACGGGCTCAAGCTTGCGGACCTGATGCGGCCCGTGAGCTTCGTGCTCGAGACCATCACCCTGGACAAGGTCCTGGTGAAATTCTTGGGCAGCCGCATGCACCTGGCCGTGGTGCTCGACGAGTACGGCGGCCTGGCCGGGGTGGTTTCCCTGGAGGACGTCCTGGAAGAGATCTTGGGCAGCGAGATCGTGGACGAGACCGACCAGGTGGTGGACATGCGCGAGCTGGCCCGCCAGCAGCGCGACGAATTGATCCGCGTTCGGAACGAGTCCGGCCCGGGCAACGGCTGACAAGCGCGCGCGGCCCTGCGCCGCGATGAGGAGCCATATGGCGAAAAGCAGCAACAAGGCGATCTACGCCGTGGCCCTGTGCCTCTTTCTGGGCGGTCTCGGCTATCTCGTCTTTTCCGGCCTGACCGAGGACAGCGTCTATTTTCTCAACGTGTCCGAGGCCCTGGCCCAGGACCGGACCCAGGTAGGCAACGCCCGCCTTTTCGGCAGGGTATCGCACGAGAACCTGGACATCGACCAGGGCAAGCTCGGCGCGACCTTCGACCTCATCGACAAGATGCAGGGCGACCAGCACCTGCGCGTGGCCTTCAAGGGCGCGTTGCCCGACACCTTCAAGGAGGACGTGGAGGTCATCGTGGAAGGGCGTTTCTCGCCCGACGGCCAGGTCTTCGTGGCCCGCACCCTGGTCACCAAGTGTCCCTCCAAGTACGAGGAAAAGAGCCGCCAGATGGATCAGTCCGCGCCCCAGGCGACCATGTGAAATTTCGTTCACATGGTTGCGGCCGTCCATGCCCCCGCGTACCCGGCCTGATCGGCGTCTGATCGGCGTGGACGCGCACCCCTTTTTTGCGGTATGAACCGCTATTCATCTTCAAGGAGACTTGAATGCATCTGACCGGTTACGTGGGACTCCTGTTTTCCCTGCTGGCGTTTCTCTTCCTCGCCTGCTGGGCCGCCCTGGCCGCCTGGAGCGACCGGTACGGCTCCCTGGCCCTGATCGAACGCGGCCAGATTGTCGGGGCCGGAGGCGTGGTCCTGTCCTCCCTGATCCTGCTCTTCGCCCTCATGTCCCGCGACTATTCCTTCCAGTACGTCTACGAGAACGTCGACAACACCCTGGACTTCGTCTACACGCTGACCGCCTTCTGGGGCGGCCGCGAGGGGTCGCTGCTCTTCTGGGAGCTGCTCATCGCCCTGGGCGGCGCGCTTTTCGTCTTCACCCCGGGCTACCGGACGTTCTCGGACCGGACCAAGATGTTTTTCTGGATGTTCTTCCTGGCGATCCAGGGCTTTTTCCTGCTCCTGCTCACCTGCTGGAGCAATCCGTTCATCGAGATGATCCCGGCCCCGGTGGAAGGGCGCGGCCTCAATCCGCTGCTGCGCAACCCGGGCATGATCTTCCATCCGCCGCTCCTGTTCCTCGGTTTCGCGGGCTACGCCATCCCGGCGGCCTGCGCCCTGGCCGCCGCCATCGCGGGCGAGCAGAAGTCCTGGGTCAAGGCCTGCCGCAACTGGAACCTGCTCTCCTGGGTCTTCCTGACCGCAGGCATCGTCCTCGGCGGCTGGTGGTCCTACATGGAGCTCGGCTGGGGCGGCTACTGGGCCTGGGACCCGGTGGAGAACGCCTCCCTGATCCCCTGGTTCGCGGGCACGGCCCTGCTGCACACCGCCATCATCGAGGCGCGGCGCAACGCCCTCCAGCGCACCAACGTCTTCCTCATGGGCCTGACCTTCATCCTGTGCGTCTTTTCCACCTACCTGACCCGCTCCGGCGTCATCGAATCGCTGCACACCTTCGGCGAGTCCGCCGTGGGGCTGCCCCTGTTCCTGGGCCAGGTCGTCATGCTCGCGTTGACCGTGGCGGTCACCTTCATGGGCGAACGCCACACCCACCGCACCCTGTCCGATTTCCTGAGCCGCCAGGGCATGCTGGTGATCACGGCCTGGTTCCTGCTGGCCCTGGGCATGGTCGTGGCCTTGGGCACCCTGTGGCCGGTCATCAGCAGGCTGTGGACCGACCAGTCCGTGGGGCTCGACGCCCGGTTCTACAACCGCGTCTGCCTGCCGTTCCTGACCGTGCTCGTCCTGCTCTTCGCCTTCTGTCCGTGGCTGGGCTGGAAGGGCGGCGTCCGCGACAGGCGGGGCCTGTTCGCCGTGCTTGGCGTACTCGTCGTCTCCCTGGCCGCGTTTTTCGCCGCCGGCATGACCAAGCCGCTGGCCGCGCTGGCCGCGTCGGCCTCGGTGGCCGCCATGACGAGCATCGTCCTGCTCTTCGTCATCTTCCCGGCCGTGCGCCGCGCGCGCCACAACTGGGGCGTGTTCGGCATCCACCTGGGGCTGGCCATGGTCGCCCTGGGCATCGCCTTTTCCGGCCCGTACCAGATCGAGAGCGAGATGGTCCTGGCCAAGGGCGACACCGCCCGCATCGGCAGCTACGAGATCACCTACGTGGACCGTGTGGACGACACCACGCCGGAGCTGCGCGCCCGGGCCGTGACGACCCTTCGGGTGTCCAGGGACGGCAAGGCGCTCGGCCTGATGGCCCCGGACAAGCGCATTTACCGCAATTTCGAGCGGCAGCAGTTCTCCGAGGTGGCGACCATCTTCAGCCTGGGCGACGAGGTCTACGCCACGCTGCTCGGCTTCACCGACGACGACAAGGGCAGCTTCAAGATCAGCATCAATCCGCTGGTCAACTGGCTTTGGATCGGCGGCACGCTGATGTGCCTGATGCCGCTGCTGGCCCTGACCTGGTTCCGCCGTCCCGGCGAGGTGCGCTGATGGCGGGCGGGAGCGCGCTCCTGACCGTGAAGCGGGCGGCCAAGTTCTATGGCCAAAAGCTCGTCTTCAAGGAGGTCTCCTGCACCGTGGGCGCGGGTGAAATCCTGCTGGTGGCCGGGCACAACGGCGCGGGCAAGTCCACGCTGATGCGGATCATGGCCGGGCTGTCCCGCCCTTCGGCTGGTGCGGTCGAGCGGCATCTGGAGCCGGAGCAGGTGGCCTATCTCGGGCACGCCACCTTCCTCTATCCCGGCCTCTCGGCCCGGGCCAATCTCCGGTTCTGGGCGTCCATGTACGGGCTGCGTCCGTCCGCCGCCGACATTTCGGCCCTGCTGGCCCGCGTCGGGCTCGAGAAGGCGGCCGAGGAACGGGCCGGGTCCTTTTCGCGCGGCATGGCCCAGCGGCTGAACCTGGCCCGCATCTATCTGGTGGGGCCGAAGCTCATCTTCCTGGATGAGCCGGGCACCGGGCTCGACCCGCGCTCCCTGGCCACCCTGCGCCGGGAGATCACGGGGTTTCGCGAGCAGGGAACGGGCGTGGTCTGGATCAGCCACCACGTGGCAGAGGACACGGCCCTGGCCGATACGGTCCTGGCCCTGGGCGGGCAGCGCGCGGAATATTTCGGTCCGGCGTCCGGGTTCGTCCCGGCGGGGGAGGGCGCATGCTGAGGCGCGCCGCCGCCCTCGCCGCCAAGGACCTCAGGCTGTCTGTTTCGGGCGGGCAGGGGCTGGTCCAGGCCGTGCTGCTCGGCCTGCTGCTGATCTTCCTGTTCTCCCTGTCCAGGCCCCTGGGCGGGCAGATTTCCGGCCAGGCCGCAGGCGCGATCTTCTGGCTGGCCTCGGCCTTCGGCCTGGTGCTGGTCTTCAACGACCTCTTCGCCATCGAGGAGACGAACGGCGCGCGCATCGGCATTTTGTCCTCGCCCGCACCCGTGCACTGCGTGTGGATCGGCAAGGGCGCGGCCGGGCTGGTGCTGCTCCTGGTCTCCCAGCTCATCTTTCTCCCGGCCACCGTGGCCTTCCTCGGCCAGTCCGTGGACGGCCCTGCCTGGCTGCTCTGGGTCACGCTCTTCGGCGCGGACATCGGGCTGGTGGTCATCGGCGCGCTGCTCGGCGCGCTGTCCCAGGGCCAGGCCGCGCGCGAATCGCTGCTCTCGGTCATCGTCTTTCCGCTGCTGCTGCCCGTGCTGCTGGCGGGCATCACCCTGTTCGGCTTCTGTTTTTCCACCGACCAGCCCGGCGAGTACCCAAGCTGGCTCGGGCTGATCTTCGCCTTCGACTGCCTCTTCGCGGGTGCGGGCCTGTTTCTGTTTCCGTTCGTCTACAGTGGGGAAGAGTAGAGATGAAAGATAAGCTTCTGGCCGGGCTGGCCGTGGCCGCCGCAGCCGCCCTGGCCGTGCATCAGTACATGATCTGGGCGTACGCGCCCGTGGCCCAGTCCGGGCCGGTGCAGAAGATCTTCTACATGCACCTGCCGTGTTCCTGGTGGTCCCTGGTCAGCTTCTTCGTGGTCTTCGTCTCGTCCATCCTCTTTCTTTTCGGCCGCGACGAGAAGTGGGACCGGCTGGCCGGGGCGTCCGCCGAGCTGGGCGTACTCTTTTCCTCCCTGGCGCTGATGACCGGCTCGGTCTGGGCTCGGGCCGAGTGGGGGCACTGGTGGCTGTGGGACCCGAAGCTGACCACCGCGCTGATCATGTGGTACGTGTACGCGGGCTATCTGGTCCTGCGCTCCACGGCCATGGGCCGCGACCGCAAGGCCCTGGTCTGCGCCGTGCTCGGCATAGTCGCCTTCCTGGACGTGCCCCTGGTCTTCTTCGCGGCCAAACTGTGGGGCTCGGCCCATCCCGACGGGCTGGCCCGCAAGAGTTCGGGCATGGAGGTGCGCATGTGGCACACCGTGTTCGCCGGACTCATCGCCTTCGGCTTTGTCTGGGCGGGGATGCTCCTGGCCCGCGTGCGGCAGCTGCGCCGCAGGGCGGAGCTGGAGGCCCGCCTGATCTGGGACGAATAAACCGCGCAACAGCGCAAGGAACACGCATGTCCGCAACCACGTATATCGTTCTGGCCAACGCGGCCGTCTGGCTCGGCCTGGCCGGATACCTCGGCTTTCTGGCGCTCTCCGCCTCGGGGCTGCGTCGCCGGGAGCAACAGGTCGAACTGCTGGGGGATGGTCATGACGGCTAGCTTCATCACCTTCGGCCGCCGCAGCGTCATCCTGGTGGTGGTCTTTTCGGCTGCGGCCATGTTCGTCACCAGTTTCGTCTATCGCATGAACCATCCCAACCTGTTCGTGCAGGTGGAGCACAAGCGCGAACAGACTTCGGCCGCGCCTCCGGGCATGGGCCAGGCGGGCGGCCCCATGGCCAAGATCAAGGAGTACATGGCCCGCGTGGACGAGAACCCCGACGACGTCGAGGCCCTGGTCGGCCTGGGCAACGCCTTCCTGATGATGCGCGCCTGGGACCGGGCCTTGATTCCGTTGACCCGGGCCAGCGAACTGGCCCCCGGTGACGCGAACGTGCTCAAGGCCGTGGGCATCGCGTATTTCAACAAAAAGGAATTCGACAAGGCGGCCGAGGCCTACCTGAGCATCCTCAAGGACGACCCGGACGATACGCTGGCCCTCTTCAATCTTGGTATAATCAACAAATATTATTTCAAGAAGGTGGACGAAGCCAGAACTTATTTCGAGAAGGTGCTCTCTCTGGAAAAGAATGATTCGGAGATGCTCAAGATGGCGCGGCAGGAGCTGGAGTCGTAAAATAGCTGGGAAAACAAAAGGTTAAGCAGAGCGCCCGTCACACTTAACGTATTGACAAGACGAGCAAAATAAATACAATACTAGCTTCCGCTCGGGACGCCATGGGGAGATGGCTTTTTGGTTGCGGAAGTCCCAAGTCTTTAGTGGTTTGATCGTTTCTGTTGGGAACTTTTTACCATAGTTTCAGGAGAGGAAAATGAGAGAGATCATCAAACGCATCGTGCTGGCGGCCGCCATGGTTGCCCTGCTGGCCCCGTCCGCCCTTGCCGGCGGCAAGCTGCTCCTGGGCGTCGCCGGCGCCCACTCCGGCGACTTGGCATCCTACGGTCTGCCGACCGTCAACGCCGCCCAGCTGGTGGCCGACAAGGTGAACGCCGCCGGCGGCGTCCTCGGCATGACCGTCGTCGTCGTGCCCCAGGACGACCAGTGCAAGCCCGAGCTGGCCACCAACGCCGCCACCAAGCTGCTGTCCGACGGCGTGAAGATCGTCATCGGCCACATCTGCTCCGGCGCCACCAAGGCCGCACTGCCCATCTATCTCGATTCCGAGATGGTCCTGCTGTCTCCCTCCGCCACCAACCCGCCGCTGACCCAGTCCGGCGAGTACCCGAACTTCTTCCGCACCATCGCCCCGGACGACGCCCAGGCCGCCCTGGAAGTCTCCTTCGCCAAGAAACTGGGCCTCAAGAAGCTGGCCGTCATCCACGACAAGGGTGACTACGGCAAGGGCTTCGCCGAATTCTGCAAGCAGTTCCTCGACATGGATTCCTCCATGGAAGTCGTGCTGTTCGAAGGCGTGACCCCGGGCGCAGTGGACTACTCCGCCGTCGTCCAGAAGATCAAGTCCGTCAACGCCGACGGCGTCATCTTCGGCGGCTACCATCCGGAAGCCTCCAAGATCATCATGGCCATGCGCAAGAAGGGCCTGGATCTGCCCTTCCTGTCCGATGACGGCGTGAAGGACGACACCTTCATCAAGGTCGCCGGCCAGTACGCCGAGGGCGTCTACGCCACCGGTCCCAAGGACTTTTCCAAGAACCCCCTCTTCCAGGAAGCCGTCGCCGCCCACAAGAAGGCCTTCGGCTCCGATCCGGGCGCCTTCTTCCCGGAAGCCTACTCCGCCGCCCTGGCCCTGCTGAAGGCCGTCGAGAATGCCGGCGGCACCGACTACGCCAAGGTCTGCGAGGCCCTGCGCAACAACTATGTCGATACCGCCGTGGGCAAGATCAAGTTCGACGCCAAGGGTGATGCCGAAGGCGTCGGCTTCTCCATGTACCAGGTGAAGGACGGCAAGTACGCGCAAATCAAGTAGTAAGCGGACTTGGAACGCTGAAAACCAGGGGACAGGCCATCGCCTGTCCCCTGGCGTTATTTAATGAACGGGATGACCTACTCATGGAATATTTTCTCGAACTGTTCTTCGGCGGGCTGACCCGGGGGAGCATCTACGCGCTGATCGCCCTGGGCTATACCATGGTCTACGGCATCATCGAGCTCATCAACTTCGCCCACGGTGAAATCTACATGATCGGCGCCTTCACCGGCCTCATCGTGGCCGGACTGCTGACCATGCTCGGCTTTCCCGGCTACTCCATCCTGGTCATCGCGCTGATCTGCGCCGTGATCTGGGCCGCCGCCTACGGCTACACCGTGGAAAAGGTCGCCTACAAGCCCCTGCGCAGCGCGCCGCGCCTGTCGCCGCTGATCTCCGCCATCGGCATGTCGATTTTCCTGCAAAACTACGTCATGCTCGCCCAGACCTCCGACTTCCTTCCCTTTCCCGAGCTCATCCCCCATTTTCCGATGTTCAAGGGCATGGGGTCCATGCTCAGTTCTTCGGAACTGGTCATCGTGGTCTGCACCATTCTCGTGTGCGTCGGGCTGACGCTGTTCATCAAGTTCACCCGGCTGGGCAAGGCCATGCGCGCCACGGCCCAGAACCGCAAGATGGCCATGCTCGTCGGCATCAACGTGGACATGGTCATCTCGGCCACCTTTGTCATCGGTTCGAGCCTGGCCGCCGTGGGCGGCGTGCTCATCGCCTCGCACATCGGCCAGATCAACTACTTCATAGGATTCATCGCGGGCATCAAGGCCTTCACCGCCGCCGTGCTCGGCGGCATCGGCTCACTCCCGGGGGCCATGCTCGGGGCATTGGTCCTGGGTCTGACCGAGGCCTTCGCCACCGGCTACGTCTCCTCGGACTACGAGGACGTGTTCGCTTTCTGCCTGCTGGTGCTGATCCTGATCTTCCGTCCCGCCGGCATCATGGGCAAGGACAAGATCCAAAAGGTGTAAAATCAAGGCGAGGGCGGCAAGCCGCACTCCCGCAAGGAATACGACGTGAGCAACGCTACCAACAATACGCAACAACCGGGCTTCTTCGGGCTGATGCTGACCGCCGGGTGCGACAGCTTCCCCCACGCCCTGTGGAAGTCGCTGCTGGCCGCCGCATGGTTCGTCTTTCTGACGTTCCCGATCATGGTCATCCGGGTCAACACCATCGAGAAGACCGTCGCCTGGCATTGGGAGCGCATCGGCTACGTGGCCGTGGCCGTGTTCTTCGGCTCCTTCCTCTGGCGCTGGCTCCTGGCGCGCAAGGAGCTCAAGCAGGACGAGAGCCGGTGCGAATCCGGGGCCGAATCCCTGCTGACCCGCATCCAGAACAATCCCACGAGCCGCCTGCTGCTCCTGGCCCTGATCGCCCTGATCGCCCTGGCCGGACCGGTCAAATTCAACCTCTTCGACGCCAAGTTCCAGCTCTTCAACCTGTACCAGACCAACATCATGATCTCCTGCCTGGTGTACATCGTGCTCGGGCTGGGGCTGAACATCGTGGTCGGGCTGGCCGGTCTGCTCGACCTGGGCTACGTGGCCTTTTACGCCGTGGGCGCCTACGCCTACGCCCTGTGCAACATGCACTGGGATGTCGGATTCTGGTTCATGCTTCCGGTGGGCGCGGCCTTCGGGGCCATCCTGGGCGTGCTGCTCGGTTTTCCGGTACTTCGGCTCAAGGGCGACTATCTGGCCATCGTCACCCTCGGGTTTGGCGAGATCATCCGGCTGGTGCTCGAGAACTGGGGCGAGGTGACCATGGGTCCCTCGGGCATTTCCTCCATCGACCGGCCCGGCTTCTTCGGCATCAAGCTGGGCGTCATCGGCTCCACCACGTACATGTACTACATCATGATCGGGCTCATGGTGTTCACCATCTTCTGCGTCAACCGGCTCCAGAATTCCCGCATCGGGCGGGCCTGGCTGGCCCTGCGCGAGGACGAGATCGCCTGCCAGGCCATGGGCATCGACAAGATGAAGACCAAGCT
>JAZHDH010000198.1:0-16738 GCA_036584335.1 Pseudodesulfovibrio sp. | reverse complement strand
AAATTGACAGATCCAAAGAATGTGATTGTGACTTCAGAAATTTATGAATATATTATGCCCCTCGGGCATGAAAAGGCGGCCCGCACTTTACCGACTCCAAGGCAGAGACAAACAAGCTGCCACCCCGGCGAAGCCGGAGATGGGATTCCTAAAAGTACCCACCACGTTTTTAAAAGGTAAGTGTCCGCCTTGTTTTTCAAACAAGGCGGACACTTACCTTTCGTCTATCTTCGGCGATATACAGAACCATTCGTGTTTTTTAGAAATGCTTTCACACAATTTTCCACACACGCCCAATATAAAAAAATAGTATAATTACCTATTATTATAGTGATAATTTTGACCCGTGTCAACTTGGTGCGGCCTTGCCCAGCTTATGTGGCACAGAAGCCCTCGATATCGAGCAGCCATTAACGGCGTGATAGGCCGTAGACAATCGGCTTCCAGCTTTTGGTATGGCAACGTCATAATCATTCTTCCCCTTCTCTTGACTCCCATCTGTTAAAATCATTAACTGATTTCTATGAAAAAAGAAGACCGTCTGATACATTGTCAAACGTATCGATGATAAACTTACGCACAAGACAGAGACTCGGCTATGTCGCCCTTCTAGCCCTTTCTGCGGCAACCGCACTGGTTTTGTATCCAATCGCCCATAAGCCATTGGTATTGTTACACCGTGCGGAGGTCCTGACACGGGAAGGGCGTACCGCCGAGGCAGACGACTTGGTCATCCAGGCGGTCAATGCCGGTGCGCGCCGTCCCGACGCCTTGCTGCACACGGCCGGGCGGCTCCTGGAGCAAGGCCGACAGGCCCAGGCCGTGGCCGTGCTCAAGAGTTCGCTGCGGAATTTGCGTACCGTTGCCCCCGGGTTGGCCGGGGAGATGGCGGGACTGCTCGATTCCCGTGGTCTTTCGGGCGAAGCGCTGGAACTGCTGCTGCAAACTGACCCGAACCGCCGGAACCAGGAGGAACGACTCCACCTGGCGGACCTGCTGCGCCGACATGAGCGATACTCCGAAGCCCTGGACGAGTACGACGCCATTCTCCGGGAGGACCCCGCCAATGCGGAGGCATCGTTGCGCAAGGTTGAGACCCTGGCATGGAAGGGCGACCTGCATACGGCCCTGCCGCTGGCCCGCGATCTGGTCCGGGTCCAGCCCGAAAACCGCTCCGCCCGGCTGCTGCTGGCCCGCATTCTCTCCTGGGACGGCCGAGTTGAAGAAGCCGAAGCCGAATACAAGCGACTGCTGGGAGAACAGCAATGAAACACCGTGTCGCGTACATCCTTATCCTGGCCTTGATGCTCTGCTGCGCTGCTGCGTCTGCGCAGTCCCGGCAGGGCCCGGCGCCTAGTTCGCCTGTCTCGGGCCAGGACATCCCCGAGTGGCAGGCCCGGCTCGAACTGGCCGACCTTCTGGCCGGGACCGGCCGCTTCGGCGAAGCCGAAACGCAATACCGGAAGGTGTTGGCCGAAAGGCCCGACAGCGTTGCCGCAAACCAAGGGCTGGCCCGGGTGCTGGCCTGGACCGGACGGAGCGGGGAGGCCGCCGCGATCTTCGACAAGCTGCCCGGCAAGGACCTGACGCCCGATGATCGGCTGCTGCTGGCCGACCACCTCATCGGCCGCAAGGAATACGTCCGGGCGGCCGCGCAGCTCGAGGCCATCCTGGCGGAAAAACCCGACGCGGACGGGGCTCGGCTCAAGCTGGCCCAGGTCCTCTCCTGGGACGGCAAGCTGAAGGAATCCATCGACCAATACGAACAGCTGCTCAAGCGCCACCCCGACGATGTGCAGGTGCGGCGGAAATATGCCCAGACCCTGTCCTGGGCGGGACGGAACGAGGATGCCATACGCGAGCTCAAGCGCACGCTGGATTAGCCTCTTCAGGCTTCTCCCGCTTCTGATGGCGGCTATCCTGCCGGCACTGTGGTGCGGTGCGCCCTCCGACGCGCGGGCCGGCAGCATCGTACCGACACGGGAGGCGATGTCTGCCTATGAAGCCCGCCATCTGCTCGCCCGGCTCTATTTCTACGCCGAAGACACACTGCCCCGGGCCGAGGTCGAATACCGCCGCCTCCTGGCGCAACGCCCGGACGACGGGGAAACGGCCATTGAACTGGCCGAGGTTCTCCTGCGCCTGGGGCGTCAGGCCGAGGCCGACTCGATTCTCCGCACCCTGAATGCCGACGATCCCCGCGTGGCCGCAGGGCTGGGGGACGCGCTCTTTGCCGCGGGCCGGATGGCCGAGGCCGCCAACGCCTATGAGCGGGCGATCGGGTTGGGAGCGGAACGCAAGGACCTGCCCCTGCGGCGGGCTCAGGCCCTGAGCTGGTCCGGACAGCCGGGCAAGGCGCTACCATATCTGGAAGCATTGCACGCGGCCGATCCGGGGAATCTCGACGTGACCCTGCTCTACGCCCGCGCCCTGGCGCAGACGGGCGACCGCACCGGGGCCGGGGCTCTCCTCGATCACCTTGCGGCGTCCTATCCCAGTGACGTCGCCCTGCTTTTCGAACTCGCGGATCAGGAGGCCGGATTGGGCCACATTCGGGCCGCGCGGGAGCTCTCGCTCAAGGCCATGGAGCTCGACGGCTCGCCCGCAACCGCACTGCGCGCGGCCCAGAACATGAACCAGTGGGGCGCCTTTCACCGCGCTGCCGCCCTGCGCCGCAGCCACCTCGGCAAAACAGGCACGGACAGCGGGGAGGAACTCGCCCTGGCCGAAACGCTCGCCAACGGCCAACGCTACGAGGAGGCCGAAGGCGTGCTGCGCCAACGGCTGCTGGCCGATCCGACCGACCGGGCGGCACGGTTGGTACTGGCGGATATAAAGGTACGGGAAAAGGATGGAGCCGCAGTTCTGGCCGTACTGCAACCCCTGGCCGACAAGGGCGCGGATGCCGAAGTGGTAGTGCAGCGCGCCCGGGGGTTGGAGCTGCTGGGCCGCTACGACGAGGCCGCCGCCGTATGGGGGCGGCTGGCGGAGGCGGACTCGGCCATGCTGATCGAGCAGGGACGGGTGCTTCGTCACGGCGGCGACGCCGAGGGGGCGGCTGCGGCCTTTGCCGAAGCGGCCCGGCTTGCGCCGAATGATCCGGCGGCCCGGTACCACGAGGCGCTGATGGCCCAGGACACGGATTTCCGGCGACTGGCCCGGGACCTGGCGGGCGGGGAGACAGATCCCGCCCTTCTGACCCGTTGGGCCGAACTTTTTTCCCGCGACGGCCGATACGGCGAGGCCATCACATGTCTTGAAGCCGCGTTGCGGCGGGACCCCGAGTACTTCCCCGCGCGCATGGCCATGGCAGAGAACCTGGCCTTCGACCGCCGCCACGACGAGTCACTCGCCTTGCTGCAACAGCTGGAAACGGACTTTCCCGACAGCTCGAAGATAGCGCTCACCCGCGCCCGGGTGCTGGCCTGGAGCCGCCATTACGACGAGGCCTTGGACCGGTACGAGGTCCTGCACGCGAGCGATCCGGCCGACCCCGTTCCGCTGAGGGAAAAGGCCCGGACCGCGTTCTGGGACAAGCGGGCCGAACTGGGCGCGGCCACCTTCGACCGGCTGCTGGAACCGCCGGTGGACGAGCTCCTGGCCGAAAGACTGGAGGCCGCGATGCTCAGCGGGCCGGCCGACCCCGGGCTGACCAGGGCGGCGGAACAGGCGCGGCGGAGCGCGCAGGAGGGCGGCGTGTACCTGGCGTATCTCGACCTCGCGGATTCGGCGGTCGCCGACAGCCACCCGCAGATATTTGCCGACCTGCTGCCGACGTACCGCATCCAGCACGCCACGCTGCTGGAGCGCAGGGCCAAGCTCGCGGCCTACAACCGCCGCTTCGCCCCGGCCATGGACGACCTCACCGCCCTGACCGACCTGCGGCCGGACAACCAGGAGGCGTGGTTCGATCTGGGGCAGGCCCAGTGCGCCATGGGCCTCTGCAAGGAGGAATCGGCGACCTATTCCAGGCTGCTTGAGATCGACCCCCTGCATACCCTGGCAGGGCAGGCCCTGGCGAGCCGGAAGCAACGCAACGCAGTCCAGATGCGGGCGGGAACCAACGTCTGGGAGGAAAAGGGCCACGGCAACGTCGCCAATATCGTCCGCATGCGCAACGACGTCCAGGTTTCGCTGCCCATCTCCTGCGGACTGCGGATCGAGGCCACCGCCCACCAGTGGACGGAGTCGCCCCAGAGTCCAAGCAAGCAATACGACGCCGTGGGGGGAACCCTCGGGGCCTCGGGGGTCTTCAACGAATGGCTCAGCGGCAGCGCTTCCTGGACCGCCAAGCGGTTCGGCTCGTCAGCACCCAAGGATACCGATCAGTTACGCACCCGTCTGGTGCTGAACCTGCGCAACTATGCCCGGCTGGGCGCGGGGTTCGAACGAGTCGACGAGGTGGCGAACCGCTTCGCCCTGCTCGACGGCACCCAGTCGGACAACTACATCCTCGACGCCAAGGTGTCTGTCACGCGGCGTTTCGATCTGGAAGCGGGCCTCAGACATGTCGACTACAGCGACGACAACACCGGCGAAGCGGCGTATCTCACGGCGGGGTACGCGCTCACCGACCACCCCCGCATATTGCGTTTCCTCCTGCGCGGGGAATACCGCCATACAGACAAGACCAGCCAGGAAACCTACTCGGGGGGCCAGTTGACAGACATTGTCCATCCCTACTGGACCCCACAGGGGTATACGGCGGGAACGGCAACGCTGGAATGGTATGCCGACATGGCCGACGACTATTATTGCGGGGCCAGGCACCATTTTCTGGACCTCAAGCTGACGGGCGGAACGGACTCTGACACCAACAATGCCATCCGCATCGAGGCGGAATGGGTGTACGACTTCACGGACCATTGGGGCGTGGAGGCCCGCGGACTGTGGCACCGTTCCCAGCAATGGGATGCAAACGGATTCTGGGGCGGGGTGAGATATGACTTCTGAACGGCCCGTCAAAAAGACAAAGGGCGCCATGGCGTCCCTCGTCTTTTCGATGCTTCTGGGCGTCACCATGATCTGCATTTTCCTGTATCTCATCGTGCGGACCACACTCTTCTTCACCGCCGAGTACTCATGGATGGAAAAAGGGCTGGCCGCACTGCTCCTTTTCGCCGAAACCTTTACGATGATCCATGCGTTCGGGTATTTCCTGAACCTTTTCCATGTGACTCGTATGCCCGAAGAACGACGGCGCATTTCCAAAAGCAACGTGCCGCCACTGAAGGACTACCCGCCGGTGGCGATCATTGTTGCGTCTTTCCACGAACCCCTGACCGTGATCGAAGACACCCTGACCTGTTTCTACAACCTGACCTACCCCAACAAGCACGTCTATTTCCTGGACGACACCCGCTACGACAGGCCGGGACAGGATTTGTCCGAATACCGGGCCGATGTGGAGGCGCTATGCGCGCGCATCGGGGTCAACCTGTTTCGCCGTCCCTGGCGCGGAGCCAAGGCGGGCATGATCAACGACTTTCTCCACTACCTTCACGGCGAACCGCCGGAGGGTTTCACCATGAGCCGCTTCGAGGACGTCTCGACCCAGCTTGACGAGAAATACATCATCATCTTCGACGCCGACATGAACCCGCTGCCCGACTTCGTGGAGCCGCTGGTGGCCTTCATGGAGGACAATCCGAAACTGGCGTTCATACAAACGCCGCAGTACTACACCAACTTCGAGAACAATCGGGTGGCCCGGGCCGCCGGGCTGCAACAGGCCGTCTTCTACGAATACATCTGCGAGGGGAAAAGCATGCAGGACGCCATGTTCTGCTGCGGCACCAACGTCATCTTCAACCGCAAGGCGCTGTGGGACGTGGGTGGCTTCGAGGAATCGAGCGTGACCGAGGACTTCGCCACCTCCCTCAAATTCCACGAGAGGGGCTGGTCTTCGGCTTACCTCAACAAGGTTTGCGCCTTCGGCATGGGGCCAGAAGATCTGGGGGGGTATTTCAAACAGCAGTTCCGGTGGGCGTTGGGTACTGTTGGACTGTTTCGGACCATCGTCGGCGCTTTCTTCCGCAACCCAAGACGGATGAGTGCGGCCAAGTGGTGGGAGTATTTTCTGTCCGGCACCCACTACTTTGTTGGCTGGGTCCTCTTCGTAATGATGATTTGTCCGATTCTATTTCTTTTTTTCAACATCCCCAGCTACTTCGCATCTCCAGAGATTTATTTCCTCTTTTTTGTTCCGTACATTGTCCTTACTCTATCCATCTTTCTTTTTTCCATGGGGCAGCGGCGCTACTCCTTTGCCGAGCTGGCTCAGGGCATAATTCTTCAGGCCATTTGCTTTCCGGTTTACATGAAAGCGTCGCTGCTCGCCATCCTGGGATTCCGCGGCACCTTCGGCATCACTCCCAAGGCAGGGGCGACCTCGCTTCCCATGCGAGGCTTGTGGCTGCAGATCGTATTCGCGCTTTGCTGTTTCGGCGCAGTCTGGTGGGGTGGGCTCCGACTCTGGTATGAAGGCGACGCACCTCTTGCCCTCGCCACCAATTCGGTGTGGTGTCTCTATCATTTCCTGATTCTCTCCTTCATCTTCTGGTTCAATTTCCCAGAGGAGAAATAGCATGGCTCCTTTGCGCTCCCGCTATTACCGCTTCCTCGCCGCTCCCTTGCTCGGCCTTGCCCTCCTGTTGGCCGCATGCGAGGGCCCGCCGCCAGGGTTTGGCCTGGCCGTGGAGGGATGTCCGGTCACGGACGCGATTATCAGGGAAGCCGCGCGGGGCATCGACTGCCCGGTCACCCTCGTGGTGTTCTTCCTGCAATGGTCCACGGACGAGGCCGATCCGTTTCCTGCCGGTAGCGTGGAGGCTATCCAGGCAGCGGGGGCCATACCGGTGACCACATGGGAACCGATGGTCCTGGAAGGAACCAATGAACGCGTCGTGAACGCGGAGGAAATCCTCTCCGGCAAATGGGATGAATACATCGACGCCTTCGCCCGGGAGGCCCAAAGGAATAACGGGCGGCTGATACTCCGCTTTGCCCACGAAATGAATCTTGTCCGCTATCATTGGGGGGGGATTGAGACCGATTTCGGCCCAGACAGCCCGGAAAGGTACAAGGCGATGTTCCGCTACGTCCACAGCCGATTCCGCCTGGCCGGAGCGGACAACGTGCTGTTCGCATTTTGCCCCAATGCCGAATCCCTGCCCCATCCCGTACGGGACGAAGCGACCTGGAATACGGCCAAATCCTATTATCCCGGCGATGACGTCGTGGACGTGCTGGGCATGGACGGCTACAACTGGGGCACCACCTACACCCAGGCCAAGGACGGATGGGACAGCCGCTTCACGCCTTTTGCCGCCATTTTCGAGCCGCTCCGCAAGGAACTCCGAGCCTTGGCGCCGGACAAGCCGCTCGTGGTCTTCGAGACCGCCTCGGTTTCCCAGGGGGGAGACAAGACTGCCTGGATCAAGGATGCGGCGGAGACGGCCCGTCGATGGGGACTGGCCGGACTGTGCTGGTTCCAGGCGAACAAGGAACGGGACTGGCGGCTGACCTCCGACGTCGAGGTTTCCCGCTTGGCATTGCAGGGACGATTCGCGGCAGGGCGGCACGATCTCGCCCTGCCTCTGCGCGCAGGAGGCACGCGGTGAGCCCGACGGTGGAATCAAGACAATTCAAGCGGGTCAGTATCGAATCCGTGATCCTCCCGTTTTTGGGGTCTCGCGTCGCGGACTTCCAGCCGTTCCAGTACCTGCTCCGGGACATGAGCCAGGGAGGGGTTGGCTTTGCCATTCCCCGTTGGTTGGCCAGCCGGGAGCGGCTCAACCTGGGCGACAGGATCAACCTCCACGCCCCGTTTTCCGTGGACGGCGAGATTCTGGCCATCGGCGAGGTCGTTCGCGAATACTGGGATGCGGAAAACGAGGAGCAGATCATCGGCATACGACTGACCCGAAGCAGCCCGAACGTCTATGGCGTATTCTTCGAGGCGAGCAGCCGCGACATATCGTACGATCTCGGACAGAACGGCCTTGAGGGACTGCTGACGCGGGTCATCAAGGACTCGGTGCTGCTCAAGCGCGGGATTCTCATCTACCTGCGCCACCTGGCATCCTATTTCTCCCGCCTGGGGGAATACTCGCCCGAGGAGTACAAGCTATTTCGCGAAACGGTCATCGACGACGTCCGCGATCGGGTCGGGACGCATTCCGCCTACCTCGAAGCGTTGCACCGGAACTGCTGCGACGTCTCCGTGAAGAGCTTCGAGCAGATCGACCTGGAAGAATTGCGCCGGGCCATGGAGCCGGAACTCTATCTCGATCTGTTCCGCGCGGCGCTCGGCGACGAGTCTGCATCCCTCTTCCTGCATGCCATCAAGGAACTCGAAGGCAAGCTGTTCTCCAATTACAATACCGTGGTCATGCTCTACATCGGGACGCTCTGAGCCGTTACTTCACCCCGCCGTGGCCCTTGGTCATGGTCAGTACGTTGCGCCCGTCGATTCTTTCGACAGTGACCAGGTCCATCGCCTGGCGGATGAGAAACAGGCCGCGTCCGCCCGTATTCTCCCGGAGCAGGTCTTCCGCAGGCAAGGCCGCCGTCTCGATACGGGCCGGATCCAGAGCGGCCCCCGTATCGGAAACAGCAATCACCAGCTGGCCTGCCTCCACGATCACGTCGAGGCCGATGGCATGCCCCGGCCTGCCCCCATACGCATGCAGCAGGGAGTTGGTGACAGCCTCGCTCACGGCAAGTTCCACGGAGTATTTGTCGCCATCGGCCAGGCGGACTCCCTCAAGAACGCCGCGCACGGCCAGACACGCCCAGCGCACGGCTTCGGCATGGCTTGGAATGGTAAAGCTGATGCCCGGCATGTCAGCCTCCTCGTCCGTCGAGGAAAGCCAAGGCCTCGTCCGTGGAGTCGAAAATTCGGAACACCCCCTGGTCGAGACGGGTCAGCGTGAAAAGCCTGCGAACCTTCTCCGTGAGGGCGGCCAGGACGATCTGCCCCTCTCCCCCCAAGCTCTTGAGACAGCTCATGAGGGCGGCGAGCCCTGTGGAGTCCATGAAATCCACCACCGACATATCGATGACGAATACGCGACGGCCTTCATTGACCGCGTCCAGAAACCGGCTCTTGAGCATCCCCGAATTCGCGGCATCCACCCGTTCCGCATCCGGACGCATCACCATCACCTCGCCAACCATTCGAACATCCATGATACCTCTCCCTATCCCTAGGTAAATTTCAAGCACACAAGGGAAATGTCGTCTTCCGGCTTTGCCTGTTCGGCAAACCGGTTCAACTCGTCGCGCAATCCTTCAAGTATCTTGACGGGTTCAAGGTCGATACGCTCGGCCAGAGCCCCCGCAAGCCGGGAAACACCATATTGCTCCCCGGCATGATTGTCGTGTTCGGTGCAGCCGTCGGTATACAGCAGCAGGACGTCCCCTGGTTCGACGGCAACCTCTTCGGAGACGAAGGGAACGGGTTCCCCCATGCCGATGACGGTCCCCCCCTTGTCCAGACGCATCACGGCACGGCCGTGACGCGCCAGCAGCGGAGGCGGATGCCCCGCGCTCGAATACCGAAGGGTCCGGGCGGCGGGGGAGTATGTCATATAGAACATGGTGCTGAAACGATCGAACCGATCGAACGGGAAGGCCTTGTCCACGCGGCGCAACACCTCGTCGGGCGCCAGAGGGGCATTGTCTTTCTCAACAAACTCAGAGCCCGCCTGCAGCACCTGGGAGATGGATACCGTGACCATGGCGGCCGCAGGACCATGTCCGCTGACATCAATAAGATAGAGTCCGAGTTGGCCTCCCGGCAGGGGCAGTATGTTGAAAACATCCCCACCGATATGAGCGCTGGGCAAAAACAGCCAGTCCATGGCGAAGCCGCGCACCCTGGGGTTGCGCGGTGGCAGGAGGCTCCGCTGGATGACGGCTGCCGCATTCAGGTCATCGTCCAACGCCCGCTGCTTGCGGACCAAGGCCTCGTTGGCCTGATGCAGGGTCAGCTCGACCTGTTTGCGTTTGGTGATGTCGCGCAGGATGCCGGTGAAGAAGTGCTCCGATCCGACATGCACTTCATTTACGGCAAGTTCCAGGGGAAACTCGCCCCCATTGCGATGCATGCCCAGCACCTCGCGGCCGTTGACGCCGATGATCGAGCCCTGACGGGATTGCAGAAAACGCTCCAGATAGCGGTCGTGAAGCGTCCTATGCGGTTCGGCCATGAGCAGGTTCACCTTCTGTCCGACCAACTCTTCGGGGACATAGCCGAAGGTGGCTGCGCCTGCCCGATTGACCGAGGTGATGGTCCCGCTGGTGTCCACAGTGAAAATCCCGTCCGAAGCGGTTTCCACGATGCTGTTCAACCGGGCCTGGTTGCTTTCGAGTTCCTGCCGCACGCGATTGCGCTCGGTCACATCAACGGCGATTCCCAGAAAACCCGTGATGCCGTCCACATCGTTCCTGATGGCGGTCACCGCCAGCTCCACAGTGATTCTGGACCCGTCCTTGCGCCTGTATGTCCATTCCCGGCTGTCGCCTCCCCCATGAATCGCAGTCTCCACGAACACGCCAAACCCGGCCACGTCATGGCCGACCTCACCGGCCAGCTCTTTCCCTCGCCGAACGACTTCCTCGCGGACGTGAAAGAACTCGGGCGTGTGTTTCCCGACCATCTCTTCGGCGGAGTATCCCAACATATTCTCCGCGCCCCGGTTGAACAAGGTGATCATCCCTGCACCGTCCGTGGCGATGATCGAGACCCGGCTGGCAGCGTGCAGCACGCTCTCCAGCCGCGAGTTGCTTTCCCTGAGTTCAACGATGTTGCGATCGTTGATTTCGATAAGCTCCTGCAGGTTCATGAGGCTCTCGCCCAGCGCGATGGACTTGTGGTGCTCCTTTCTGCGCGCTTGTTGCAGCCGGTTGTGGACCATGGCGAGAATCAGGGCGTAGGCAAGGATGATGAGGCTGCCCAGGACAAAGGCGGCGTACAACGGCGCCATCTGGGCTGCAAAGGACTTCGTGACCTCGCTGTTGGGCAGATGCCCCAAGAGAATCCACCGGTCCCTGCGGAGCCGGTCCTCGTTCCCGCCCCGTGCCGCAGGCTTCCCGATGATCTGTTCGGGAAAGATGCTGGTGAAGACGAACAGTCCATTGTCGGTCAGAATCCGGCCCGAAGGCCGGGAACGCAACGCTTCCCAGGCCCGGGGGTAACGGTGGGGCAGGGTCATGGTCGCCCTGGACGGTATCTGGAAGCCCCACTCATGGTCCGGCGAGGGGCCGACCAGCCAGTATCCTGCCCCATTGACCAGGAGGAATTCCCAGCTGCCGCTTTCGCCAAGCATGGCTCTCAAGCCGCCAAGGATGACCTCACCCCGCAGGTTGAAGACAAGCACGCCACGCCGTTCACCTTCGGCGGCAAAGAGCGGTGTGGCAATGCGAATCGTCGGCCGAAACGGCACTTCCACCTTGCCATGCTCTTCGTTCAGGTCCAGCGGCGAGACCAGGACCTCTTTGTCGGCCAGCTTCATGGCGTCGGAAAAATATGCGCGATCCCGTTTGGACTGGAGGTCCCCCTTCGGTCGCAAGTGAGCATGCCCACCGGTTCCCACATCCACTCGGACCAGCTCCATGCCGTCGGTTCCGAGCAGGCGCACCTGAAGGTAGACGGCCTTTTCCTTTACGAGATAAATGAAGTCGTGTTCCAACTCTCGGAAGTGCTCCGGCGTGGGTGCTTCAAGCCATTCGGCCATGGTTGCGCTTTTCGCCACGTAGCGGAGATCGGCCACAGCCGCAGCCAGATGGCTTTTGATCAGGCTTGCTTCCACATCGATCTGACGTGTCTCGGACTGGCCGAGCAGGGCTTCCCCCTGCCCGTACAGGATTCGCCCAGCGAAAAAAACCATCAGGGCAAAACCGATCATCACTGGGAGTGACAGGATGATCGTCTTGACAACAAATCGCATAAAGTCCTTTCGGTACATGGGCGAAGTTGCTCCTCAATGCTCTAAATACCATTGAAATGCATCAGTGCAAAGGGTGTTGGCGGTTCAGGGCAGATTTCTACAGCAGCCTGACGGTCGACGGCATACGACGAGTCGAAAGGCCCGAACCATGCCGGGCGGGACGTGACCAATCAGCGTAGCTTGCCCTTTTCGGCGAGCCGCAAGTCCTTGTGGCTCTGTATTTCTTAAACCAAGCCGAACAGGGCTATGGCCAGCAGGGGCGCGGTTCCTCCAGGTTCTCTGCTTCCTCTCCGACGGCACAAGCCCGCATCTCGCCCATTTTGACGTCCCGGACAAATATCCAGGCTACGCCTCCACCATTGAAACGGACTTCAAATGCATGGCTTCCATGCATACCGTAAAGCGGGCATACAGAGATTTCCTCCAATTGCGGACCTACCTGTTTCAACGCTTCGATTCTCCGCATCTCGTAGCCGATTCATCCCACATCCATATACAAGGTGGACAACCTGCGGGAATATACCACGGCAGGCCCACCATCCCTTGAGCCGGAGCGGCTTTCGCCATCCCTCTCGCCGTCGCCTGCGGTAAAGACGACGCAAGCAAAGTCGAGATGGCAAGGCCGACCGGCCAGGGCCGGTCGCCCGAAGGGCCTGGCCTTGCCATCTCGGCTGCTTGCGTCACGCTCGCGGGGGAAATCGGCGGGAGGGGCAGAACCCCTGCCGCCGGAACTTGCGCGGCGATTTCCCGGGGTGATAGGACAGGGCATAACCAGTCAGGTTGAGTAACCAAAAGGAGGTAAAATCACGTTCAGGCGCGTTCATAAGTTTTGACGAAGTCTAAACTGATGAACGCTTTAGTCGGCACCAACATGCCGTAATGCCTAACACTTCGCTGACGTTCATTTCCAAACGACACGCTTTCATATCCAAACGCCAGGCTGGAACACAGCACCCCCGCCGGACAAACGACAGGCATCTAGAAGTCTGCCGTTGTCGAAATTCCCCCACGGCCACCAATCTATGCGCAGGACAAACGAGCCTGCGTGGTGGCACCCCTTATTGAATGGATTCTCAGGATTTTTCCTTCTGTGGGAAACGGACATTGATTTGTCCCGTGTCGGTTGTTGTGTGGCGCATTCGCGCCATGGGCAGGTCATTTCCCGGCAAACGGGGAAGGTCCGACCTGCTTTGTCCCGGGGCACTGCCCCGAACTTCAGGAAGGAATCCTCCATTGAAATCCATCGGCCTGGAAAACGTAAAACACGACAGAGTGCCGGGGCATCCCCGCAGAATACGCACCCATGACAAGAAATCGGGTTTCAGGTTGTCCGGGGGGACTGACAAGTCCGTCCCCCCGGACAACCGCCCTTCCCGCATGTCGGCTTGAGGCCGACCAGCGGAAAGGGCTTCTATGGACTCCGGATCGCCTTGGAGAGATGGTTTCTTGGAGGATATCTCCGGAGTCCTCAAAAACATGCAAATACCCTATCCCGATTCCTTGAGGTCAAAGGTGCCGGTGTGATCAGACTGAAGGGTTGGCCGAGTTGGCGGGCGGTTCGGAGGCCGCCCGATGGGGAACAAAGACAATCCGGAAGGCACATGACCTTTGACTCAGATCGGAAGCCGCGCGTATTATGCGTGAAGGACGTTGCCGCGTTTTTGGGAAAAAGCGTGGACTGGGTCTACGACCATGCCGAAGTCGTCGGCGGCGTCAAACGTGGTGGGTCATGGTTCTTTCCGAACGAGGAAGACATCTATGACCGTCTATTTCAAGGCCGGGAAAGGGTACCGGTACGATTTCATGGTAAAGGGCAAACGCTACACCAAGGCGTGGTTCAAAGGGAAACAGGCCGCAAAAACGGCCGAGGTCAAAAGAAGGGAGGAGGTCGAAAAGAAACAGGAATTGGAAGCGACGGGCGACATGGCCTTGCTTGATCTCCTGAACCTGCGGCTGGATTACCTGCTGGACCGTGCGTACTCGGAGTCGCACTACAAGAAAACCAAACTCGCGGCCCAGCGGCTGCTGGACTACTTCGGCAAGGTGCCGTGTTCCGCCATCACCCGCCTGAAGGCCGACGAGTTCCTGATGGCCGTGGTCAAGGAACGTACCCCGGTCGCCGGGAACAACGACCTCAAGGTGCTCCGGGCGGCGTTCTCCTGGGGCATGAAGCGGGGTCAGCGGTTCATCCAGGATAACCCCTTCGCGGGGCTGGAGACCTTCCCCAGCGACAAGCCCAGGGAAAGGAAAAAGACTCCCAAGAGCGACGAACTGGACCGGATGATCGAAGCGGCCCAGCCCAAGCACCGCCCCTACCTGTGGGTGTTGCGGGAAACCTTGGCGCGGAGCATCGAGGTCCACCGGCTCACATGGAATCGGGTCAACTTCGAGGAACGGTACGTCGAGCTGGAAACGCGCAAGAACAAGAACCGGGAACCGGTGCTGCGCCGGGTGCCGATGACGGACAAGCTGTACGAAGTCCTTTCGGACCTGTACGCCGACCGTGATCCCGGCAAGGAATGGGTGTTCTGGACTCGGAGCTACAACGCCAAGACCGGCAGGATGGAAGAAGGTCCTTATAAGCGTGGCAGGTACTCCATGCTCCAGAAGCTCTGCCGGGACGCCGGGGTGGACTACTATTCCTTCCACCGCTTCCGGGCATCGGGCGCATCCGTGATGGACAACAACGGGGCCCTGCTCCCGGGCATCCAGCGCATCCTTGGCCATGCCGACCGGCGGAGCACGGAAATCTATCTGGAAAAGCTCCGTGACGTGGAACGCGACGCCATGGACATCTACGAAAAGGAAAGCCGCAAGGATGATGACAAAGTCGCCTGACAACTTCACACATGCGACTTACACACAACGACAAGACGGCTTGCGGGCTTCAGCCTGCAAGCCGTTGAAAACCAAAGGAAAGACCTGGTAGCCACACACGAAGAGTGTGGCTATTCCTAAGGCCCTCGGCCTTAGGCCGCCGGAGGCATCTTCCCTTAATCGTTCCCGAGGGTGATCTGGAAGGCGATGGAGTACAGGTGGTCGAAGAAGTCGACGTATTCTACGGGGATGTGCTTGGGAACGTTGATGCGTGACGGCGCGAAGTTGATGATGCCGCGGATGTTGGCGTCCACCAGGTGGTTGGCGGCCCGCTGGGCGCGGTCCGGCGGGGTGGCGATGATGCCGATTTCGAGGTTGAGCTCGGGTGCCTGTTCCTTGAGGTGGGTGGGACAGACGATCTCCATGCCCTCGAATTCGAGGCCGATCTTGTCAGGGTCGCAGTCGAAGGCGGCGCAAATCTTGAAGCCGCGCTTTTCGAAATCGTGGTGGCGCAGCAGGGCGGTGCCCATGTTGCCCACGCCGATGAGCGCGCATTTCCAGACCCGGTCGATGCCCAGCGACTGTTTGATGGAGGTGATGAGCTCCTGAACATAGTACCCGACCCCGCGCACGCCGAACTCGCCGAAGTAGGCGAGGTCCTTGCGGATTTGCGAGGAGTTCACCGAGCAGGCCCGGGCCAGCCTTTCGGAGGATATGACCTCGTTGCCGTCGCGCAGCAGATTTTCGAGCACCTGGATATAAACGGCAAGCCGACCGATGGTCGCCTTGGGGATATGCTCGCTTTTCATGTTCATCGTCTCGTTCCCTATTACAATGCAGCGTCAGCCATGTGATTTTTTGAACAAGGAATTAGCAGAAAAAGGGAGGCCGAAGCCTCCCTTTGAGTCGCTTTTTGTCGATCTGAAACTAGACGACGAAGAGCAGGATGAGGCAGACGACCAGGCCGTAGATGGCCAGGGACTCGATGAAGGCGAGGCCCAGGATCAGGGTGGTGGTCAGCTGGCCGCCGGCTTCGGGGTTGCGGGCGATGCCTTCGCAGGCGCCTTTGAGGCCCATGCCCTGGCCGATGCCGCACAGACCGGCGGCGATGCCCATGCCGATGGCGGTGGCGTATGCCTTGGCGGACATGACGGGATCGGCGCCTTCGGAAGCGAAGGCCACGGAAGCAACCAGAACCATGGCCAGGGTGGTCAGCAGAATCTTGGCGATTTTCATTTTGAATCCTCCAAATGGAATCATTTATTGTTGTGGTCCAAGGACCATTTCCCCAATGTCGGCGAGCGCGGCCTAGTGGGCGTGCTCGATGGATCCCTGCAGGTAGATCATCGTCAGCATGAAGAAGATGAACGCCTGGATGGTCTTGGCAAGGATGAACAGGAAGTACATGGGCAGCGTGCCCAGAATCGGAGCGAGCATGAAGAGCAGCACGAGCACGATTTCCTCACCGCGGATGTTGCCGAAGAGACGCAACGTCAGGCTGAGCGGCCGGGCGATGTGGGAGATCGGCTCCAGGATGAGCATGAGCGGGGCCAGGAAGCCGACCGGACCCATGAAGTGCTTGATGTACTTGAAGCCCCATTTCTTGATGCCCACGCCCTGGTAGAACAGGAACACGATGATCGCCATGGCGGCGTTGGTGTTGATGTTCGCGGTGGGGGCGTCACAGCCGGGGATCAGGCCGGTGTAGTTCATGGTCAGGATGAACAGGAAAATGGTCACCAGCATCGGAACGAACTGGCGGCCCTCCTGGCCCAGGTTGGCGACGACGAAGTCTTCCAGGCCGCCCACGATGACCTCGAAGAGGTTCTGAAGACCGCCCGGAACGAGCTGCAATTTGCTGCGGACCAGCAGCCCTGCCGAGAACAGAATGATCATGGCCATCCACATGTAGAGCACGTGGTTGGCGATGTGGATGCCCGTCGCAGCCTTGAGCATGTCCATGTACA
>JAZHDH010000197.1:0-3219 GCA_036584335.1 Pseudodesulfovibrio sp. | reverse complement strand
CGGAGATGGCCCCGCAGGCGATGGTGATGAACAGGAAGGGCAGCATGGACGGCGCGCCTTCGGGGTGGGCCTGCACCGCCGGGGCGACCATGTCCAGGCCGCCGGAGGAGAAGGAGGCCGCGAACACGCCGATGACCATCAGGGCCAGGGCGACCAGCAGCTGGTGCGAGTTGATGAAGTCGCGCGGCTGGAGCAGCAGGGTGACGGGCAGGATGGACGCCACGAAGGCGTATACCAGCAGGACGATGGTCCAGGTGCCGGTCGGCGGCATGCCCGCTATGTCGGGAATGCTGATGGGCATGTACACGCCCAGGATCACGGTGGCGTACATCAGGATCAACGCCGCGATGGACAGCATGGTGGCGTTTCCGCCTCGCTTGTAGATCAGAAAGCCCAGCACCATGGCGATGGGCACCTCCGCCCACACCGGGAGGACCGAGGCCGGGAACATGTTGAAGATCACGGCGATGATCATGCCGAAGATGGCGGTGATGATCAGCAGGTCGAGGAAGACGACCACGAAGAAGAATATCTTGGTTCGCGGGCTGATGTACTTGCTGGTGATCTCGGACACGGATTTGCCCTGGTTGCGCATGGACAAGACCAGTGCGCCGAAGTCATGCACCGCGCCCATGATGATGGAGCCGAAGAAGATCCAGACCATGGCCGGGACCCAGCCCCAGATGATGGCGATGGCCGGGCCGACGATGGGACCGGTTCCGGCGATGGACGTGAAGTGGTGGCCGAAGATGATCTCCTTCTTGGTCGGGACGAAGTCCACGCCGTCCTCGAACTCCTGGGCGGGCACCGTGGCCTTTCCGGACAGGGCGAAGATCTTGCTGCCGATGTACCGGCCGTAGAGCCGGTACATGACGATGTAGCCGGCGAACGCGGCCAGCATCATGAGTAACGAATCCATGAAAACCCTCCTCATTGTGGTGAACCGCCGCGCATGGCGGACGAACTGCGCGGGAAGCCCGGCTTCCCACCCCCTTGATTCACCTCTGATTACGAACCTTCATGCGTTCATTACAATATATATCGGGCCAAAGGCATATTTGTGGTCTGAACCGCCGCAAAGCGCGTCCGAAATGCGCCGCATGGACGGTCGGCCGGTCAGGTGGTCCAGGGCACCGAGAAGGAGACCTCTGTGCCCCGGCCCGGGCCGCTCTCCACGCGCAGGCCGTGCTCGTGGCCATAAAGCTGCCGCAGCCGCTGATGGCAGTTGCGCATGCCGATGTGTTCATCCGCGCCCGGCGCGGCCTCCAGCAGGTCGCGGGCGCGGGCCATGTCCATGCCCACGCCGTCGTCGCGCACCGTCACATCGAGGAAGCCGCCCCGGCGTTCCACGGCCAGGGAGACCGTGCCGCCCTCCTCGCACGCCAGGATGCCGTGCTTGACGCCGTTTTCCACCAGGGGCTGGATGATCAGCGAGGGGATCAGCGCCCGCTCCACGCCCGGCCCGAGCGAGACTTCGGCCCGGATGCGCTCGCCGAAGCGCGCTTTTTCGATCTCCAGGTAGGAGCGGACCTGCTCCAGCTCCCGCTTGAGCGGGGTCAGGCCGCCATCGCCGTCGATGTTGCGGCGCATGTACAGGGCCAGTTCCGAGAGCAGGGTCCGGGCCTGGTCCGGCTTGGTCCGGCAGAACGAGCCGATGGTGTTCAGGGCGTTGAACAGAAAATGCGGGTTGATCTGCGCCTGGAGCCGCCGGATTTCGGCCGTGGCCAGGAGCTGGTTGGAAATCTGGATGTCCTCCAGTTCCAGCTGGGTGGAAAAGAGGTCGCCCAGGCCGCGCGCCAGCTCGAAATGGACCTCGTCCAGGGGCGTGTTCTTGTCGCCGTAGAGCTTGAGCATCCCGACGATCTCGCCCCGCTTGCGCATGGGGATGACCACCGCCGAGGTCAGCGGGCATCTCGGGTTGTCGCAGCCGATTTCGTCCCTGGTGCGCAGGAACATGGGCACCCCGGTCAGGAATGCCTGGCGGGTGGCTTCGGTCTGGATCGGCGTTCCCGGCGCGTGGTGGTCGCTGCCCGCGCCGATGTGCGCCAGCACCTGCCCGGCCCCGGCGATGTCCACGGCGGCCACGGGCACGGCTTCGGCGATGATGCGCACCGTGGCCTCGGCGGACTCCCGGTTCAGGCCGCCGCGCAGGTGCTTCACGGTCTTGTTGGCGATGTCCAGGATCTGGTAGATGCGGCTGGAATCGCGGCGACTGCGGGCCTCGAAGAGCATGTGCAGGGACTGGACGAAGAGGGTCGCGCCCAGGGTGTTGACCGCGATCATCGGGATGGCGATGACCTGGACCAGCGCCAGGGCCTGGTCGAACGGCTTGGCCATGGTCAGGACCATGAACTGGTGGACCGTCTCCATGGAAAGCCCCAGGACCAGGGCCACGCGCCAGTTGAGGCTGTTGCCCTTGATCCGGGTGGAGACGTAGCCCGCCACCACGCCTTCGAGGAAGGTGGCCAGGGCGCAGGGCACGGAGCTGAACCCCGAGGGGTCGATGAGGTAGCGGTGCCCGCCCGCGATGATCCCCGCGCCGGTGCCGACGATGGGGCCGCCGAGCAGCCCGGCGGTGATCATGTAGACGCCGCGGAGGTTGGCGTATGAGCCGTAGACGATGTCGCCGCTGTAGGTGCCGAGGATGCCGAAGCAGCCGAAGATCGCGGCCAGCAGCAGCCGGTAGCGCGGCTCGGGCTTGCGCACCACGCCCAGGTCCGCGATGGGGGTCAGCGTGAGGATCATCATGCCCAGGGCGAGCATGGCCCCGACGCGCTCGACCAGGGTGATCAGCAGGTGCAGGATGTAGTCGGACACGTCAGAGCCCCAGCTGCTTCTTGAAGTCCTTGACCCGGCCCCGCGACAGGGTCAGCTCGGTGCCGTTCTCGTCGTCCATGACCAGGCAGTAGCGGCCGCCTTCCCAGGGGGAGAACTCGCGCAACCGGTGCAGGTTGACGATGGTGCCCCGGTTGATGCGGAAGAAGAATTTGCCCATGAGCCGCTCCTCCATGTCTTCGATGGAGGGCAGGCCGTGGACCGGGAAGGATTCGTTCACGGTGTAGGCGATGATCCGCTTGTCGAGTTTCTCGCAGTAGACGATGTCCGCCAGATCCATCAGCTGGACCCGGCCGCGCGCCTCCACGGTGAGCCGGTTGATGGCCGGGGGCTCCGGCGCCGGGGGGGGCGGGGCGTCCCCGCCGTGGCGTTCCCGCATCAGGC
>JAZHDH010000196.1:0-3290 GCA_036584335.1 Pseudodesulfovibrio sp. | reverse complement strand
CTCAAGACACAGCCACCCCCATCACCCCCAGCCCCGCGAAGCGGCACCAACAAGTTTGGGAGATTCCTGAGAACCCTTTCCACAAATCCGCAGGATAGCGGATTTGGACGCTGGCTTTGCCAGCGCCCCAAGGGGTGAACCCCAGGACGGGGCGAATCAAAGGGTTCTCAGGCAGCCGGAGGCATTCTTCCCACGGATTGACGGATAGGCCTAGCTGACCAGCACCCCGGCGTATCCCACGACCTGGTCGTTGTCGCCAGAGACCTGGCCGGAATTGGCGTAGGCAGCCAGCTCGCCCCGGGTCGCGCCCAATTCCAGGGCCGCGAAAAGCCCAACGGTCATGGGCCGCACCCCGCACATGGTGATGTCGTTGGCCCGGACCGTGTTGAACAGCCCGGCCGGATCGAGGTTCACGGCCGCTTCCAGGGCCATGGAGTCGAGTTTTTCGGCCTCTTCGCCCGAAATATAGTGGCTCATGTCCGAACTGACCACGATGGACACAGGCCGTCCGAAAGACTTGAGCGTGCGCCCGATGGCCTGACCGACGCGTTTCAGTTCCTCGAAGATGTTGGAGGACACGGCCATGGGCGCGATGGTCGTGGCCGGGTTGAGCCGGACCAAAAACGGCAGGATGACCTCCAGGGAATGCTCGCGCACATGGGCCATGGCATCGACGGTGATGCCCGCATCGGACGCCAGGATCGCCTGGGCCAGTTCCGCATCCACGGGGAGTTCCGCTCCCGGAATGGCCCATCCGCCTTCGGCCCACAGGGAAAAGCGCGCGCCGAACCCGGTGTGGTTCGGCCCGAGCAGAAGCACGGCGGGGGCGAGGTTGGCCTGGGCCAGGGTCTTTCCGCAGACCTGCCCGGAAAAGACGTAGCCCGCGTGGGGCACCATGGCCAACAGGGTCCGGGCTTCGCTCCGCCCCTCCCCCAGGGCCAGGCAGCCGTCGACCATGGCGTTGAGCCGACCGGGGTCCGCGTCGTAGAACCGTCCGGCCACGAAAGGTTGCCTCAGCATCTCACTCCCCTCCTCGTCGCTATTGCGGAACGGGCGCATACTGCTGCGCCTGCTGCTCCAGGGCATAGGTCTCCAGTTCGGACTTGGCCAGCGTGGCCTGCAACGAATCCGGCTTCTTCTCGATGATGTCGGTCAGCAGCTTCTTCCATTCGTCCATGGCCCCGGCCTTGCGGTAGATGCGCGCCAGCTTGAAGCGCGTGGAGGCCCATTCCGGATTGTCCACCTTGATGTACTTGTCATACTCGCGAGCCCACTTGAGGGCCTCGCCGTAACGGCCCGACCGTTCGGTGGCGTAGATGGACATGAGCACCACGTCCTTGATCTTTTCGGGGTCCCCGCCCGTCTGGAGCAACAGGGCCAGGGCCTCCTGGGAATAGACGAAGACCCGGCGCAGGTCCTGCTGCTCCATGGCCGACTTGGCCATGTAGTACATGGCGTAGGCGCGGAAGGTGGGATCGACCTTCACGTCCTTGGCCAGATCGGCCCACATCGGCAGAGCGGCGGCCGCATCGCCCAGGTTCTGCAGGGACATGGCCCGGGCGTAGTCCAGCTGCCGCAGTTGCCTGTCGTCCAGGGTCCAGTGCTTCTTGGCCATGGCCACCAGGTCGGCAATCTCCTTCCAGGCCAGGCCGTCCAGATAAATGTTCACGGCCATGCCCAGCGCCTTGTCCGAAATGCCCGGAACCTGCTTTTCCTGAAGATAGGGCGTCAACAGCTTGAGCGCCTTGTCCGGCTGCCCCGTCTTCCAGTAGCTCATGGCCACGCCCAGGCGGGTCCCGTCGTCGATCTTGGTGTCCTTCTGACCGATGAAATCGTAGGTTTCCCAGTAACGGACCACGCGGCCATAGCGTTCGTCCGCGACCATGCCGGGCACGGCCAGGGCGAAGACCGCATCGCCGAGCTTGCGCGCCCGCTCCACCAGGGGGCTGTCGGGAAACTTCTCGATCAGGTCCTGAGCCGCGCCGAGCGCTTCGGGGTACTGCTTGTTGAAGGCGTACCACATGGCCAGCTTGAGCTGGGCGATGGGCGCGAGCGGGCTGTCCGGGTACTGTCTGACGATCTCCTCATAGACCTTCTCCGGCCGCTGGTTGAAGGGCCGGTTGAAGACGTCGCCCATCTGCGGCAGGGTCGGATCGTCGTAGATTCCCTCCTCGGCCAGACGCATCTTGGCTACCAGGCCGCCCTCAAGGTTGGGAAAATCCATGACCGCCTTCTCGTAAATCTGCTTGGCCGCGTCCTTCTCGCCCTGGCGGACGTAGATGTCGCCCAGCCGGGCCAGGACCACGTCCGCCCCCTTGGCCTCGGGATTCAGGTTGTAGAAGGTGAAATAGTGGTTCTTGGCCAGTCCCCATTTGCCGAGCCGCATCTCCACGCCGCCCGCCAGCCGCAGGAACTCGGGATTCTCCATGTAGTAATCAGGCCAGCGCTTGTCGATGTAGTCCACGATCTGGAACGCCTGGTCGTAGAAGCCGGTGCGATCCAGGGAATCGGCCAGGTAGTAGGCGGCCTGCTTGACCAACTCGTGTTCGGGATAGGTCTGGATCAGGTACTGGAACTGGTCGGCGGCCTTCTTGTAGTCGCCCTTCTTGTAATAATATTCGCCCCAGTAGTAGCTGATGGAAGGGATGTTGTCGTCGTCGGGGTACTTTTCCTGGAGCAACTTGAAATAGGCCTTGGCCTCGGGGAAGTTGCCCACCTGGAGGTTGAGCAGGCCGAGGTTGAGCAAGGCGTGGGGCACGCGGTTGGAGCGCAGGTTGGCGTTCATGGCCTCGATGTATGCCTGGGAAATCTCGTCGAACTTGTCGGCCAGCGCGCCACTGTTGATCTGTTTCTTGATGTCGGCCACCGCATACAGGGCCTCCTCGCGCATGGCGGAGTCGAGGCGCGGGCTGCGCAGCGCCTTCTCGTAAATCTCCAATGCCTCCGGAAGATTGCCGTTGAACATCAAGGTCTGGGCCTCGTATATCTGGTTCTTCAGTTCCTCCAGTTCGGCCTGGGCGGCCAGGGTGGCGTTGTCCACGGCCGGTTCGCCGGTCCCGCCATCGGCAACGGCAGCGCCGTCCGCAGCGGAGGGCTCGGCGGCGGGCTGCTCCGCAGGCGGCTCCGGCTGGGCCGTGTCCTGCCCGGCGGGCGGTTCCGGCACCACGATGCGGGCCGCTTCTTCCTCCGTGGGTGCGGGCGGAGGCGCGCCGTCCACCACCGAGGGCGGTGGCGCCTGCCCGCGCCGTTGGCGCCGATGAGCGTGACGATCTCGCCCTCGCCCACGGTGA
>JAZHDH010000195.1:0-3304 GCA_036584335.1 Pseudodesulfovibrio sp. | reverse complement strand
AATTCTATTATGGACAATCTGACGATTAATGATCAACTAGGGTTGCGCGATGAATCTGCATCAAAAGTACATCAGCTTGCGTGAGGTGGGTCGCCGTTTGGATATCCCGCCCTCCACTGTTGTCTATTATAAAGATAAATTTTCCAAGTATATACCATATACTGGAGAGGGCGACGGGCGTCGTCGCCGGTATCCGGCCGAAGTGTTGGAGATTTTCAGGAGGATACGCGAAATGTTCAATGATAATTGGTCTGTTGATCAAATTGAACGTGAATTAGAAATGAAATTCAGTGGGTTACTTAATGATCAACAGTGTGATCATGAAAATGGACAATCGTTTTCCGGTGGACCTGATGTCTTTGCCCGAGAACTGGGCGGCGTGCTTGCCCGGATGTCGGACGTTTTGCAGAACCAGACGTTGTTTCGGAGCGAGATCCGGTCGCTGCGCGACGAGGTGGCCGAACTGCGGCGCGAGCGCCGGGATTTGGAGAAGCGGCACGCCGAACGGGTGAATTCGCTGGAGCGGGAGGTCTCGGAGTTGCGGCGCAAGTTGGCCTCCAAGCCTGGCGGGCGGATCGATTTCCCGCCCTCGGCGTATTTGCAGAGGCCGCTGGTGATAGCCGCCGAAGGCGAGTATCTCGGCGTGCTCGGCAAGGGGCGGAAGCATTTTTCGCTCCAGGATTTCGTTCAGTTGATCGAGCGCAAGGTGTCCGAATCCATGGCCGTGGAGACGTCGTGGAAACGTCAGGACGGGCATTGGGTGCTGGTCATCAAGATTGAGGACGGTCTGAAGGGGCGCGAGCAGAACATCGTCCTGGTGACCAGGAAGACCACGACGCCGAGCCGCAACGAGGTCACGGAGATCGCCCGGCTGAACATCGACGGCAACGATGCCCCGGACGCGTTGCTCCTGACGCTGTTTCGTCAGCTGAAATCCGTATTCAACGGCTGATCCCTTTTTGTGCGGATCAACTCTAGAAAATCTCTTGATTCCCTTGGAATAATCGCTTATATAGCTACTGCTAAATGGACCATGAGATCGTAGTTTCGCCGGTTCAACGGAGGAGATGGTATGCCCCAGGTCGCTGCTAGAATCACCCATGATCAGGAAAAATGGCTCAAGGACTACTTCAAGACCAAGAGCGCGGGTGCGGAATTCATCCTGCCATGGGCGGTGGACGTTTTCTTCAAGTCCATTCGGAACGTGTCCAGCGATTTTTCCGTGGCCGAGCTCAAGACGATCCTGGAGTCCCACCGCGAGGTGAAGCTCCTGCCCAACCAGTCCAAGCAGGCCTATCTCATGCTTCGCGTCGAGGAAGCGTGTGACGAGCACAGTGTCCACATCCTGCACGGAGCGAGCAAGTCCAATCTCGAGGTCAAGCTGCGCCGCCTCACCGATCTCCAGGCAACGGCGCTGATGATCTGGGCCACGGCCTACTGGGTGAGCAAGGCGTGGAACGGCGTGTCCATCGAAGACTACGTCAAGCTCTCCTGCGGCTAGTTTTCCGCCCGGGATTTTCCGGATCCGTTTTCCCCGGTTGCGATTATCGGGTGCAGGTGCTATCGCCTGCCCGTGATCCTTTTGTTTTTTCCGGAGCGTTCTTCATGAGCGGAATTCCCTGCATCCTGACCATTGCCGGATCGGATTCGGGCGGCGGGGCCGGCATTCAGGCCGACCTCAAGACCATAGCCATGCTGCGCGGGTTCGGGGCGAGCGTGATCACCGCGCTTACCGCCCAGAACACCCGCGCGGTGACGGGCATCCACGCGCCTTCGTCCAAGTTCGTGGCCCAGCAACTGCGCACGGTGCTCGACGATATCCGGGTGGACGCCGCCAAGACCGGGATGCTTTTTTCCGAACCGATCATGAAGGCCATAGCGCCGCTGCTGTGCAAGCGCGCCTTCCCGCTCGTGGTCGACCCCGTGTGCGTGGCCACAAGCGGGGTCAGACTGCTCAAGGAAGACGCCATCGAGGCCATGCAGCGCCTGATCTTTCCCCTGGCCGATCTGCTGACTCCCAATATTCCCGAGGCCGAGCTTTTCACCCGCGTCCGCATTCACGACCGTGAGGACGTGTTCAAGGCGGCGCGGCTGCTGCTCGACATGGGGCCGAAGGCGGTGCTGATCAAGGGCGGACACGCGGATTCCTTTGCCGTGACCGACTGGTATGTCCCCCGCGACGGTGAACCGGTGCCGTTCATGCAGCAGCGGGTCGATACCGATTGCACCCATGGGACCGGATGCACCCTGTCGGCGGCCATTGCCACCGGCCTGGGGCAGGGCATGGAGATGGGAGCGGCCATCAGGCGGGCGCAGGAATACCTCAATCTTGGGCTGCGCGCGGCCTATCGCCAGGGGCAGGGGGGCGGGTCGCCCAACCACCTGGCTCCGTGGATCAGGGAAACGGCCCGGACCCCGCTGCTGAGGGATCTGGGGCGGTTCGGCCACAGGCTGGCGACCCTTGCCGGGCTGGCCGGATTGCTGCCCCGGGGGCGGTCCAACGTGGCTGCGGCCCTGCCCTATGCGGACGGCATGGACGAGGTGGCCGCCTTTTCCGGTGGCATCATCGCCACGCGCAGGGGCGAGGTGGCCGTGATCGGTTATCCCGAATTCGGCTCGTCACTGTATACGGCCCGGACACTGCTTTCCGCACGGCGTCTTCGGCCGGACCTGGGGTGCGCCTTGACTCTCGGACTGGTCCCGGGACTGAAGCGGGCCATGGAGAAGGAGGGTATGGAGACCGTCTGGATCGATCGCGACCGTCGGCCGGAATACGTCCGGGAGGACAACGGCGGGCTGGAGGAATGGGGGGTCTTCGAGGAACTGCGCAACCATCCTTCGCCCCAGGCTGTGCAAGCCGTGGGCGACCCCGGAGGGGGCGGCTGCGAGCCGGTGATCCGCATTCTCGCGGAAGATATGGATTCCCTGGAAAAATGCCTGGACCGGTTGCTCGTCCGGTGGCACAAGATGCGTTGAGCGTCGGCGCTTTCCCGCCCGGTCCGGCACCAGGCGGGTTGAGGTTGACATATTTGCGGGAGCTTGCTTAATAAGCACGTTCTTTTTGCGGGCGTGGCGGAATTGGTAAACGCGCCAGATTTAGGATCTGGTACCTCGCGGTTTGGGGGTTCGAGTCCCTCCGCCCGCACCAGGAAAAGATAAATATCATGCGCAGGTAAAGCGCTTCAGGAGGATACGTCGTGGAGTACAATGTCGAAGAAATTTCTCCGGTAAAACGGAAAATCACGGTCGAGGTTCCCGCCGAGGAGGTCAACGCCGCGTTGACCGCCACCATCGCCCTGTACCG
>JAZHDH010000194.1:0-3275 GCA_036584335.1 Pseudodesulfovibrio sp. | reverse complement strand
GAAATGCTTTTTGCTCCATGAAGCCATGGAATGAGAGTGTCGTGTTGACATTTGTTGTACTTATCACTATAATTAATTGAAATAAAATGATATTTTATTAAAATCGTGTGTAAAAATATGTGTAAAATCATTTCCGAAGTCACCGACAATCATCAAGGATCACCATAAATCATAACAAAGTAAGTCCCTGCCATATTTGAAAAATACGGCAGGGACTAGGCTTTCGGAAACGTGGTGGGTACTTTTAAGAATCCCATCTCCGCTTCGCGGGGTAGGAACCTGGACATCCCTGCCGGGCGCGGGGACGGACTGCCCGCTCGCCCCCGTCGTGCCGGGGTGTTTTTTAGGGAAGAAATGCAAGGCAAGGAGTACCAGGTCCAGACCCGCCCTTGCCGATGTACGAAACGCCGTAATGGCATGATTTCCAAGTCTTCGCCATACGGTCCACGCGGCGTGGGCTACTGTCCGTAAAGATTCGGCCGAGGCCAAACCGTCCCGGAGGGCGGTTTGGCCTCGGCCGAATCTTTGCGGACGCCGCGTTGCCTCCCCCCCCGCCCGGCCTTCCAGCCAGCGTACTCCCCCGCCAAGTACCTGCCCCGGCGCAGCCGGAGCCGGGATTCCCAAGGCCCTCGGCCTTGGGCCGCCGGAGGCATTCTTCTTCCCAGCGCGCCTTGCCGCCCACCGGTCCTAGAATTTTTCGCGGCGGATGCGGATGTCGAGGCCCTTGTCGCGCAGGCGGGCGGCGAGTTTTTCGGCCCGCTTGAGGGTGGGGACGGTGGAGATGACGAGTTGGGCGGTTTCGGTTTCATCCCAGATCCAGATGTTTTCGGGCAGGACGAGTCCGGCGGCCCGCACGCGCACGAGGAGGCGTTCACGGGCGGCTTCGCGTTCGGGGAAGGGGGCGTTGTCCAGGGTTTCGCCCCGGGCGAGTACCCACCAGCCCAGGGGGCGGACTTCGGGATCCGGGTCTTCGCCGAAGCTGCGGCCGATTTCCTGCGCCTGTCCCTGGCGGACGGCGGCGGTCATGCGGCGGATGCTTTCTTCGAGGTCGATGATGGATCTGTTCATGGCGTCACCGGTCGGGGTCCGAATCTCCACGCGGATGATAGTCGGGGCGGTGGGGGTTGGCAAGGGCGTTATAGTAGGGTTGCGCGCACTTTTTATCGCGTGTATTCAGGGGCATGATCAATGCTCCCGCTCCCCGTCGTCCGTTTTTCGCGCGGTTGTCGCGCCTGGTTTTCGGCTGCCTGGCCATCGGTGTGGTGGTCTGGCTGCTGGCGCAGATGCCCTATGGGGTTTTGCGCGAGGAGCGGCTGCGGCTTTTCGGTGAGGTCCGGACCACGGGCGTGGTCGAGGCTTTGCGGTCCGAATCGGCCCCGGGCGAGGGGATGCGGTTTTTCGTGGCCTACAAGTATGTGGACCAGGACGGGCTGCTCCAGCGGTCGGAGTCGCGCATCGAGCCCGAGGTCTGGCGGCGGTTTTCTCCGGGCGCGAAGCTGCACGTGCTGTATGCCCGCGCCCGGCCGGAGTTGGCGCGGGTAGGCGGCCAGATCGACCCGCCGTTCCAGATGTGGCTGCGGCGGATGCTTTACTGACCTTCCCCTAGTCCGTGCGGTGGGGCAGCAGGAAGGACAGGAAGAAGCAGACCGAGGCCACGGCGATGACGGCCGCGCCCGAGGTGATGTCCGCCGCGTAGGACAGGGCCAGGCCGCTGACCGTGAAGAGTACGCTGAGAATAGTGGACACGGCCATCATGCCGCCCAGGGAGCGGGTGAACCGCTCGGCCATGAACGGCGGGATGGTCAGCAGGGCGATGACCAGGATAAGGCCGACCACGCGGATGATCATGACCACGCTGACCCCGACCATGCTGATCAGCAGGAAGTAGAGGAAGTCCACGGGCACGCCCCGGCTGCGGGCGAAGTCCTCGTCGAAGCTCATCACCAGGAATCCCCGGTAGAAGGTGACGACCAGCGCCAGGACCAGGCACGCCTGACCGGCCATGATTGGCAGGTCGGCGCGCGGCACGGCCATGATCGAGCCGAAGAGGTAGCTCATCAGGTCCACGTTGTAGCCGGGCGTGAGGTCGAGCAGGATGATGCCCAGCGCCATGCCTGCGGCCCAGAGCACGCCGATGACGGTGTCGGCGCGTTCCTTGGCGTGCAGGGTGACCAGCGCCATGACCAGCGCGGCGCAGAGGGTGAAGCCGGTGGTCACGGGCAGGACGGGCAGGCCGAGGAAAAAGGCCAGCCCGACGCCGCCGTAGGAGGCGTGGGCGATGCCGCCGGAAATGAACACGATGCGGTTGACCACGACCAGGGTGCCGATGATGCCGCAGATCAGGCTGGTCAGAAGCCCGGCGGCCAGGGCGTTCTGCATGAATTCGAAGTGCATGATCTCGGTCATTCCCCGTCCTCGCGGTCGTGATGCAGCAGCACCCGGTGCGGCACGTCGCCGTGGGTGACCAGCTCCACGGGGCAGCAGTTCTCCCCGTCGCCGCCGTAGCTCATCTTGAACATGTCGCCGGTGATTTCCGGCGCCTTGTGGAAATGCAGGGTGCGGTTGACGCAGGCCACGGACTTGACCCCGGAGGCCAGCGAGGAGATGTCGTGGCTGACCATGACCACGGTTATTTCGCGGTTGAGTTCGGCCAGAAGGCGGAAAAGGGAGTTGCGGCTGGCCGTGTCCACGCTGGCCGTGGGCTCGTCGAGCAGGAGCAGTTCGGGATCGTCCACCAGGGCGCGGGCGATGAACACCCGCTGCTTCTGGCCGCCTGAAAGCCCGGCAAGCCTGCGGTCCTTTTGGTCGAGCATGTTGACCCGCTCCAGGGCCTTGGCCGCGCGCGTCGCCTCCTGCCCGGACCGGCCCGCCATGGCCACGCCGCCCAGGCCGGGCCGCACCAGGCCCATGCGCACGGCGTCGATGACGGTGATGGGGAAGGAGCCGGACACGTGGGTGAACTGGGGCAGGTAGCCGATGCGGCCGCCCGTGGCGCCCGGGGTCTCGCCCAGGACGCGGACCATGCCGCTGTCCGGTCTGATCAGGCCGAGCATGATCTTGAGCAGGGTGGACTTGCCGCCGCCGTTGGGGCCGAGTACGGCCAGGAAATCGCCGCGCTCCACGGTCAGGTTGACGTTCTCCAGTATGGGCGCGCCGCCCAGGGAGAGGGTGACGTCCTTCAGTTCGATGACCGGTTCAGCCATGCCGTTCTCCGGATGAGTGCTTCGCATGATCTGATCTGTTTAGCACACTCGCCCGGGTCACGCCAGCCATGC
>JAZHDH010000193.1:0-3324 GCA_036584335.1 Pseudodesulfovibrio sp. | reverse complement strand
CGACGTGGGCAAGGGCTGCGCCCAGTCCATGCGCGGCTTCGGCGCGCGCGTCCTGATCACCGAGATCGACCCGATCTGCGCCCTCCAGGCGGCCATGGAAGGGTTCGAGGTGACCACCATGGACGACGCCGCCCCGCGCGGCGACATCTTCGTCACCTGCACCGGCAACTACCACGTGGTCACCGGCCAGCACATGGAGGCGATGAAGGACGAGGCCATCCTGTGCAACATCGGCCATTTCGACTCCGAGATCGAGATGGTCTATCTGGAGAAGACCAAGGGCTGCGTCAAGAAGACCGTCAAGCCGCAGGTGGACAAGTGGACCCTGCCGTCCGGCAAGTCGATCATCATCCTGGCCGAAGGCCGCCTGGTCAACCTGGGCTGCGCCACCGGCCACCCGAGCTTCGTCATGTCCAACTCCTTCACCAACCAGGTCCTGGCCCAGCTCGACCTGGCCAAGAACGACTACGAACCCAAGGTCATGATCCTGCCCAAGAAGCTGGACGAGGAAGTGGCCCGGCTGCACCTCGCCCGCCTCGGCGTCAGACTGGACAAGCTGACCAAGAAGCAGGCAGACTACATCGGCGTGGACGTGGAAGGGCCGTTCAAGCCCGATCACTACCGGTACTAGCCGGAATTGGAATGCCAAGGGAGCCGCGAGGCTCCCTTTTCGTTGGGAGGAGATGCGCGCCATGCTGAAGACTCTGCTGCTCGCCGCCTGTTGCCTGGCCCCGGCCCTTCCGGCCCTGGCCGGGGAGATAACCGGTCTTCGGGCCGAGGCCTCCAGCTACAAGGAGTGGGGCGGACCCGCCCTGCTGACCGACGGCGATACCGCCACGGCCTGGGTCGGCGGCCGGTCGGGCGAGGGGCCGGGCAAGCGGCTGACCTTCCGGCTGCCCGGGCCGCGCACCGTCTCGCGCCTGCGCATCGCCAACGGCAACCAGGGGGACGGGCTGTTCGGCCGGTTCCGCTGCGTCACCGCCGCCATCCTCGTCCTGCACGACGACTCGGTCCACCGCTTCACCCTCCGGCCCGAACCGGGCGAGCAGGACGTGGTTTTTCCCCCGGCCCGGGTGTCCTCTTTCGACATCGTCATCGAGGCCGTATCGGTCCCGCCGGGAACGCCCGAACCGGGCCGCGACAAGGTGGCGGTGTCCGAGGTGCGCGTGTTCGACGGCGCGGCCGACGCGCCCACGGCGCGCGCCGCTCCCGCCGCCCCGGCCATCGCGGCCGCGCCCGCCCCTTCTTCCTCAGCCGGGAAATCCCCCGAAGCACCCGTCGGCAAGGTCCCGGTCGAACCGGCGGCCATGGACTATTTCGCAGCCACCCGGCCCGGCGCGGCCTGGCTCAAGGCGGCGGTGGCCGTTCCGGGGAACCCGCCGTTGCCGCCGGGGGCCACGGCCCCTTCCGTCCAGCCGTGGATGACCCGGCTGGTGGCCGGTTATTTCGGCGGGCTGGCGTCCCTGGGGGACGCCTACCTGGACGTGTTCGCTCCTGCGGTGCTGGAGCGCGAGGCGCAGGCCCTGCGGCTGCTGCGCAGGGACATGGCGGCCCGTCTCGACGAACTGCGTTCGGCCCGGGGCGATGCCCGGGGCCTCTCGTTCGCCAAGCCCATCATCCGCGGCAACGCGGCCATGGTTCGGGCGCACGGCGTCTACCGTTTCACGGCGGGGGGGCGCACCTTTGATTTTCCGGTGGACGCGAACTTCTCTTTCGCCAACGAGGGCGCGGGCTGGCGGATCAACGGCGTGGAGCGGCGCTGACCGGAACATCCCGTCGCTGCGGGAGGTTAAGATTCTGCGGCGGCGTCCGATAAAAAGGGGAGCCAAACCACGGATTTTTCTGCTATCGGAACGGTTATGTCGATGTCACGCCCGGTTACGACGCTGTTTCTCTCCGCGCTCCTGCTGCTGGCCTGTGGGTCCGCGCGGGCTGCGGTCGAAGGCGTGCGCGCGGACGCGGCCAACGAGCAGGAGGGCTTTGCCGCCGCCCACCTCGTGGACGGCGATCTTGCAACGGCCTGGGTGGGCGGCGGCAAGGGCGTCGGTCCGGGCAAATGGATCGAGCTGACCTTCCCCGGCCCGGTCCGGGTCGAGGGACTCTCCGTGGCCACGGGCAACCAGGCCCGGGGGCGGTTCAACGCCTTCCGGCGCATGACCGGGGGCGTGATCATCTTTCCCGACGAAACCCGGGTCAAGTTCAGCCTCAAGTCCGCGCCGGGCGAGCAGCGCGTTCCGCTGGAGCCCCGATTGGCGCGGTCCATCCGGATCATCATCACAGCCGTGGCCCCGGCGGCCCGCGACGCGGCCCTGGGCGAAGACGCCAAGGTGGCCGTTTCCGAAATCCGCGTGCTGGGCGTCCCGGAAGCCGCGCCCGAGGGCGAGACCGGGGCCGGTCCGGCCGTCCCCGAACCCGGAGGGAAGACGGCGAAGCCTGCGCCGGAAGCCGGGACCGAACCCGTGTCCCAGCCTCCATCCGCGCTTTCATCCGCGCCTGCGGCCGCACCCGCGTCCGCGCCCGAGCCGGAAGCCAAACCCGCGCCCGCGCCCAAGGTAGTCCCCGCGCCCGCGCCCAAGGCAGTCCCCGCTCCCAAGGCGGCCCCCGCTCCCGCCTGCAACCCCGAAGCCGCGTCCCCCGTGAAGCCCGAGCCCAAGCCCGCGCCGGGGAAAGCCGCTCCCAAGAAGGCTGCGGCAGGCGCGGCCGTTGCCGTCGGCGGCGTTGCCGCCCGGATGCGCCCTGCGGTGGTGATTTCGCCGGACCAGCCGCTGGACGTGGGCGACATCTCGCCCTGGCTCGACCTGGAACTGGTGGCCCAGATCAAGCGCTACCTCGGCCTGCTGACCACGCTGCACGACAGCTATCCCGACCTCTTCGCCCCGGCCGTGCGCGAGCGCGAACGGGCGGCCTTTCTCGCGCTCCAGGAATCCATGCGCGCCGATGGCCGGTTCGCCGACCACCACATCGCCATGCTCGAACACATCGGCCTCGGTTTCGACCGGCCGACGGAGGCGGGCGGCCGGATCACGGTCCGCGTGCACGGCCCCTACCGCTACTATGTGGGCGACCAGGCGTGGGAGTTCACGGTCGACGCGAACGTCACCCTGGTCCGGGAGCAGGACAAGTGGCTGATCCTGGATGTGAAGGACAACTAGCCCGGCCCGCGCTTTTCGCAAGACGGCCGCCCGCCGGGTGTGCTAGGGTGGCGGCCATGCGCAACTCCCGCCTCCCGCTGCTTCCCGCCGCGATTCTGCTTGTCTGCCTGCTCGGCGTCCCTTCGGCCCCGGCGTCGGCCATGGACGTCACGGTCAGCGTATCCAGCATGAA
>JAZHDH010000192.1:0-3377 GCA_036584335.1 Pseudodesulfovibrio sp. | reverse complement strand
CTTGGCGTTAGGTGCACGGATGTTTGTCGAAAGTGCGGCAGGTGTCAAGGGCGGGTCAGGGGTTGCATACCTTGCAGGGCCGGAATCCGGCGGCCAGGGCCTCCTGCCGCGAACCGAAGACCACCACGCAATTCTTGCAGTTGTAGTACCGGCACCCGGGCCGGTGGAAAATGAATGAGTTCTGGTTGCCGTGATAGACCGGCCCGGCGGCAACGGCCAGTCCCGCCCCCAGCAGGAGCAGGACGCAAGCGGACAGCAGAAATTTTCTCATGGTCGCAGACTACGCCGAACCGGGGCAATGGTCCAGCGACGAAAAGGCCGCCCGTTCCCGGGCGGCCTATTGCTTCCGTTCAAAAGCTATCTGAGTCTTGGAGGACCTAAAACGATCATTTCGGCGATGGTGTGATCCACTTTCGAGAGCTGGCGCAGGCCCGCGCCCACGAACTGCATCTCCAGGGTGACCAGGTCGCGGTAGAGGGGGGTGCGGTCGATGACCGGGACCATGCCGCCGTCCGCCTCCAGGGTGGCGGTGCGCTCCTGGCAACGGTAGCAGCCGGGAAAGCGGACCTGGCTGCCGTCGGGCCTGGTCAGCGCGTTGGGCACGCCGTGCATGCGGCAGATCATCAGCCGGTGGCCGTACAGGCCGCAGACGCCCTGCTTCTCGTCGATGTTCAGCGGGCACATCAGGTGGGGCCGCTCGCCGCGCTCCATGGCCGCCCGGGCGTCGTCCACATAGGCCTGGGCCCTTGCGCGGATCGCCTCCAGCCGGTCGGGCGGGAGCTGGTTCAGCCCTTCCCAGAGGTAGGCCCACTCCACATAGGTGTGGTGCTGAAAAAAGGAGAGGCAGCAGTTGTCGCCGCAGCCGTCGCAGGACAGGCCGATGGCCGAGGCGGCCGCGCCGTACTGCGCGACCATGCGGTCGTAGAGGGCGGCCAGCTTGCGGTAGGCGGCCTTGGGGGTCAGTTTCTTCATGACAGGTCGATCTGTTCGAGGATCTGGTCCACGCAGCGCTCGGGCGCGTCCCGGTCGGTGCGGACCACGATGTCGGCGGCGGCACGGTACAGGGGCTGCCGCTCCTTGTAAAGGTCGCGCATGGTCTTGCCCGGGCCGAGCGCCAGGGCGCGGCCCTCGGCCCGGCCCACCCGGTCGAGAAAGGTGGACTCGTCGATGTCGAGCAGCACCACCGGCCCCAGGCTCTTGAGCCGGGCCATGGCCCCGTCCGAATAGATGACGCTGCCGCCCGTGGAGATGACGGTGCGGGTCAGCCTCAGCTCGCCGACCAGGGTGCCTTCGATGCGCAGGAACTCGTCCAGGCCGTAGGCGTCCATGATCGCCTGCAGGGGCATGGCGTAGAAGGATTCGAGGTGACGGTCGGTGTCGAGCTGGCACCAGCCGAGGCGGTCGGCCAGGAGCTGGCCCAGGGTGGACTTGCCAGCCCCGGCCATGCCGACCAGGGTGATGCACGGGACCGGCTTCCGGTCCCGCTCGATGGGAGCGAAGGCCACGGCGGCTAGTCCCTGACGAGGCAGACCTTGTCCTCGCCGTCGCGCTCGGTCACGCGCACGTCCACGTGCTCGTGGTCGTGGGTGTCCACCTTCTTGCCCACGTAGTCGGCCTGGATGGGCAGCTCGCGGTGGCCCCGGTCCACCAGCACCAGCAGTTCCACCCGGCGCGGGCGGCCGTAGTCGAGGATGGCCTCCAGGGCGGCGCGCACGGTGCGGCCCGAGTAGAGTACGTCGTCCACCAGCACGATGGAGGCGCCCTCGATCTCGAACCCGATTTCGGAACAGTTGATGGTCGGAGCGAGCTCCAGGTTGGTGGTCCAGTCGTCGCGGTAGAGGTTGATGTCGAGCTTGCCCAGGGGGACCTTGCGCGAAAGCCGCGCGTCCAACAGCTTCTTGAGCCGCTCGGCCAGGTCGGCGCCGCGCCGCTGGACCCCGAGGATGGCCAGGGTGGCGTCGTCGCCGCGCCGCTCGTAGATCTCCACGGCCAGCCGCTCCAGGGTCCGGCTCATCTCCTTGCCGTTCAAGATGGTGCCGCATTCCTTCATAGAAAACCTCACGGTGCAAAAAGGCTTGTGCAGACTGGGAAACTAGCCCATGGGGCACGGGACGGTCAACCTGCGCGGCGGGTTTTGCGGACTTTGGATTTGACAAACCCCCGGAGAGTACCTACCTGTTCATTTCCCGACCACCAATAGGAGGCTTTCAATGATTGAAGTAACCGATGCCGCCCGGAAGCAGCTCGAGGGCTACTTCCAGGACAAGGATCCCTCTCCCATCCGCGTCTATCTCGCGGCGGGCGGCTGAGCCGGCCCGCGCCTGACCCTGGCTCTGGATGAGCCTACCGACAAGGATGAACTGTTTGAGACGGGTGGATTCACCTTTTTGATCGACAAGGCGCTTCTGGCCCAGACCGGCGATGTCCGGGTCGACATGACCTACTACGGGTTCACGATCGATTCCGAAAAGCCGCTGGGCGGCGGTGGCTGCTCTTCGGGCAGTTGCAGCACGGACGGCGGCGGCTGCTCTTCCGGCAGCTGCTCCTGCTAAACGGCAGCGCATACGGCGAACAAGGGCGGCATCCCCCACCAGGGATGCCGCCCTTTTCCATGCAACGGACGCGGCGGCGCTTCGACAACTGGAGGCCCCCCGGCGGCGCGGGGCGATTTGACACCCCTTCCCGCCGGACATAGGTTCAATTTCCTACCATCAACAGGAGAACAACATGATCGACGTCACCGAAAACGCCCAGAAACAGCTCGCGGAGCACTTCAAGGACAAGGAACCCTCGCCCATCCGGGTCTACCTCGCCTCGGGCGGCTGCTCCGGCAACCGGCTGACGCTGGCCCTGGACGAGCCGAACGAAAAGGACAAGGAATTCGAGTCCGGCGGGTTCCGCTTCGTCATCGACAAGGAACTGCTGGAACTGACCGGCAACGTACGGATCGACATGACCTACTACGGATTCACCGTCGATTCCGACAATCCGGTGGGCGGTGGCGGCTGCTCCTGCGGCTGCTCCTCCTCCGACGGCGGTGGCGGCTGCTCTTCCGGCGGCTGCTCCTGCTGATCCGCGCCCGCACGCAACAAGAAATCGGCATCCCCCCGGGGATGCCGATTGCGTTTTCGGGGCCGGGCTACGGATCCTGCCGGTAGGCCCGGCCGCGCGCGATGGCGTTCTCCAGCTCGGCAAAGGCCTGCTCCGGCGCCACCCCGTCGAGGATGGACCGGATCGTGTAGTTGAAGGCCATGCCCACGCCGCGCCCGAAGCGCACGTCGTAGAAGAGGAACGTCTCCCGCCGGTCGTCCAGCAGCCGCAGCAGCTCCCGGGTCACGCCGGGCATGATCGACACGTCGCCGCCCACGTCCGCCACC
>JAZHDH010000191.1:0-3392 GCA_036584335.1 Pseudodesulfovibrio sp. | reverse complement strand
CCTAAGGCCCTCGGCCTTAAGCCGCCGGAGGCATCTTCCCTCTTTTTCCCAAAAACAAGGGCGGCCGACACCTGTCGGCCGCCCTTCTCGTTTCACGATACAGTCCGGCTACAGGATGTAGTCCGTGGTCAGGAAGTTGGAGCTGCGCTGGCGCAGGATGCGGGTGATCAGGTCCTTGTTGGCCTCGGTGCCCTTGGCGGCCACCAGGGTGCGGATGGAGAAGCAGCGCAGGGCGTCGCCCACGGAGAGCGTGCCTTCGGCCGAGTCCTTGCGCCCGGTGAAGGGGAAGGTGTCCGGGCCGCGCTGGCACTGGCTGTTGATGTTCACCCGGCAGACCTGGTTGACCATGGGGTCGATGAACCGGGCCACCTGCTCGGGGTCGCTGCCGAAGATGCTCATCTGCTGGCCGTAGTTGGACCGGACCTGGTATTCGAGCGGGGTGCGCTCGTCGTCGAAGGCGACCACGGGCACGATGGGGCCGAACTGCTCCTCCTGGAAGACGCGCATGGTCGGGGTCACGCCGGAAAGCAGTGCGGGCTGGAACAAGGTCTTGGCGATGACGCCGCCCCCCGCGTTGACCACCTGCGCTCCCTGGGCCACGGCGTCGTCCACCAGTTCCTTGAGGTAGGCGATCTTGCCCCGGCCGGGCATGGGCGTGATGTTCACGCCCGGGTCGAAGGGCATGCCCACGTTGAGGCCCGCGATGCCTTCGTCCAGGCGGGTCAGCAGCTCCTCGGCGCGGCTGCGGTGCACGAAGACGATCTTGATCGCGGTGCAGCGTTGGCCGCTGAAGGAGAGGCTGCCCGAGAGGATTTCACGGGCGGTGAGGTCCATGTCCGCGCTTTCGAGAACGAAGGCCGGGTTCTTGGCATCCAGGCCGAGCACGCAGCGCAGCCGGTGCGGATGCGGGTGGAGCAGACGCAGGGCGTCGGCCGCGCTGGACGAGCCGATGAAGGCCAGGACGCTGATCTTGCCTGACTCCAGAATCGGCTTGACCACGCGGCGGTCGCCGAAAAGGACGTTGACCACGCCCCGGGGGAAGCTCTCGCGCAGGGCCTCGATGATCGGGGCCAGGAGCAGCTTGCCCATGCGCGGGGTCTTGACGATGGCCGTGTTGCCCATGATCAGGGCCGGGACCAGCGTGGCGAAGGTTTCGTTGAAGGGATAGTTGTAAGGCCCCATGCACAGCACCGGCCCGAGCGGAGCGCGCCGGATCTGGGCGTAGATGCCGCTCTCGATGACGATGCGCGAGCTGGCCCGGTCCAGGTCCTTGAGGGCGCGGATGGTGTCGCGGATGTATTCCACGGTGCGGTCGAACTCGATCTCGGACTCGCGCCGGGGCTTGCAGATTTCGAGCGTCATCAGATGCACGACCTCGTCGCGCACCCCGGCCAGCCTGTCGGCGAACTCCTCCATGTGGCGGATGCGGTCGGCCACGCCCATGGTCGGCCAACGGCCCATGCCGTTGTCGTAGGCCCGGGCGGCGGCCTCCATGGCGCGCTCGCCCGCAGCCTCGTCCAGCACGGGGCAGCGGCCGATGAGCAGCGGCGAAAACCCGTCGCCGTCGCGCGTCTCGATGGGGGAATAGATGTCCTGCATCTCCCCGTCCCAGTCGAGCATCTCGCCGTCGACCAGATAGTGGGGATATTCCTTGGGGATGAAACTTCTGTATTCCTCGGGAATCTCGTGAATGGCGGGAAAGGCGGAAAGCAGCTTCTGCTCCATGTTCATTATGGCCTCCTGGAACGGCGCTCAGGCTGTGGAAGAACTACGGGAAAAATCTGGGATAGGGGTTCCGGATCATTATGTCAATGAAGACACAATCGGCGCACCCGGCGGCGGCAGGTTCCCGCCGCTCTTTCAACCGGCGCGCGTTCGTGCTAACCACCCGGAAATGAAACGGGAACGCCGAGCGAGGTAGCCACCCCATGTTCTCCATACGCGCGTTGAGCAAATCCTATGCCCGGGACGGCCGGGACGCAACGATCTTCCGGGACGTCGCCTTCGACGTCCGCCCCGGCGAGTTCGTCTCGATCATCGGGCCGTCGGGCTGCGGCAAGACCACGCTCCTGCGCTGCCTGGCCGGGCTGGATGCCCCGGGCTCGGGCGCGGTGCGGCTGGACGGCGCGCCCGTGGACGGGCCGGGCGCGGGCGTGGTCATGGTCTTCCAGGACGCCGCCGCCTCGCTCTTTCCCTGGAAGACCGTGTTCGGCAACGTGGCCTTCGGCGCGGCCCGGGGCCATCCCTCCCGCTCCGGGGCCGGGGAGCGCACACGGCGGCTCCTGGCCGACGTGGGACTCTCCGGGTTCGGGGACTACCACCCCTGGCAGGTTTCGGGCGGCATGCAGCAGCGGGCGGCCATGGCCCGCGCCCTGGCCTGCGAGCCGGGCTGCCTGCTCATGGACGAGCCCTTCGCCTCGCTGGACGCCCAGGCCCGCGCCGAGTTGGAGGACCTGCTCCTCTCCCTGTGGGCCGACCGGGGCATGACCGTCCTTTTCGTCACCCACGACGTGGACGAGGCCATCTATCTTTCGGACCGCATCCTGATCCTGGGCGGCTCGCCCGCCGCCGTCCGCGACGACGTGGCCGTGGACCTGCCCCGGCCCCGGCACCAGGTGGACACACGCGGCCTGCCCCGGTTTTCCGAGCTGCGTTCCCGCATCCATGCCGTGCTCACGGGCGGAGGCGGCCGGTGAAGGCCTGGCGCGCCGCCGGATACGGGGCCGCGGCCCTGTTCCTCCTGCTCTGGCAGGCCGGAACGGTGGCCGGGCTGCTGCCCGCGAACCACCTTTCCCCGCCCCTGGACGCCGCGCGGGCGCTGCTGGACAACGCGCCGCTGTGCCTCGCCGCCACCGCCGCCACCGTGGGCCGGACCCTGGGGGCCTTCACCCTGGGCTCCCTGGCCGGGCTGGCCCTGGGACTGGGCCACGGCCTCTCCCCGCTGCTGCGCCGGGCCACCGGCCCGCTCATCGAAGGGCTGCGCCCGCTGCCCTCGGCGGCCCTGATCCCGGCGGCCATCCTGCTCTGCGGCATGGGCGCAACGCTCAACGTGGCCGTGGCCGCCTTCGCCTGCGCCTGGCCCGCCTTCGTGGCCGCGCGCGACGGCGTGGCCGGGGCGCCATCGCTGCTGATCGACACCGCCCGCACCCTGGGCGTCGGCCGCAGGCGCCTGCTGGCGGACGTGATCCTGCCCTGCGTGCTGCCCCCCGTGGTCTCGGGCCTGCGCATCGGTTTGGCCGTGGCCTTCGCCGTGGAGATTTCCGTGGAAATGATCGTTCCCCGCTCCGGCCTGGGCGCGCTGGCCGCCACGGCCGCGCTCGCGGCCCGCACGCCCCTGCTCTATGCGGCCATGGGCGCGGCCGCGCTGGCGGGCTTCGCCCTGAACCACGGCT
>JAZHDH010000190.1:0-3430 GCA_036584335.1 Pseudodesulfovibrio sp. | reverse complement strand
TCCAGGACACCTACCCCCTGCCCGTGTTCGGCGTGCTCAACGAGCGGCCCCACGGCCCGTGCCTGGACACCACCGTGGCCCTGCCGCTGCTCGAGGAGGCGCTCCACCGATTTTTGCTCCCCGAGTACCTGGAAGGGGGCGCGGCCGGAGCGGGACGGACCGTTTCCACGGCCCAGGGCGCGGGCGGCGGCCCGTCCGCCGACTAGGGATCAATCCTTCCAGACGGCGGCCACGGCCTCGGACAGGGCCTTGATCAGCGGGTCCTGCTCCCGGTTCCTGGGGTGGACGAAGCTGATGGACAGCGAGAGGTTCGGCCCGGCGTCGCAGATCACGGCCAGCCCTTCGGCGCACAGCCGGTCCGCGCCGCTCTGCTTGAGCACGGAAATCCCCTTGCCTGCGGCCACGAGCTGGCCGATGACCGCCTCCTCGTCCGCCTCCACGCAGTTCTGCGGGCAGATGCCCGAATCCTCGAACACGCCCTTGACCACCCGCATGAACGGGCAGGACTCGTCCGGCAGTATCCACGGCATCAGCGCCAGCTGGTCGATGGACTTGCCCCGGACCTCGTCGGCCCAGCCGATCGGGGCGACCACGCGCACCGGCACGTCGCGCAGGCGCACGCCCGTGACCTCGGCGTAGGGGTTCTCGAAGAAGGAGAAGCCCGCGTCGAGCTTGCGGTCGCGCACGGCCTTGAGGATGGTGGCGGAGTGGGACTGGGTGAGCTTGATCTTGACCTTGGGATGGGTCTCGGCCATGGCCGAGATCAGTTCGGCGGTGCGCAGGAATCCCGGGTCGGTGTTCAGGGCGATGGTCAGCTCGCCCGACAGCTCCCGGCGCAGCCCGCGCGCCTGGGCGAGCATGTCCTCTGCGGCGCGGAGGATGGAGTCCGCCTTGGCCTTGAGCGCGCGGCCCGCGTCGGTCAGTTGCATGCCGCGCGGCGTGCGCACGAACAGGGGCAGGCCCAGTTCCTCCTCCAGCGCCTTGACGTGGGCGCTGACGGCGGGCTGGCTTGCGAAGATGCGCTCGGCGGCGCGGGTCAGGTTGCCCTCCTCGGCCACGGCCGCGAAGGTGCGGAGTTGATAGAGTTCCATGGGTATTCCCTAGTCTCATTCGCGGCAGCGAGCAATCGGAATGCGTGATGGCAGACCTCACGCTTTGCCATTGGACCGCCTGCGCCGATTCCCCGTAGTGATGGTTGCAAGCGCCGCAGGAGCGGGCGGGAGGTTGCCATGATCGGGGAAAAACGATGGTGCTGGCGGTATCTGCTCCAGCCGGAGGACGAGTTGACGCCCAGGCCCTGCCGGTGGGTGCGTGCGCTCAAGGGCGCGCTGTGGGTCGGCCTTTCCCTGCTGGCCGGGCTGGGGGTCGGCCAGCTTTCCTGACGGTCAGGGCAGGGTCACGGTCACGGTGGTCCGGCCCGGCTCGCCGGTGTCGAGGCCGATGTCGCCGCCGTGGGTGCGGGCGATGAGCCGCGCCGAATAGGCGCCCAGGCCGGAGCCCCTGGAGCTGTCGGCCGTGGCGTATTTTTCAAAAAAGCAGTCGCGCACGGAGGCGGGCACCGCGCCCTGGTTGCGGATGACGATGCGAAGGGGCGGCCCGCAGGTCAGGGTCACGGCCACGGCCCCGCCCTCGGGCGAGGCCTGGAGCGCGTTGAGCAGCAGGTTGGCGAGCATGGACCGGAACAGCGGCTCCTCCACCCGGGCCACGCACCGGCCGCCTTCGCCGTCCAGGACCTCCAGGCCCAGGCTGACGCCCTTCTCGCGGATCAGCGGCAGGGTCTCGTCGCGGATGCCGTGGAGCACGCCGATCACGTCCACGGGGCGGCGGTCCAGCACGTATACGCCCAGTTCCATCTTGTACAGGTCGAGGGAGTTGTTGATGTACTCCAGCATGGCCCGGCCCGCCTTCTCGATGGTGTGGAGCAGCGTCTCCTGGGAGGGGTTGAGCGGGCCTATGAGCCGGATTTCGGCGGGCAGGCCGATGACCGCGCCCAGCGGGGTCTTGAGGTCGTGGCGGGCCATGCGCTCCACGTCCTCGCGCAGGGCGTCGGCCAGCTTGCGGTCGGTGATGTCGCGGCTCACGCCCAGGATGCCGATGACGTCGCCCTCGTCGTTGTGCAGCGGGCCGAGCCGGGTCTCCAGCCACAGGGTGGAGCCGTCCGCGCACAGAAATTCCAGGTCCAGGATCTCGGATTTCTGGGCGCCGCCGGGCAGGTCCGCCAGCCGCCGGGCCGCGTTCTCGAACAGCGGCCGGGTGGCCGTGTGCAGGAAGTCGGCCAGGGGACGGCCCAGCACGTCGCCGCGCTTGAGCCCCCGCGCCGCCTCGTCCGATGGGCTGACGAAGGTGTAGCGCAGGTCCGCATCCAGCCCGAAGATGATGTCCGAAACGTTTTCGGCCAGCAGCCGGTATTGTTTTTCCCGCTGGCGCAGCGCTTCCTCCATGAACTTGCGGTCCGTGATGTCCGTGCCCACCGAGAGGATTTCGGCCACGTGGCCGTCGTCGTCCCGGACCGGCTCGTGCGCCCAGGAAACCCACACCGCCTCGCCGTTCTTGCACACGGTCATGAATTCGCCGAAGGCGAGGGCGGCCGGGGTGCGCAGCAGCCGCCCCGGGGAGCGGGCCAGGCTTTCGCCCACCGGGGTCGTGGGGGGCACCAGGGCGCCCACCAGCGGTCTGCCGATCAGTTCGCCGGGCGCGTATCCGTAGAAGCGTTCGGCGTATTCGTTGCAGTAGGTGATGTCGCCGCGCCGATCGACCCGCAGGATGATGCTGCGCGCGTTCTCCACCACATGGCGGTACTCGTCGCGGGAGTGCAGCCGGGCCACGAGCAGGGCCAGGGTGGAAAAGAGCAGGCCGGTGATGACCAGGATGGCCGCGCTGCCGCCGTAGAGGATATAGGGCCGGTTGGGCGACAGGGTCCAGCCGCCTGCGGGCAGGGCCGCCAGCAGCCAGCCGCCCCCCGGCGCCGGAATGGACATCTGCACCGGGTCCCCGGCAAAGACCGATTCGTCGCCGTGGAGGATGCGGTACTGCCCCGGGGCCGGCCCCGACGCCTTGAGGGCGATGCGCAGCCCCGAAGCCAGGTCCGGCAGCCCGGCCTCGCGGAACAGGGTCGCGGCGTCGATGAGCAGCAGGGCCAGCCCCCAGTAATCGCGGTCGTCGGCCAGGAAAACGGGTGCGGCTGCGGCCACGATTTCCGCTCCGCCGTCCTCGCGGGGCGGCTCGGCGATGCGCAGTTGCCGGGCCTGGAGCGCGCGGTTGGCCAGGGACGCGATCGCGTCCGGGAAATCGGTGAACAGGTTCCTGCCCTGCATCTCCGCCGCCTTGGCCGCCGGGTGGACCAGGCTGACGGTGTTTTGCCGGGCCAGGGCCACGACGCGGATGCCGCCGACGCCCGCAGTCAGCCCCCCGGCCAGGGAGGTGAAGGCCG
>JAZHDH010000189.1:0-3456 GCA_036584335.1 Pseudodesulfovibrio sp. | reverse complement strand
CTATAGCTGCTTCAAATACCGATAATACGTGTCCAGCTGGTACACGGCGGCCATGGGGTTGTGGGCCAGGACGCGGTCCTTGGCCGCCAGGACCGTGACCGGGGCCTTGGCGTGCATGATGAACAGGGAATCGTGGCCCACGCACAGCCCCAGGAGCACGTTCAGGTCCACTTCGGCCGCGTTGCAGGCCTCGGCCTGGAAGACGGGATTGCACATGGTCTCCACCTCCTGGGTGGCGTCCACCTGCTCGGCCCGGGTGATGCCCAGATCAGCCTTGGGCACGCGGCCCGCCTTGCAGGCCACCGAGGCCACCTCGAACCCGGCCGCCTCGAAGAACTCGTGCACCTTGCGCGCCTCGAAGCGCACGCCAATGCAAAAGGCCAGCCCCAGCCGCCGGTAGCCCATGCGCCGCGCGAACTCGACGGTTTCCAGGATGCGCGGCTTGCACGGCTTGACCGCGGCGTATCCCTGCTCGCTGTTCTCATAGCCCGCCGCCTCCTGGCGCGACGCCTCGCGGGCGAACGCAAGCCGTTCGCCGCAGGTGATGTCATGGGCGCGTTCGAGCTCGGCCTTGAGCAGCACCGAGGGGCAGTTTTTGGGCGCCTTGCCGCCGGGCTTGCGGCAATAGCGTTCGGACCAGTCGTAGGGACACAGGGCGCAGGTGGGATGAGGATGTGACATGGAATCTCCGTGGGGTATGGCCGGACCTTCGCGGGTCGGGCCGGTTGAACCAGGGGGCATCGCCCCGAAATATGGCCAGGGTGCAATCCGGATCGCCCCCTGACAGATCGTCGAAAAATGCATTTTTGCAGGCTGTTCAAAAATGTTCGAGTGCAAGGCGCGAAAAAAGGTCAAGGCCGAAGCGTACTTCCAGTACGTGAGGATTTGAACTTTTTGAAGCAGCACAGCAATCGGACGTTTTTCAACAGCCCCCTAATCCTCTCCATCCACCCGCAGGCAGTTCCGGCCCGACGACTTGGCCCGATACAGGCTGTTGTCCGCCGCATCGACCATGTCGGTCACGGTGGCGAAGTGGGCGCAGTACCCTACCAGCCCCGCGCTGATGGTCAGAATGCCGTGTTCGCTGCCGTGGTGGGCGATATCCGCCGCGCGCACCGCTTCCAGGATGCGATCGCCGCACCGGCGGGCGGCGTCCGCGTCCGCGCTGTTGAATATCACGGCGATTTCCTCGCCCCCGTAGCGGTAGGCGCGGTCCTCCCTGCGGATGTTGGCGGCCACCACCTGGGCCACCAGGCGCAGGGCCTTGTCTCCCTCCGTGTGGCCGTGGGCGTCGTTATAGTTCTTGAAGCGGTCCACGTCGATGAGCATCAGGTGGAAGGACGCCACGCCCTCCTGGCCTTGGCGGAACACCGCCGCGATGTCCTTGTCGAAGGAGCGGCGGTTGTGGATGCCGGTCAACCCGTCGAGCAGGCTCAGTTCGCGCAGTTGGGCGTTGGCGTCTTCCAGTTCCCGGGTCCGGCTGTTGACCAGCTCTTGCAGATTTGACTGCACGTCATTGATTTTTCGACACATCTCCAAAAACATGCCCGCCAGCTCCCCGATCTCGTTCTTCTGCGTCAGCGGAAGCGTCTGCGGCGAACGGAGCACGGCGTCATAGTCCCCGATGGCCACCTTGGCGACCGCATCCTGCAACTCCCTGAGCGGTTCCTTCACATGCCTGGAAACGACGAAATACACGGTCACGTAATAGACGGCGAAGAGCAGGAACCCGAAGAGCAGCACGATGCGCGCGGCCTGGTGGGCGTCGTGGGCCAGCTGGTCCTTGGAAAGCACCATGACCAGCCACCAGCGCGGCCCCGAAAGCTCGGCCGAGATCAGGTAGCCGCCGCCTGCGGCGTCTTCGGTCACCGCGATGCCGTTCCCGTCCGGGCGGGCGCGCCCCAATTCGCCATATATGCGCGTCAGGTCGGGGTCGCCAAGCTTCTCCAGAGACAGCTGCCCCAGTCTCTTCAGTTCGTTGCGCAGCTCTCCGGGGTGGGCGATGAGGTAGCCGTCCCGGCTGAGGAGAAAGGAATGGGTGCCCGCCTGGGAATCGCCGTCCAGCCTGCGCATGATCGATTTCAGGTGCACGTCGAAGCTGGGATTGACCAGGTGACGGCCTTCATGGTCCACGGGCAATTCGTAGGTGATGGTCCAGTTGTCCACGGTCTCGTCGTAGTACAGGCCGGTCCAGACCGGGGTCCGCTCGGGATTCTCGGACTGCAGGGTGGCCTTGATCGTGCCCAACTCGTTCATGGGCAGGTCGGGCTTGGCCTGGAGTCCCCAGGGGACGTCCGGCGAAAAAAGGGTGATGGCGTTCTCGGGATAGGTGGCGTGCAGCACTCCGATGGCCTCCCAGGCCGGACCGTAGCGGTTGACCAGGGTGTAGGCTATGAGCAGCCGCCGCCGCAAGTCGGCACTGTCGAAGGGCTGGTTGTTGCCGATGAAGCTGGTCACGCCAAAGGAACGGCCTACGACCGGATCAATCACGCCGGTGAAGTACCGCTCCCTCATCCGCGTGGCCCCGTCCGCGCCGGTGGCGTAGAGCCGCCAAAAGTCCGCATCCGTGTACGCCACATCCGAAAGGTACAGCCGCAGGAACTCGTCGCGGAAAAGGTCCAGGCAGACGGCGGCGTCCAGGAACACGCTCTCCTCCACCTGCTTGCGCTCGAACATGTACTGCCTGAGCGAAAGGAGCGTCCGGTTCCGGGTCTGCTGGTAGACGAGATAGTAGCATGAAACCGTGGCCACCGTAACGACCAGAACCCCGAACAGCAGGACTTTCAGCAGGATCTGCCGACTCAGCCGACGGGAAAAGACGTATTGGGCAATATGCACGGCGAGGACTCCTGTACCCGTGACCCGGGGCGTCGAGGCCCGCGTGCCGTCCATTGCCGCAGCGGCCTCGCGCCTCCCGTTGAGGCCAAACGAATGCATGATAGGGAACTTTCCGGACGGCCGCAACAGATAGCCCGGCGCGGCAGGGCGACATGGCGCCATCCGGCTTCAGAAAATCCCTGGGGGCGGGGCCTCGCAGCGGCGAGGCCCCGGTCAGAGGCGGGGATCAGGCCGCCGCCGACTCCGCGCGCAGTCGGTAGGCGGCGATGTCGGCCACGGTCAGCACGGGGAAGCCGTGCCGCTCGGCAAAGGCCACGATCTCGGGCAGCCGGGCCATGGTGCCGTCGGGGTTGGTCAGTTCGCAAAGCACGCCGCAGGGCGCAAACCCGGCCAGGCGGGCCATGTCCACGGTGGCCTCGGTGTGGCCGCCGCGCTCCAGCACCCCGCCGCTGCGGGCACGCAGGGGAAAGACGTGGCCGGGGCTGGCGACGTCGCCGGGTTTGGCCCCGGGGGCCGTGGCCGCCCGGACCGTGGCCAGCCTGTCGGCGGCGGACACGCCGGTGGTCACGCCCTCGGCCGCCTCGATGGAGACGGTGAAGGCGGTCTGGTACCGGCTCC
>JAZHDH010000188.1:0-3460 GCA_036584335.1 Pseudodesulfovibrio sp. | reverse complement strand
ACCTGGCCGTCGGTGACGTTGCCCGCGCCGATGCCGATGGTCGGGATGTCCACGGACTCGGTGATCAGCCGGGCCACCTCCACGGGCACGGCCTCGATGACCACGCTGAAGGCGCCCGCCGCCTCCACGGCCTGGGCGTCGTCGATGAGCGCCTTGGCCGCGTCCACGCTCCTGCCCTGGGCCTTGAATCCGCCGAACTTGGCCATGTGCTGCGGGGTCAGGCCGACGTGGGCCATGACCGGCACCCCGGCGGCGGTCAGGGCCTCGATCTGGGGCGCCACGGGCAGGCCGCCTTCGAGCTTGACCGCCCGGGCTCCGCCCTCGCCCATGAGCCGGGCGGCGGAATCCAGGGCGCGGTCCACCGTGGCGAAGGACAGGAAAGGCATGTCGGCCACGAGCAGGGCGTGCTTGACGCCCCGGCAGGCGGCGCGGGTATGGTGCACCATCTCGTCCACGGTCACGGAAAGGGTGTCCTCGCGGCCGAGTACGACCATGGCCAGGGAATCGCCCACCAGGACGACGTCCACGCCCGCCTGGTCGGCGATGAGGGCCGACGGATAGTCGTAGGCGGTGATGCAGCAGATCTTCTCGCCGTTCTTGCGCGCCTGGATGTCGGGCGCGGTCACGGGCGCGGCCTTGGCCTTGGGGGAATCGGTTTCGGTGTTCATGGCCGGAGACTAGGGGCGGCGGGGGTCCGCGTCAAGGGGCTGCACCAAATTGTGGCGGATGGACACAAACAGCGGGGCCGGGCGGGATGCTCCCGCCCGGCCCCGGATGGTGTCGACCGGATCGGGTTTACAGGGCGGTGAGATTCTGAAGCACCCAGATGACCCGGCCCACGGTGCGCTCGGCCATGTCGGCGGCGGGGATGGCCAGGTCGGAGTACTTGTCGTTCTCCGCCCTGAGCAGGAAGGCGTCTCCCTGCATGTACACGCGACGGATGGTCAGCCCCTGGTGGGGGAAGTGCACCGCGCACAGGTCGCCGTCCGGGTGGTCGCGCAGATCGCAGTCGATGCCGACGAAGGCGCCGCGCGTGATCACGGGCTCCATGCTCGCCGAATCGACCTTGACCACCAGCAGCTTGGGGCGACAGAAGGACTCGGGCATGGAGATTTCCTCCACGGGCTTGGGCTCCCAGGTCGCTCCATCCTTGTTCGCCCCGGCCATGGTGGAAACCGGGACGACGCGGCCGCGCGAATTCAGGCGGCCGTAGGGGGCCGGGGCTTCGCGCAGCAGGGTGTCGGCCGGAATCTTGGCCTTGGAGGCGTTGATGTAGACCGGCTCGACGCCCTCGGCCAGCCAGTCCGGATCGAGTCCGTGGCTGCGGTAGAGCTTCAGAAACCAGTCCGCCGGGATCGAGCAGCGGCGCTTGGCGTCGGAGATGCTGGACTGACGGACGTCCAGGACCTCGGCCAGCTGCACCTGGGTGCGCGCGCCGGTCGCCTTCTTGATCCGCTCCATGGCGTCCTCGAACCACTTGAGTTGCGCTTCATCGCATTTTCTTTTCTTTTTAGGCATACAATCCCTTCCTCTCAGTTTTTGGCCTGCCGCCGCCGGTCAATTGACAGAAATCATATCCATTCGTCAATGACGAATCGAGCGGCCCGCAGGCTTGGGCGCTTTGCCCGCTGGCTATCCCTTGAGTCATCAGGATCAAAGAAAGCCTATTTTTAAAGATCGATAGCACTCGGGACTTTTTCCCGACTCCACGCACGTCGCCTTCACCGAGACCGGTGGAGGCAATGGCCGCAGCGCGCTATTGGAAAGCGGGCTGCGGCCTGTTTTTCTGGGATTAAAAAGGGTTACTGCATGTATTTCAAGAAGGGACTCTCGGGCGTCATGATGAAACGCGAATTTTTCTCGAATCCCTTCCGGTAGGCTTCCAGGCTGCGCATGAAGGCGTAGAATTCCGGAGACTGCCCCAGCGCGTCGGCATATATCTTCGCGGCCAGGGCGTCGCCCTCGCCGCGCACGATGGCCGACTGTTTGTCCGCGTCGGCCAGGAGGATGGTCCGCTCCTTGTCCGCCTCGGCGATGATCCGGGCCGACGCCTCGCGGCCCTCGGAGCGGTACTGCTTGGCCTGGCGTTCGCGTTCCGCCTTCATCCGTCCGAAGATGGCCCGCGCGTTTTCGGCGGGCAGGTCCGTGCGCTTGATGCGCACGTCGAGGATGTTGATGCCGTAGGGCTTGAGCAGTTCGCGCGAGCGGCCGGTGACCGCGTCCATGATCTCCTGGCGCTTGTGCGACACCACCTCGATCAGGGTGTAGCGGCCCAGCGCCACGCGCAGCTGCGAGCGCACGATGTCGTCCAGCCGGGCCTGGGCGCCGGTGACGGTCCTGACCTTGGTGTAGAAGGTCAGCGGGTCCACGATGCGCCACTTGGAGTACGAGTCCACGTTCATGTACTTCTTGTCCGTGGTCGTGATCTCCTCGGGCTTGGCGTCGAAGTCCAGGATGCGGGAATCGAAGAAGACCACGTTCTGGACCAGGGGCAACTTGAAGTGCAGGCCCGGCCCCAGCGCGGCTTCGCCCACCGGACGGCCGAGCTGGATGACGATGGCCCGTTCGGTCTGGTCCACGGTGAAGGCGGACTGGGTGATGATCACGGCGGCCAGTATGACCAGCAGCATGAGTCCGACGGTTTTCTTGCTCATGACGGCCCCCTTACTGCTTTTTTTCGGGTTGCGCCGGTTTGGGCAGCTGGCCCAGCGGCAGGTACGGAACGGACTTCTCGAGCGCGTCGCCGGAAAGGACCAGCTTCTCGATGTCCGGGTTGGACAGGATTTCCTGCATGGTCTCCAGATAGAGGCGCTGGCGGGTGATTTCCTTGGCCTTGGCGTATTCCTTGAGCACGGACAGGAAGCGGGACGCGTCGCCCTGGGCGCGGCGCTCCTTGGCCTCCTTGTAGGCCTGGGCCTCGTTGGTGATCTTGGCAGCCTCGCCGCGCGCCTTGGGCAGCACGTCGCGCTGGTAGGCCTCGGCCTCGTTGATGAACCGGCTCTTGTCCTCGCGGGCGCTGGCCACGTCCTTGAACGCCTCCACCACCTGCTCCGGCGGATGCACGTTCTGCATCTGCACGGCCACGATGTCGATGCCGGTCCGGTACGAATCCAGGATCTTCTGCATCAGGTCGCGGGTCTGGACCTGGATCTCCTGCTTGCCCGTGGTCAGGGCGTCGTCGATCCTGCCGTTGCCGATGACCTCGCGCATGGCCGCCTCGCCCGCATGGACAATGGTCTTGATGGGATCATTGACCTCAAAGAGGAAATCCTTGGCGTCCTTGATCAGCCACTGCACGATGAACTGCACCGAGACGATGTTTTCGTCGCCGGTGAGCATCAGCGCCTCTTCGGGCACCTCGCGGCTGACGCCCTGCTGGAAGTCCTGCCCGAAGGCGGTGCGGCCCGGCGACCGGAACCCGAACTCCACGCGGCGGATCTGCGTGACCTTGGGGGTCGAG
>JAZHDH010000187.1:0-3463 GCA_036584335.1 Pseudodesulfovibrio sp. | reverse complement strand
ACAGGATCGGGGAAATCTTGTAGCCCACCAGCCGGTCCAGGATGCGCCGGGCCTGTTGCGAATCGAACAGGTCCGCGTTGAGGTCCTGGGGATGCTCCAGGGCCTCCTTCACGGCCCGGGCCGTGATTTCGTTGAACTGGATGCGCCGGATATTGTCGTTGACCGGCCTGAGCAGCTCGGCCACGTGCCAGGCGATGGCCTCTCCCTCGCGGTCCGGGTCGGGGGCCAGGTACACGGTCCCGGCCTTGCCTGCGGCGGCCTTGAGGCGTTTGACCACGTCCTCCTTGCCCTTGATGATTTCGTATTGGGGCGCGAAGGCGTTCTCCTCGTCCACGCCCAGGTCGCGGGTGGGCAGGTCGCGGACGTGGCCCACGGAGGCGTCCACCACGTAGTCCTTGCCCAGGAACTTGGAGATGGTTTTCACCTTGGCGGGGGACTCGACGATGATCAGATCTTTCGGCATGGCGTGCTCTTGGTCGTGCTGTCGGGGGAAACGCAACCGCCTCAACGACCGGTTGGGATTGGGCCGCCGTCCCGGGGGGCGTGCGGCGCGCTTTGAGGGGGAGCTATGCCCGGTAATCGGGCAAGTCGTCAACCCTCTTTATATGTAGAATGGGAGGAAAGGGTATGCAAACCGGGCCGTACAAGGGAAAAGGACGCAGCCCCGGAAGCGGGTGGCGCGCCCATTTCCGCCGGAATCGCCTGGCAGGGCGTTGAAAAATGCATTTTGCAGGCTGTTCAAAAATGTTCGAGTGCAAGGCGCAAAAAAAGGTCAAGGCCGAAGGGCGCTTCCAGTACGTGAGGAGTTGACCTTTTTTGAAGCAACGCAGCAATCGGACGTTTTTCAACAGCCTGCTATAACGAGGGCTTGGGCACGCCCAGGTCGATGCTCAGGTTGTCCAGGGCCTGGAGCCTTGGCAGGTCGTTGAAGTACTTGTAGAACAGCTTGATGTCGTTGCCCATGACGTTGCCCACCCGGGTCGGCTCGAATTCCTGGAACGGCTTGAACCCGGACTGTTGCAGGTGGTTGCAGGCGACCGTGCCGCAGTACATGACCTTGTAACCCGCCAGGCACAGGGCCAGGTCGTGTTCGATGTCGTCCACCTGCGAGGGGGAGAAGCGGATGTCGAAATCGTGCCTGGCGGCGGCCAGGGCGCTGGTGCGCAGCAGGTGCTGGCAGCCCATGACGGAGCGGGTTTCGCGCACGAAGGTGTAGGTGCCGGTGTCGTACACGGTGTTCGGGGTGTCCAGGCTGATCTTGAGCAGGCCGTGGCCCGCGATGGCCACGTAGCGGAACAGGTACTGGAGGCGGGGTGCCGCGCCCGGGGTCAGGATCTTGCAGCCGACCACGGCCACCCGGGCGTCGGTCTCGGCCACGGTCAGGAACTGGGCCAGCCAGTCCTGCTGCACCTCGACGTCGTCGTCCAGGAAGGCGATGTAGTCCGTGGCCTGGACTTCGGGCAGGTTCATCAGCCAGTTGCGGGCAGCGGGCGCGCCGATGTTGACGTGCAGTTCGTGGATGGTCAGCTTGTTGTGCGGGAATTTCCCGCGCGCCTGCTCCACCCGTTCGAGGCTGTTGTCCTTGCAGCCGTTGAGCAGGACGTGGATGTCGGCCGGGCCGATGTCGGACCGGCTCAGGCTGTCCAGGGTGTGGGCCAGGACGTCGGCCTTGTTCCAGGAATAGAGCAGGACGGCGACCTTCTTCTTGTCCAGCAGCGAACGGTCGGGCTTGAAGGGGGATTCGAGTTCGCGCATGCGGAGGAAGATCGGGGTCTGCTGCGGGTCGAGTTCGACCGACTTGCGGTACCACTTGAGAGCCTCTTCGGTCTCGCCCACGGCGGCGAACATGTCGCCGGCGTGGTTGTAGGCCACTTCGCGCATCAGCGACTGGTCCAGGGTGGGCCACAGCTCCATGGCCTGGTCCCAGGCGCAGATCCCGGCGTAGTGGGCGAAAAGGTTGATGCCCCACTCGGCGCGCAGGACGGCCGGGCACTTGAAATCCTTGATCCAGGGGCCGGGCGGGGCGCCTGCGGCCTTGTCCACGAACAGGGCGTACTGCGCGGCCGATACGTGGTTTCTCTGGCTGCGGATGAGCTCGATCAGGAACTGGCGGATGTCGTCGATGTGCTCGCGCAGGTTCAGGCTCATGATCAGGTTGAAGGTCTCCTCCTCGGTGTTCAGGGCGTTGATCACCTGGAGTTTGGCCTTGCACCGCTCGTCGCCGGTCAGCCGGACTGCGGCGTCCAGCAGTCCGGGGCGGAAGGGGCGCATCTGGACGCATTTGTCCAGGAGGTAGAGCAGGTATTTGCGGCATTCGGGATGATGCAGTCCGTTGGGATCGTTGCCCAGCCGGTCGATGAAGCAGGCGCCGACATTGTCGTCCACCAGAAAGTTGTAGAGATGGTTCCGGATGTAGGAGGCCATCTCGTCCAGGCTCAACTCCGCCAACTGGCCGGGCATGCCCCGCTGGAAGATGAGGAAATAGTTTTCGTTCATGAAGGCACCCTTGGAGGTTGTCAGAGGACAGGTATTGGCGTGAACATGCACGGGTTTGCGGGCGCTGACAAGGGGCGGCGGGCCGGAGAGCCGCGACATGTAGAGAAAATCTAGAGTAAAAATCTGAAAAGACAGGCAATTTTTTCGCGGAAATTTTTTCTCTATTTCGGGTGGTTACATGGCCTCTGGCGTGGTATAGGGTGGCAATGGGCGCTGAAACGGCAAAATACTTCATTAATTCATTAAACTAATCAATAAAAGGGCCGATAAGGACAGTCGGAGTCCAAGGCCCGGAATTACTTGAGAGTCATGAGCGAAAGAAACAGGGAACTGGCCGAGCGGCGGGACGAGGTGCTGGAAGCGCTGGCCCTGGCTGCCGGGCGCGCCGGACGCAGCCCCGGGGACATCACCCTGGTGGCCGTGTCCAAGCTGCACCCCGCGTCCGACATCCGGGATCTGGCCGAATCCGGCCAGGTGGACTTCGGCGAGAGCTACGTGCAGGAGGCTGAGGGCAAGCAGGCGGCCCTGGCCGATCTGCCGGTCCGCTGGCATTTCATCGGCGGGTTGCAGTCGAACAAGGCCCGTTTCGTGGCCGGGAGCTTCAGCCTGGTGCACAGTGTGGATTCGTCCAAGCTGGCGCAGTCGTTGCATAAAAAGGCGACGAGCCTGGGGGTGGTTCAGGACATCCTCATTCAGGTGAATATTGCGGGAGAGTCTCAAAAGTCCGGGATCACGGTGGAGAACCTCCCGAGGTTGGCGGAGGAGGTCATGGCGGCGCAGGGCGTGCGCCTGGTCGGGCTGATGACGCTGCCGCCGTTCTTCGACGATCCCGAGCGGGCGCGGCCGGTGTTCGCGCGGCTGCGGGAGCTGAAGGCCGCGCTGGAGCGCAGGCTCGGGGTGGCGCTGCCCCACCTCTCCATGGGCATGACCGGGGACTTCGTCCCGGCCGTGGAGGAGGGGGCGACCC
>JAZHDH010000186.1:0-3494 GCA_036584335.1 Pseudodesulfovibrio sp. | reverse complement strand
GGCCCGGACCTTGTCGTAGCGGGCCGGGTCGCCCGGCAGCTCGCCGCCGCGCCCCAGGAAGGCGTCGCCCGCATAGACGATCCCCATGTCCACGCCGTTCTGGTTCAGGGTGCGCAGGTTTTCGGCCGACCCGCCCGAGCCGCGCGGGGCGATGTCCAGCCCGGCGGACTGGCCCGAGATGATGGAGGCTATCTTGTTGGCGAAGAAATTGAAGGTGCCGCCCGTGGGGCCGCCGCCGAAGGCCAGGTAGCGCTTCTTGGAAGGCTGCGCCGGGTGCCCGGTCGCGGCCTTGCCCGGCTCCTTGCCGTCGGGCGCGGACGAGCAACCCGGCAGGCAGCAGACGGTGAAAGCCAGGATCAGGACGGGAACGAGGTGCAGCAGCCGTTTCATGGGTCCTCCGCAAGGCGATGGTGGTTCGTATACCGTTATGCCCCAAGTCGGGCGGCCGGGAAATGATAATCTGCCCGGGACGGCAACCCTAGCAAAGCCCGCAGGGAACGAAAAGGCCCGGGTCGCCCCGGGCCTTGCATTTTCACGAAGACGCCGTCTAGGCCGCAGCCCCGCCCAGCCTCCGCCGCAGCGGGCCGAACCAGATGCCGGACATCAGCCACGCGTAGGCGTAGACGCAAACCGCGATGACCGGAAACCAGATGGCGATTTCCAGGACCGAGGCGTTCAGGGTGAAGGCCGGGATGTAGGCGAACATGAACGGGGCCAGGTACAGGAACTTGGCGAACTTGAACGAGGTGAACGCCGTCTTCCACATGTTGGCCCCGGCGATGGTCGCGCCCGCAAAGGCCGCGATGCACACCGGCGGCGTGATGTTGGAGTCCTGCGACAGCCAGTAGACGATCATGTGCGCGGCCACCTCGCTGACGCCCAGGTGGGTCAGGGCCGGGACGGCGACCACGGCCGTGATCAGGTAGGCGGCCGTGACCGGCACACCCATGCCCAGGATCAGCGAGGCCAGAGCGATGAGCAGGATGGTCAGGATCAGGTTGCCGTGGGCCATCTCGATGACGATGTCGGCGAAGGTCAGGACCAGGCCGGAGTATGTCAGCACGCCGATGATGATGCCGATGACGCCCACGGTGGCGCCGATCTTGAGCGTGTTGATGGTGCCCATGCGCGCGGCCAGGACGAATTCGCCCAGCTCGGACTTGAGCCCGGCCGGGGTCTGCCGCCGCCAGGCGTAGAGCGCGGCCGCCGCGATCAGCCCGTAGAGCAGCAGGAGACGGCCCGACAGGAACGGCCGCACGGCTGCGGCCGCCGCCTTGCCGCCCACCAGGCCGATGGCCTTGACCAGCCAGGGACAGAGGACCATGAAGGCCATGATGCACAGCAGGGTCGGGTCGATCTGATGCCCCTTGTCCTTGAACGAGAGGCCGATGCACACGGCCAGGCCGACGATGGCCGAATAGCCGGGCGAGTAGCCCGCCAGCATGAAGATGGTGATGCCGACCAGCGGCAGGGTGTAGAGCCACTCCTTGCGGAATATCTCCATGGCCGAATACTTGTAGCGCTCGCCGACCACGTTGTTCTTCTTGGCCTCGTAGTGGACCATGACGAAGACCGAGAAGAAGTACATCACGGCCGGGAACAGCGAGACGAGCATGATGTGCGAGTAGGGCAGGCCGGTCATCTCGGCCATGATGAACCCGCCAGCGCCCATGATCGGGGGCATGAACATGCCGCCGATGGAGGCGGCGGGCTCGATGCCGCCCGCCACGTGGGGCTTGAAGCCCGCCTTCTTCATCATCGGGATGGTGAAGGCGCCGGTGGACACGGTGTTGGCGATGGCCGATCCCGAAATGGAGCCGAAGAGGCCGGACGCGATGACCGAGACCTTGGCCGGGCCGCCGATCTTGTGCCCGACCGCCGCCAGGGGCCAGTCGATGAAGAACCGCTGCGCCCCGCACCGCTCCAGGAACGCGCCGAACAGGACGAAGAGGATGATGTAGGTGGCCAGCACGTTGGCCATGATGCCGAACACGCCGTCGGACCGGTAGAAGATGGAGGTGCACAGCTCCGGGAAGGTCGCGCCCGCGTGGGCGATCAGCTCGGGCATGTGCTTGCCGTACATGCCAAACAGCAGCATGGCCACGCCGATGATGACGAAGACGTTGCCGACCACGCGCCGGGCCAGCTCCACGCCGATGAGCACGCCGATCATGGCCATCCACTGGTCCAGGCCGGTCTCGATGCCGGTGCGGTAGTTGATGGCCTCGAAATTGATGATCCAGTACCCCACCGAGACAACGGACCCGAGAATGAACAGATAGTCCAGAATCCGGAAGGCCAGGTGCCGGGACTTGTAGAGCAGGAAGACCAGGACGTAGGTGATGATGACGTAGATGCCGCGATGGTACTGGGTCGCGGCCGGCTCGAAGATGGCGGACCAGGAATAGAACAGGACCATGCCCACCGACAGGAAGTCAAAAAGGAATCGCTCGATTTTATTAAGTTTTTCGTACATTGCGCGCTCGCATCCGCCTTGCGGGATAACGGTTTCCGAAAGTGGGGGCCGGGGGCCGGAAAGACGGGGCGACGCCACAAGGCCGGACGGGCCGTGCAGCCCGCCCGACCAAAGGGGTCGCCGCAGGGGATGCCTACTTGAGGATGCCCTTGTCCTTCCAGAACTTGGCCGCGCCGGGATGCAGCGGGATGATCGCGGGGTCGATGCCCTTGAGGCCGTCGGCCACGCTCATTTCCTTGAAGGTCTTCTTCTGTTCGACCATGTGCTTGAGGCCCGCTTCGGACCAGATGGCGTCCATCAGCGCGTAGACGTCGGCATCCGGGATGTCCGCGTTGGCCACCAGCAGGGTGGAGTCGAAGAAGGACGGGGTGTCGTGGTCCACGCCGCGGTAGGTGCCCGCAGGCACGGAAAGACGGCCGAAGTAGGGGTACTTCTTGAAGTAGCCGCCCTTTTCGGCGTCGGCGGCCAGGTCCACCAGGTCGATGTCGTTGGTCTGGGCGGCCATGATCACCGCGCCGGACGGGAAGGCCGTGAACAGCCAGAAGGCGTCGAGTTGCTCGTTGCCGAAGGCCTGGGCCGCGTCATTGTAGCCCATGGCGTTGCGCTCGATCTTGTCCCACACGCCCATGTGCGAGAAAAAGAGCTCGCAGTTGGCGAACGCGCCGGAGCCCGCGTTGCCCACGCCGACCTTCTTGCCCGCCAGGTCCATGACCGAATTGATGCCGGAGCCCTTGCGGACCACGAGCTGGGCCGGAGCGCCGAAAAGATAGCCCACGGCCAGGACCTTGTCGTACTTGGTCGGATCGTTCTTCATCTCGCCGTTGCGGCCGAGGTAGAGGTGGCCGGCGTAGACCGTGGAAAAGGCCACCCGGCCCGAGTTGGTGGTGCGCAGGTTTTCGACCGAACCGCCCGAGGACTGGGCCTTGATGGTGAATTTGGGGTTGTCCTTGATCGGCTGGAAGACCTGGATGGCGTTGGCCACCACCTGGAACGTGCCGCCGGCGGGGCCGCCGCCGAA
>JAZHDH010000185.1:0-3501 GCA_036584335.1 Pseudodesulfovibrio sp. | reverse complement strand
CCTACGGCCACAACTACATCCAGGCCGCCGAGCCGGTCATCCCGCCCGTGGGCCAATGCCGCTCCACCCTTGACGTCTTCCAGTCCCTGGCCGCCCGCCTCGGATTCGACGACGAGATATTCTCGCTCACCGAAGCCCAAATCATGAAAAACCTTCTGGACGACGACCGGTCCGGCTGCCTGGACGGCGTGGATCTCGCCCCGCTCGCCCAGGGCCGCCCGGTGCGGCTGAACATCCCGGCCGCGCCCTATGCGGAGGGCTTCAACACGCCTTCGGGCAAGGTGGAATTCCACTCCGCTACCATGGCCGGGCAGGGGCTCGACCCCCTGCCCGACGGCACGCCGGTACGCGATCCGGACGGCGGACGCCATCCCCTGGAATGCATCACGCCGCCTCACCGCCTGCTGCTCAACTCCGCCTTCAACGAGGTGGCCGAACTGCGCGAAAAGCTTGGCCCTGCCACGGTCAAGATCCACCCCGAAGCCGCTGCGGCCCGGAACATCGCCCCCGGCGCGCTGGTCCGCGTCTTCAACGACCGGGGCGAATGCCGCCTCCACGCGGAAGTAACCCGGGACACCCGGCCGGACCTGCTGGTCATCGAAGGACTGCGCTGGCCCTGCCTCACCCCCGGCGGGGGGGCCAACCAACTGACCAGCCAACGCCTGACCGACATGGGCGAAACCTGCGCATTCCACTGCAATCTGGTGGAAGTGGAATTGGCCCAGGGGCGAACCGGGGAAAGGGAAACAGGGACATGAGCGGACGGGAAGGCGGAAGAAGGGCCGGGCCGGATTGCCGGGCACGGGAAAACCGCCCCCGGAGAAAGCGGAACGGAAGACCCGGCTTTCGCCGTCCTCGCCCCTCTATTGGGCCGGGATGTACATCACGCCCGTCTCCCCGGGAGGCGAGAGAGGCGACGCAGCCATGACAAGGTCCATGAAGGCCTGGGCGTCGTCGAACCCGGTGTCGTAGCGGTCCGGGGCGTCCTTGAGCATGCCGTAGCCGTCGCCGCCGCCCGCCAGAAACGAGGGGGTCACGACGCGGTAGGTTCGCCCGGCCTCCAGCGGCCGCCACGCGGCCGCGTCCCGCACCTCCACGGCGGTGATGCGGCTCCCCTCGGGTCGGGTCATGTCCGCCCGGTAGCGCGCCCCGGCCAGGTAGGGAAACGCCCCGCCGCCCCTGGTCACGCCGTATTCCAGGGCCTGGCGGAAGACCGCGCCCGTCAATTCGAGGGTGTAGAGCGTGTTGGCGAAGGGCAGCAGCGTGCGCACCGCGCCCACGGTGATGTCCCCGCGCGCCAGGGAGTCGCGCACACCGCCCGCGTTCATCAGGGCGATATCCGCCGGCTCCCCGGTCCCGGCCAGCTTGTCGAGCATGGACCGGGCCACCAGGGGCGCCAGCAGGCTGCCGTCCGGCAGGTCAATCCCCGCTTCGTTCCGGCCCGGCACCCGGATGTGCGGGATGTCGCTTTCGGCGCGACCGATGACTTCCCGGTACAGCCCTTCCACGCCACGCGCGTAGGGCGCGAGGAACGAGGACACCGATCTGCTCTCCGGCACCGCTTCGGTCACGCGGCTGGCCTCCAGGGTGTTCAGAACCTGCCGCCGGGCGGCCCCCGACAGCCTCACCGGCTCCCCCTGGGCGCTCCTGCTCCAAAACTCGTCGGCCAGCAACAGCGCCGAACGGCCGATCGCCCCGGTCACGCGGCCCCGGCGGTCGAAGGTCACGTCCAGGCGGCCGAGCACCCGCGCCCATTTCCAGGCGGTGACGATGTAGACGTCGTGGCCGTCAACCCCCTGGACCACCACGGGATAGGCTGCGGCCGGATGCAGCCCCAGGCTCTCCATCCGCCTCGTGTCGCCGAGCAGGGTGTGCGAATGGCCGCCCACGATCACGTCCACGCCGGGCACCGCAGCGGCCAGCTTGCGGTCGTTGTCCAGCCCCACGTGGGTCAGGAGGATGACCTTGTCGACGCCCAGGGCGGTCAGTTCGGCGACCCGGGCGCGGGCCGTGGCGGCCTCGTCGGCAAAGCTCACGCCGGGGCCGGGGCTGGAGGTGAACTTCGTGTCCCCGGTGGTCAGGCCGACAACGCCGACCCTCTCGCCGCCCACAAAGAGGATGACATACGGCCGGAGCCGGGCGGCCAGGGCGGGCACGCCGGGGGCGGAGACGTTGGCGGCCAGAACCGGCACGTCGGTGTCGCGCAGAAAACCGGCCAGGAACTCGGCCCCCTTGTCGAATTCGTGGTTGCCCAGGACCATGGCGTCGAAGCCGAGCCGGTCGAGCAGCCGCATCTCGGGTTCGCCGCCGAACTCCCTGAAATACAGGCCGCCCTGGACCGCGTCCCCGGCGTGCAGCAGGACCACGTTGGGCTTTTCGCGCCGCACCCGGTCCACTGCCGTGGCCAGCCTGGCCCAGCCGCCGAGCCGGGCCACCACCCGCTCGCCGCCCGGCGACAGCGTTTCGTCCGTGGCGTCCAGGTAGGAGTGGGAGTCGTTGACGTGCAGGACCGTCAGTTCGAAGGCCCGGGCCGGGCCGACGAAACACAGCAGCATGGCGGCAATCAGGTATATTTTTCTCATGGCGCTCCCGGGAGATTCGGATTCGCGGTCAGGATAACAGAAACCGGGCCGGTCCGGAATCGCATAAACGGCGAAATGGCGGCCTGGATTGCGCCGCATAAGAGAAAGGCCCGCGCAAGCGGGCCTTTCGCATACTCGGTTTGCAGCCGAAGCTACTTGATGAACAGCATCTCCTGGTAGCTGGGCAGCGGCCACAGGTCGTCGGCCACCAGCCCTTCCATGGCGTCGGCCGCTTCGCGGACGGCCAGCATGGCGGGCAGGGTCTTGCTGTGCTTGTACTCGGCCTCGGCCTGGATGTTCTTGAAATCGCTCTTGGCGATGATCTTCTCCAGGGCGACGATGGCCTTGTCCATCTTGTCGACCAGGGCGCTGATCTCCTTGAGGGCCGGAACGGCACCGGTGACGCCGACGGCCTTCAAATTCGCGGCGATGCCGGCCAGCTCGCCCTGGTAGCGGACGGCGGCGGGCAGGATGATCGTCTTGGCGATCTTGACCACCAGCAGGGACTCGGTCTTGATGTGCTGGTTGTACTGCTCGTAGTAGATCTCCTGGCGGGAGTGCAGCTCGTCCATGGAAAGGACGCCGTACTTGCCGAACACGGCGATCACGTCCTTGTCGGTCAGGCCGGCCAGGGCTTCGGGGGTGGCCTTCATGTTGGGCAGGCCGCGCTTGGCGGCTTCCCTCTGCCAGGCCTCGGCGTAGCCGTCACCGTTGAAGACGACGTGGCCGTGCTTCTTCATGATCGCCTGGATGACCTTCTGGCAGGCGGCGTTGAGCTTCTTCGCGTCGCCCTTGGTGATTTTCTCGATCTCGTCGGTGACGAAGTCCAGGGACTCGGAGAGGATGGTGTTCAGGGCCACCTGCGCGCCGGCGATGGACTGGTTGGAGCCCACGGCGCGGAACTCGAAGCGGTTGCCGG
>JAZHDH010000184.1:0-3543 GCA_036584335.1 Pseudodesulfovibrio sp. | reverse complement strand
CTGCTGCTTGACGAACCCTTTTCCGCCATGGATGCCTCCTGGCGCATTCACTGCAGACAGGTCGGCCGCAGGCTGGGCGGTCGGCAGCGCGCCGGGCGGGGGAGCCACGCTCCCGGCCGCCATGCCGTCGCCGGACGCCACGGACGCGGCATCGGCACCGGACACGGCCGAAACCGGCTCGCCCAGAGCGGCCACACGGCCTCCTGCGGCGGTGGATTCCGCTGCGGACGGCTGGGCAACGACCGGTTCCGCAGTCCCGCCGCCCCCGGCTTGGGGACCGGCCAACTCGGCAAACTTCACTTCCTCGGCCGTCTTGTGCACGGCCTTGAAGCGCAGTTCGCTGGACGGCGGGTATACCCCGGCGGGAGCGGCCTGCGGGACAGGGGGCGATGCCGCATCGGGCCGCCCCTGCACGGACTGCGGCGCAGCGGAGGAGGTAGCGCCCGGAGGCGGGGCCACCCCGGTACGGACCGAATAGGGCACGGCAAAAAACGGCTTGCGGTCGCCGCCTTGTTCGGGCGGGAGGTCCGCCTCGGTGCGGACCGGGTCGGCCTGCGCAACGGGTTGCACGGCGGATGCGGTCACGGGCGAAGTCGCCCGGGGGACGGCCGTTTCGGCCCGGGACCGGGCCGCCGGGGCCGGTTTCGGAGCCGGGGCAGCCGCAGCGGCGGACGCGGAAGCGGCCTTGGCCGGTTCCCAGCGCGCCCCGATGGGATCGCGATAAATCTGGAGCAGGAACTGCGGCTTGCCCGGCACCGGGATACGAATGAAGCCGAACCCGTCGGTGCGGGTGTCGATCTCCACAGAATTCTCCCCGACCCGGATGGACTTCACCAGCTTGCCCGGAAAATCCTTGCTGCCCGGCCGGGCCTCGGACTGCCAGACCCCCTCGGGCAGCGTCACCACCAGGGACCGCTTGCCGTCGCGCTGCACGGAAAGCTCTGGCAAGGCTCCGGAATCAAAGGAAAAGGTAATCTTATCCGTATCGCCCAAGGGTTGGACATTCACCCGCAGCGCAGACGCCGGAAGCGGCAGGAGCAGCCCGGCTAACAGGCCCCCCAGCAGGGGCCAAAGTAAAATATTGGCGCTTTTCACAGTCACAACGAGTGGTTATGCAATTGTCGTGCAATACGGACTTGGGTCCGGTCCCGCCCCTCTTCTACAACAACCCCCGCTTCTTGAGCTTTTCAATGAGCGTGGTCCGCTTGATGCCCACCAGTTCGGCGGCCTTGTTCTTGATGCCGTCGGCCCGCTCCAGGGCCTCGTCCAGCAGCCGCCCCTCGACGGCCTCCAGGAATTCCTTGAGCTTGAGGTCCTGGGCCTCCATGTCGCGCAGGGTGGGCCAGGCGAACCCGGCAGGCCGGGACGGCTCGAATTCCACCGCCTTCTTGAGCGGTTTTTCCCCGATGTCCTCGAAAACCTTGACGGGCAGATCTTCCGGCTGCACCTCGCCGCCCTCGCAGAGGATGGAGAGCCGCTCCATGAAATTTTCCAGTTCCCGAACGTTGCCCGGCCAGGAGTAGGTCAGCAGCATCTCCCGGGCCTTTTCCGAAAGGGTCAGCCGTCTGCGCTCCTTGCCGTTGCTGAGACAGGAGAGAAAGTGTTCGGCCAGGAGCAGGATATCGCCGCCCCGCTCCCTGAGCGGCGGAAGGTGCAGAGGGATGACGTTGAGGCGGTAAAACAGGTCCTCGCGGAAACGGCCCGCCTTGACGTCCCCTTCCAGGTCGCGATTGGTGGCGGCCACCACGCGCACGTCCACCTTCTTGATCACCGTGCCGCCCACGCGCTCGATCTCCTTCTCCTGGAGGGCACGCAGGATCTTGACCTGAAGGCTGAGGTCCATGTCCCCGATCTCGTCGAGGAAAATGGTGCCGCCGTCCGCCAGTTCAAACCGGCCGGGCCGGGTGCGCACCGCGTGGGTGAAGGCCCCCTTCTCGTGGCCGAAGAGTTCCGATTCCAACAATTCCTTGGGGATGGCGCCGCAATTGATGGGAACGAACGCCGCCCCGCGTCGGCCGCTGTTGTGATGCAGGGCGCGGACCAGCAACTCCTTGCCGGTCCCGGACTCGCCCGTGACCAGCACCGTGCTGTCCGTGGGCGCGACCTTGCCCAGGACCTTGAACACCTCGGCCAAGGCCGGGCTGCTACCGATGATGCCATCCAGGTTCAGGGCCATTGCTCCTCCGTAATCACATGGAAATGCAACCAAAGGAGACGCCGTCTCCCCAGGCTATTTCTTTAAATATACATCTTCCCTGTCAAGAAACTGACAGGCTGTCAACGGGTCGGACAGAAAATTATCAAAAAAATCTAGAAAGACACGGAGATTGTACCGCAGGGAAGCGGGGGAACTGGAACGGAACGCCGAAACAGCGTCAAGCCAACCTACCGGGATTCCTGCTCTTTCAATAGAGAGGTCAGGGCCTTGTCGATGCGCCGGATCAGCGCTTCGGACACGCCCTGGCTGTAAATGATATACCGTCTGTTCCCGGCCGGGAGGTCCGACAGCGGCCGGGTGACGAAGATGGCGGGGTTGAGATGATTCTTCCGGATAAGGGGGGCGATCTCCTCGGGGGACATGAGCATGAAGAGGAACCGCTCTTCGGCCAGCATGCGCAGCATCCGGGAATAGCCGCCCACCACGCGCACCGCGTCGGTAAGGGCTTCCGCTATGATGGTGTCGGCCACAAGCCCCAGGGAATAGCCCTCCACCAGCCCCAGCCTGAGCTGCCTATCCTTCAGCAGGTCGCCCAGGGAGTCCCTCCCCTCGAACCTCGGGGCGTACTTTTCCAGATACACGGCCACAAGCTGCTTGTTCTGGTGGATCGGGCGCGAGAACCTGGCGAACTGCTCCCGCTCCGGGGTTTTGAACCAGCCCGGGGAGGCGACGGGCTCCTCGGAGTGCAGGTTGCTCAGCACCCGCTTGGCGGGAAGGCTCTCGCACAGCACCCGCAGTCCCGCCCTTTCGAAGGCGCGCAGGGCGAATTTCAGGAGAAAGCCGTCGGGCCTGCCGTCGCTGTCGGTGAAGTAGTAGGGCGGGAATTCGATGTACTGCACCCGCAGGTCATACGGCTTGTCCGGATCGCCGGACATGGCGGGAAAGGCGAATACCGCCACCAAGAACAGAACTCCGACCACTGCCTTAAACCAGCGCATGCACTCTCCGGACCGCAAGGAAGACCAATCCAATCATCCCAAGATAGTCCAACGGCAGAAAAAAGTGAAGCACATCCCGTCACATCATGGCTTTTCCCTACCGGCGCAGAATCTCCTTGGCCGGGATCAGGGCCGTGGCCGCCGCGCCGACGATATTTCCGGCCACGCCCGGGCCGTCCCCGGCAACGAACAGCCCATCCACCGCCGTTTCCAGGTGGGCGCGGGTGTCCACCTGGGTGGCGAAGAACTTGATCTCCGGGGCGTAGAGCAGGGTTTCGTCGTTGGCCACGCCCGGCACCACGTTGTTCAGTTGCTCCAGCCCGTCCATCAGATTGGTCAGGATGCGCTCGGGCAGGGCCATGGCGATGTCGCCGGGCACCACGTTGG
>JAZHDH010000183.1:0-3503 GCA_036584335.1 Pseudodesulfovibrio sp. | reverse complement strand
GGCCGGCGCCGCGCTGCCGCCGGGGGCTTGGCTCCGCGCTCGGCCGCCATGCGCTCAAGCATGTTCTGCTGCCGCCGCGACAGGGCATTGTTGTCCAGGCTGCGGCCGCTGTCGTAGACCCCGACCACTTCCTCCACGGCCGTCACGCTCTGAGCCCGGCTGTACCATTTGAGGATGTTCAGGTAGTCGGCCTCGTATCGCCCGGCATGAGCCCAGCCGCCGCACCGCTCCACCACCAGCCGCCTCGAAACGCACAGGCACAGGGGGTCGATGTTGCCCGGCCGGACCAGCGAACCCGCGTCGTGCACGGGCAGGTACGGCTTGTCGAAGGCGAGCTGGGTATCGATGCGCCCGATGATCATCTCCGCGTCGAAATGCCGCAGATAGATGCTGAACGTGGGCGGCTTGATCGTGTTGTCGTCATCCAGGAAGACGAGCTTGTCCCCGGAGGCCACCCGAAGCAGGGTGCGGCGGATGCCGTTGCCCCCGTCGTTGTCCGGGGGCAGGTTGAAGGCGATGACGGGCAGGGAACAGGCGGGCGCCTTTCCCTTCACTCCGTCGAATCCTATGAGTATTTCCACCTGGTCCCGTTCCAGCCCGGCGAATTCGGCCGAGCGCTCGACGGATCGAACCGCCTGTCCGAGCGCCTTTGGCCGCCGTCCGGTGGAGGGGATGATTACCGAAAAAAGCCTATCGCCGTCCCTGGCCATACACTTTCGCTCCCTCCCCGCATCCTTGCGGGTCTTGCAGGGGTCTCCCAACCCCGATTCGTCTCCGACGCGCCGCGCAACGCACGTCACGTCAGCCATCGTATCGGCCGGGCCGGGGCGAAGCTTTACCCTGGCGGTGGACCTTTTTCCCGATTTTACGTACCATCCGCGCCATGAAGCACCTCGCGTCCACCCTCCGCGCCGCACCGGCCCTGCCGCTGCTCCTGGCCCTGCTCCTGCTGGGCGGCTGCGGCTATTCCTTCGGCGAATCCGGCCAGTCCGTCCTGGACGAGCACCACCGCACCCTGGCCATCGCCGGGATCGACAACCCGACCACCATGTCCTGGCTGGAGCCCCGGCTGCGCAAACTGCTGCGCGACGAGCTGACCCGGCGCGGCACCGTGACCTGGGTGGACGAGCAGAGGGACGCGGACGCGCTGTTGACCATCACCATCTACCGCTACAGCCGCCCGACCTCGGTCACCGGCTCCAGCGACGAGACCCTGCAATCCGTGGCCAGCATCGAACTCGAAGGCGCCATCAAATCGGCCACCGACGGCTCCGAGCTCTGGCGGTCCGGCCGATTTGTCCAGGACTGGCCCTTCTTCTCCGGCCAGGAGTCGGAGGCGGACATGGAGGTGACCATGCTCGCCGTGCGCCGCCTGGCCGACCGCATGGCCCAGAACTACTAGCCCGCCCCGCCCATGAACCGACCCAAATATCTCTTCCTGACCTGCCCGGACCCGCAGCTGATCAAAGCCCGGATCAAGGAGGCCCTGGCGGCCTCGGGCCAGCAGGCGTGGGAGACCCGGACCTTCTGGGGCGACGACGACGAGCCCCTGCCCGCCGCGTTCTGGACCGACCTGACCATCAAATCCCTTTTCTCCCAGCCCAAGGCGCTGGTGGTGCGCCGCGCCCACGCGCTGAAGGCCGAACACTGGGACAAGCTCGACGCGGCCGTGCGCGGCGTGTCGGCCGACATCTTCCCGATGTTCTGCCTGGAGGGGGAGTGGAAGGCCAAGAAAGCCCCGATCCCGGCCACGCTGTCGCGCCGCGCCCTGTTCAAGAAGGCCAAGGACAACGGCTGGCTGTGGGAATCCCCGGGCCTGGACGCGCAGGGGCTGCGCCAGTTCGTGCGTCAGTGGGCTGCCTCGGCCGGGCTGGCCTTCGAGCCCGGGGCCGAGCAGGCCCTGGCTTCGGCCCTGCCCGCCGACGGCGCGGCCGTGCGGCTGGAGCTGGACAAGATAGAACTGGCCGCAGGCGACGGAAAGACGGTCCGGCGCGAACACGTCGCCCTGATCCCGAGCACCGGGGAGATCGCCTTTTTCGACCTGATGGACGCCCTGGGCAGGCCCGGGGCCGAAGGCGCGGTCTGGCGGCGGGTCCTCCACGACCACGCCAAGTCGTCCAAGGACCAGATGCTCTTCAACCTGATCGGCTTCCTGGCGGGCCAGGCGCGCATGCTCTGGCAGATAGCCCACAACGAGAACGCGGGCGGCTCGCCCTACGCCGTGCGCAAGAACACCCCCCTGGCCCAGCGCCTCGGCCCCAAGGGGGTGGCCCGGCTCATCGACCTGGCCATGGGCGCGGAACTGGCCATCAAGACCGGCGAGCGGCGCTACGAGGAGGTCCTCGACAGCCTGACCGCCGACCTCATCGACCTCTTCCGGCCCGCCGCCCGGCCGCAACGCCCCTACTAGCGGGAGCCCTCATGCCCGACGCCGACGACAAGCCCCACTACCTCGGCCACCGCCAGCGGCTGCGCGAAAAGCTCGTCCGCGACGGCCGGTCCCTGGCCGACTATGAGATCCTGGAACTGGTCCTGGCCTCGGTCCTGCCGCGCCGGGACACCAAGCCGCTTGCCAAGGCGCTCATCGAGCGCTTCGGCTCGCTCAAGGAAGCCCTGATGGCCCGGCCCGACCGGATCGACGTCAAGGGCATGGGCGGCGCGGCGCGGGCGCACTGGGCTCTGCTCCAGGAACTCTTCGCCCGCCTGGGCGAGGACGCGGCCCGCCGGGGCTCTCCGCTCTCGGACCCGACCCTGGTGGCCAAGGCGGCCATGGCCCGCATCGGCAGCAAGGGCACCGAGGAATTCTGGGCCGCCTACCTGGACACCAAGAACCGGCTCATCGCCTGGGAGCAGGTGAGCAAGGGCACGGTCAACGCCACCCCGGTCTTCCCGCGCGAGATCATGGCCACGGCGCTGCGGCTGGAGGCCACCGGCGTGATCCTGGCCCACAACCATCCCGGCGGCGACCCCACCCCGTCCGTGGAGGACGTGCTGCTCACCGAGCGCATCCGCGAATCGGCCGAGGGGCTGGACATCCGCATCCTCGACCACCTCATCGTCACCGACCGCGACTATTACAGCTTCAACGAGCGGGGGAGGCTGTAGGTGGACGAGCTGCGCGCCGTGGTGCACGGCATCGTCCAGGGCGTGTGGTACCGGGGCTGGACCCGGGACGCGGCCCGCGAGATGGGCCTGACCGGCTGGGTGCGCAACCGGCCCGACGGCACGGTGGAACTGGCCGCCCGGGGCGAGCGCGCGGCCCTGGAACGGTTCCTGGAGCGGCTCCACGACGGCCCTCCCCTGGCCCGGGTGGCGCGCGTGGACGTCGCCTGGGGCGACCCCGCCGAAGCCTCGGACCGGTTCGAGATCCGCCGCTGATCCCTCCCGGCCGTCCCTTCCGCCTCCGCCTTCCGGCTGCGCCTCCTTTCCTCCGCTTCCCCTTCCGGCCTGGAATGGGCCGTTTTGCATTAATAATACCCTTGCCAAGGCGAATTGGCGACATA
>JAZHDH010000182.1:0-3553 GCA_036584335.1 Pseudodesulfovibrio sp. | reverse complement strand
CGTGGCGTCCCCAAGGGGGTTTGAACCCCTGCTGCCGACGTGAGAGGCCGGAGTCCTAGGCCACTAGACGATGGGGACGCAGTTCTTGGCCGACGTTTGGTGGGTCGTACTGGGCTCGAACCAGTGACTCTCTGCTTAAAAGGCAGATACTCTACCAACTGAGTTAACGACCCGGTGTTAACGACCCGCGCGCCAAGGATGGTATCTCTATCCATTTGGTCCTTCGGTGTCAAGCATATTTTCCCGCAGGGAAAGGTGGAAAAACTGCTGTATAACCAACCGTCATAACAGGCGATTTGATTTTTTTCTTGCAAAATATATCCGGGGTGTTATAGTCCCGCTCCCTGTCGGAAACGGCAAATCGTCCATACAGGAGCGTAGACATGACCAGAAAGGATAGAACAGAAGGGATATACTCCCGCCGCGAGGTGCTCGACGAGTCCGAGCGTCGGCAGTATTGCCAGCTCCAGCTCAAGGAGCTGCTCTCCTATGCCTACCGCTATTCCGAGGATGTGAAGAAGCGGTTCGACCGCGCCCAGTTCAATGTGGAGAAATTCCGCTCGCTTACCGACCTCAAGCATATCCCCATCATCAAGAAGAAGGAGCTGATCTTCCTCCAGTCCATGGGTCCCCGCCTGGGCGGGCTGCTGACCAAGGACCTCGGGGAATTGCAGCGCGTCTTCCTCTCGCCCGGCCCGATCTTCGACCCCGAGGACCGCAGCGAGGACTACTGGGGCTGGACCGAGGGCTTCTATGCCGCCGGTTTCCGCTCCGGCGACCTGGCCCAGATCACCTTCAACTATCACCTGGCCCCGGCCGGGCTGATGTTCGAGGAGCCCCTGCGCAACCTGGCCTGCGCCACGGTGCCCGCCGGTCCCGGCAACACCAACTCGCAGATCGAGATCATGCAGAAGCTGCGCGTGACCGGCTACGTCGGCACGCCGAGCTACCTGATGCACCTGGCCCAGAAGGCCGAGGAAATGGGGCTTTCCCTGCGCAAGGACCTCTTCCTGGAGGTGGCCTTCGTCACCGGCGAAAAGTTCTCCGAGAAGATGCGCTCCACCCTGGAGAAGAAGTTCGACTGCATCATGCGCCAGGGCTACGGCACGGCCGACGTGGGCTGCATCGGCTACGAATGCTTCCACAAGAACGGCCTGCACCTGTCCAACCGCGCCTATGTGGAGATCTGCCATCCCGACACCGGCATCCCGCTCAAGGATGGCGAGGTCGGCGAAGTCGTGGTCACCGCCTTCAACAAGACCTATCCGCTGATCCGCCTGGCCACCGGCGACCTCGGCTACCTGGACCGCGCCCCGTGCGCCTGCGGCCGCACCAGCCCGCGCCTGGGCGGCATCGTCGGCCGCGTGGACACCACGGCCCGGATCAAGGGCATGTTCGTGTACCCGCACCAGGTGGAGCAGGTCATGGCCCGCTTCGAGGAAGTCAAGCGCTGGCAGATCGAGGTCACCAACCCCGGCGGCATCGACGAGATGATCCTCTCCATCGAGGCCGGGCAGTTCAACCAGGAGGATGAACTGCTCCACCTCTTCCGCGAGAAGATCAAGCTGCGCCCGGTGCTCAAGGTGCTGGCTCCCGGCACCCTGCCGCCCCAGATCCGCCCCATCGAGGACAAGCGCACCTGGGATTAGCCCGCGCGCTGCAAACGGCATTCGCCGCCCGGTCCGGCCTGCGTCGGACCGGGCGTTTTTATTGGGGAAATGTGCAAATGTCCGCCCCCATTGCCCGAAGGCGGGGGCGGGCGTATGGTGCAGGCCATGTGGTATGTAGGCGTTGACGCGTGCAGGGGCGGCTGGTTCGTCGCCGGGCTCGGCCCCGACGGCGTGCGCACGGTCCTGTGCCCGGCCTTTGCCGGGGTCTGGGAACTCTTCGCCCCGGTCGCCCGCGTGTTTGTGGACATGCCCGTGGGGCTGCCCGGGCGCGGGGTGCGCGCGGCGGACGTGGAAACCCGCCGGGTCCTGCCCGCCCACCTCAAGTCCTCGATCTTCAATACCCCGGTCCGCAGCGCGGTCCACGCCCCGGACAAGGATGCGGCCAAGGAGATCAACCGGGAGCTTACCGGTAAGTCGCTTTCCGGGCAATCATTGGGGCTTGTGGCGAAGATTCGGGAAGTCGATGCGTGGCTTCAGGCCCGGCCCGACCTGCGCGAAACCGTGTTCGAGTCCCACCCGGAGCTGTGTTTCGGCCAGCTCGGCGGCGGTTTCCCGGCCCATGCCAAGAAGGACTTCCTGGGCGGGCTGGAGCGGCTGCGCATCCTTGAACGATACATCCCGGACGCCGAAGCCGTCCTGGCCGAGGCCCGGAGCCGCCACGCGCGGACCGTGGTCGCGGCCGACGACATGCTCGACACCCTGGTCCTGGCCGTGGCCGCACGGGAGAGCGGGGAGCGTCCCCGCTTCCACCCTGCGGGCGCGGACCGTCCCGAAACCGATGCAACCGGCCTGCCCATGGCCGTCTGGTACCCCGACCGATGCAAATGACCCTGAACAACCGCAATGGACTGCAATGCGTCCGCGTCATCCGCGCGGGCCTGTTTCTGGCCGCGCTTTTGGCGTTGGCCGCCTGCGCCGCAAAGACCCCGCCGCCGGTGGAGACGCCCCGCCTGGACGTGACCTTCCTTCCGCAAAAGGGCGAGTTCGTCTCCCGGTACGGCGATCAGCTCTCGCTGGACGAGATCACGGCCCTGATGCGGAACGCGGATTACATCCTGGTGGGCGAGGGCCACCGCAACGTCTGCGACCACAAGGTGCAGCAGGCGCTGCTGGGGACCATGGCCGGGTCGGACAAGGGCATTTCCGTGGGGCTGGAGATGGTCGCCGTGGACAAGAACCACGAGCTGGACGACTTCGCCAAGGGTCAGGTGGAAGTGGACGATCTGGCCGAGGAACTGCAATGGAGCGCAACCTGGGGCTATCCCTTTGCGCTGTTCCGGCCGCTGTTCTTCATCATCCAGCGCGACAGCCTGCCCGTGGCCGGGCTGAACGTGCCCGCCCGGGTCATCAAGAAGATCACCCGCGAGGGCATGGACTCCCTGACCGAGGACGAGCGCGGCTTCCTGCCCACCGAGATCGTGGCGCCCGCGCCGGAGCAGATCGGGTTCCTGGACGAGGTCTATGCCCGGCACGAGGGCAAGGACGCGGACAACGCCACGGCGCGCGAGCGGTTCCGGCTGGTCCAGTCCATATGGGACTCGAAGATGGCCGAGGAGGCCGTGCGGCTGCGCAGGGAGTACGACTGGCCCGTGTTCGTGGTGGCCGGGAGCGGGCACGTGGAGAACGGCTGGGGCATCGCCCGGCGCATCCACCGCTTCGATCCCGGGGCCAAGGTGGTGCTGCTCCTGCCCTGGCGCGGCGGCGCGTTCGACGGCGAGTCGGGCGACGCGTTCTTCTATTGCCCCGACAGCTACGAATCCAAGATGGGCGCGACCCTGACCGACACCGGCCGGGGCGGCCTGCTGGTGGAGCGGGTGGCGCGCGGCTCCCGCGCGGACAAGGCCGGGCTGCGGCCCGGCGACGTGCTGGAGCGCGCCTCGGGC
>JAZHDH010000181.1:0-3579 GCA_036584335.1 Pseudodesulfovibrio sp. | reverse complement strand
GCTTCTTCGAGGCGGACAAGTACATCGAGAGCCTGAACATCCAGGACAACATCCTGTTCGGCCGCGTGCGCGCCGACTCGCCGGGCGCGGAGGAGGAGATCAACCACCGCATCATGCAGGCGCTGATCATGCAGGGTGCGCTGGAGCCGGTGGCCGAGATGGGCATGGCCTTCGAGGTCGGTTCCATGGGCGACCGCCTGTCCGGCGGCCAGCGTCAGAAGATCGCCCTGGCCCGGACCTTCCTCAAGGCCCCGTCCATCCTCATCCTGGACGAGGCCACGGCCGCCCTGGACAACAAGTCCCAGGCGAGGGTGCAGAACATCATCACCAACAACATGAAGGGCGTGTCCACGGTCGTGGCGGTCATTCACCGGCTCGACATGCTGCCCTATTACGACAAGGTCGTGGTGCTCAAGGCGGGCAAGATCGTGGAGCAGGGGCCGTATGATGAATTGCTCAAGAAGAAGGGCGCGCTGTATACGCTGATCCACGGCAAGGAAGATTAGGCGCGCGCGAAACCGAAAAAAAGGCCGCCCGGGGAACCGGGCGGTCTTTCTCGTTTCGGCGGCAAGGCGGGACCGGCCCCGGCCTCACTCGGTGGCCTCGTTCTCCAGGAGCGCCTTCTTGCGCTCGATCCCCCAGAAGAAGCCGCCCAGTCCTCCGTCCTTGCGCACCACGCGGTGGCAGGGAACGGCCACGGCCAGCCGGTTGCGGCCGCAGGCCGAGGCCACGGCGCGGACGGCCTCCGGCCGTCCCATGGCCCGGGCCACGTCCGAATAGGTCCGGGTCTGTCCGGCGGGAATGGCCATCAACTGCCGCCAGACCGCCTTCTGGAAATCGCTCCCATGCGGGTCGAGCGGGATGTCGAGCCCCTTGCCGGGCGCTTCGAGGAATTCCGTGATGGCCGCCAGCTGCGGGCCGAGGTCGCGGCCCGACTCCACCAGCTCGGCGGTCGGGAAGCGGGCGGCCAGGGAGCGGAGCAGCGGTTTCTCGCCGTCGCCCAGCTCCAGGGAGCAGAGTCCCCTGGGCGTGAAGGCGGCCAGGGCGTGGCCAAAGCGGGTCCGGACGGTGGCGTGGCGGATGGTCGGGCGTTCGGGCATGGGAACCTCCTGAAATGGGCCGGGGATGGCTCAGGATGCCAGCGCAGGGCCGACGTGTAAACGGATTTCGACGAAAAAGGGACGCCCGGAGGCGTCCCTGTGCGATCATTGGAAAATCGTGGTTATTGGCGCAGCGAGGTCCTGCCGTCGCTGCTGCGGATCAGGTCCGGCGACGAGGCCATGGCCGTCTGGCGCAGGGTCAGCTCGCCGTCGGCCTTGGCCCGGCGAAAGGCCATGCGCCGCAACTCCAGCCGCTCGAACTCCAGGGAGCGCCGCCCCATGAGCTGGTCGATGCGCTGTTTGCGCGCTTCGGCGGAGATGGCCACTTCCACGGTCTCGGCCTTGGTCGGCGTCCGTGCGTCCGCCACCCGGGTGTCGTCCGGCCCGCCCTCGTCCAGGTCGAGCTCGAAGGCCGAGCCGTCGAGCACGGACAGGATCTTGCCCTCGATGACCTCGGAGGGGGCCTTGTCGTTCGCCGCATACTCATAGGTGAACTCGCCCACGGTGACGGCCGTGGACGCGTACTGGAGCGGAGCGAACCCGGCCAGCCCGCCCACGCTGAGCAACGGTCCCACAACCGCGCAGCCGGGCAGCAAAGCCAGGAATATAATCACCGCCAAGGTGGTTGGCGCCGCCTTCCTCAAGGCGGCTTTCGTCGTCCGTAGCATGGTCACCCCACAGGTAATACCGTTGACCATCCTCATCCCACTGAGCCGGATAACGATGCGACACTCTACACTGTTTTTCTCCATCGGACAATGTTTTCAAAACATTTAGGGCAGTTGCGCCGACGCAGGCCTGTCGATGGGGATAAGTACAATTATTACAGCGTGTTGTTGTTTCAAAAAACATTGAAAAAATGACCAATGAATGCGACTGGTTAAAAAAAGATGACTTGGAATCGTTGACGATACACCAGAAGAGGGGCCGGGAAGCACGCTTTACCTGACCGGTGCAAACAGGTAACTGTCCGGCCCATGCGCAGCACAACCGACATCACGCCGGGCAGGGGGTGGCTCCCCCTGGTTCCCCTGGTCGCGGCTTATGCGGTCCTCCCCCTGTGGGCGGCGGCCACGCGGCTGTGGGGCGCGTTGCCGGTGCCGCCCGCCAACTCGGCCTGGGCCGCGCTGGCGGGCGTGGGGTTGCTGGTCGCCCTGCTGCGGCCCGTTCCGGGCCACGCGCAGCGGCGGGGCAGCGGATTCCGGGTGGCGCTGGCCGGCCTTCTGGTCGGCGGCATGATCCTCCACCTGCCCGACTGGCTGGACCTCCTGGGTCCCGCGCTGCCGTATCTGGGCGAGGGCGCTCCCGTGGCCTACATCCTTTTCGGCACGCTCTGGGCGGCCACCTGCGGCCTGCCGGACCGGGCCGGTTTCCAGCGGTTCGGCGCGCTGCTCGGCGCGCTGTGCCTGCTCGACCTGCTCGCCGAGGCGGCCCTGTTCCGGGCCGCGCCCACGGTGCGGCTGATCGGCAACGCCGATGTCCTGGCCGGGTTGCTGCTCCTCTCCCTGTGCGCCGGGCTGCGGCCGGGCGGCAACCAGGGCGGCGCGTTCGAGCCGGACCAGGGCAGGCCGGTCTGGCGCGTCCTGACCTTGATCGGGCTCATGGCCTGCCTGTCGCGCCCCGGCCTGTTCGGCGCGGCCTGGGTCGTGCTCTGCTTCGGACGCGGCCACGTCGCCCGCCGCGCGCTCGTCGCCGCGCTTTGCCTGGTCGTCCTCGGCATCACCTTCTTCCTGCCGGCCACCGCGTCCGACGCCATCCGCTTTACCGATTACTGGCTGTGGATGGAGGGCGTGCGCCTGTTCACGGAAAATCCGGCCCTGCTCCTGACCGGATTCCCGGTGAACGAGGCGCTGCCGCTCAATTTCCCGGTGGGCATGAGCGTCATCTGGGAGGCGGCCGTGGGCGTGCCCGCCATATTCGGGGCCTTCGTGGGCCAGGTGCCTTCGTTTTGGCTGCGCCTTTCCCTGGCCTGGGGCGCGGCCGCGCCCGCAGCCCTGCTCTGCGCCGTCTTCGCGCTCCTGCTGCGCCGCCTGACCCGGTTCGGGGCCGGGCTCGTCTCCGCGCTCTTCGCCCAGGGCATGACCACGCCGCTGCTCTACGACCCGGCCACCGGGGTCTGCATCACCCTGGCCTTCGTTCTCGCCCTGACCCCGGTCCCCGAAACCCAACCGCAACCCGTCGGCCCGGCCGACCCGGTGGAGGAGTGGGACCTGCGCTAGGTCCCGGCACGCCATGTCCGTTTTCGACCGATCCGCGACCATCCTGGTCACCTGTCCCAAGGAAATGCCCGAATGCCTGGCTGACGAGCTGGCCACCCTCGGCCTGCCCGACATCCACCCCCTCGAAGCGGGCGTGGAAACGCGCGGCGTGCTGGCCGACTGCATGCGCCTCAACCTCTGGGTGCGCACCGGCCACCGCGTACTCTTCGAGCTGGCCCGCATGGACGCGCAGGGGCCGGACGATCTCTACCGCGCCGTGG
>JAZHDH010000180.1:0-3585 GCA_036584335.1 Pseudodesulfovibrio sp. | reverse complement strand
ACGGCGGCTTCGAGCCGGGCGGTGAGGGGAGTGAAGCTGGTGATGGCCCCGTCGTTGGTGGATACGGTGACGTACACCTTCTGCCCCTTGCGCGGCTTGAAGTAGACCATGTCCTTGGACCGCTGCTGCCAGGCGAACTCGTAGGTCTTGCAGCGGCCCACGAAGGGGTTCGGGATGTAGGGGGTCAGCCCGTAGAGGGTCTTGAAGGTCACCTGGCAGAGGGTGCCGTCGCGGTTGCTGCCCATGCGCTTGACCGCCGTCACTTCGGCGATGGCCTTGATCTCGGATTCCTGGGCCATGCGGGCCAGGTAATCCGTTTCCCCACGGGCCAGGACAGGGAAGAGCAGGAGGAGGGACAGGCAGGCGAAGTTCTGGAAAAAGCGCATGGATATCAACCGGTCAGGTAACAGATTCAACGGCAAACGATGGCACCGTACCGCGTTGCTGCGGGGAATGCAACCACGTGCGAAAAAGTGCAGGGAAGACGGGCGAAGAATCGGGAATGCGCCTAGCGGCCGACCCGGGCCAGGGTTTTGCGGAGGTCTTCCAGCCCCATGGGCTTGGTCAGGTAGCCGTTCATGCCCGAACCGAGGATGCGTTCCCGGTCCTCGGCCATGGCGTAGGCCGTCAGGGCGATGATCGGGATGTCCCGGTGGCGTGCTCCGGCCCGGCCGGCGCGGATGGCCCGGGTGGTTTCCATGCCGTTCAGCACCGGCATCTGGATGTCCATGAGCACGATGTCGAAGTCGCCGCCGGTCAGGGCGGACAGGACCTCTTCTCCGTTTTCCACGCCGGTGACGCGGTGCCCCTGCTTTTCGAGCAGCCGTTTGGTGGCGATGTGGTTCACCCGGTCGTCTTCAGCCAGCAGGATCGACAACGGCCCGCTTGTGGGCGGGGCCTGGGACGCAGCCGCCTCCACCGTTTCCGCCTCCTCCGCAGGCAGGCCGAAGTGCAGGGCGAAGAACACGGTGGTGCCCTCGCCGGGCGCGGAATCGATGGCGATGTCGCCTTCCATCAGTTCCACCAGCCGACGGCAGATGGACAAGCCCAGCCCGGCCCCCTGGAACTGCCGGGTGTACCCCTCGTGGGCCTGGGTGAAGGGGGAAAACAGCGAGCCCAGCTTGTCCGCATCGATGCCAAGGCCGGTGTCGGCCACCGAAAACAGGACCCGGGCCGTGCCGGGCAGCCGGGGCGGCAGTTCCTCCGCCGTGATCTCGATGAACCCGGAGGAGGTGAACTTCAGCGCGTTGCCCACCAGGTTGATCAGCACCTGTTGCAGCCTCGGGGAGTCGCCCGCCAGCCGCCGGGGAATGGCCGGGTCCACCCGGCAGCGCAGGTCCACCCCGCTTTGGGGCGAGGCCAGCTGGAACATCTCGCAGACCTGGCGGACGTCGTCCTCCAGGTCGAAGGGGGCGCGGTGCAGGGAAAGTTTGCCCGCCTCCACGCGCGAGAGGTCCAGGACGTCGGTGAGCAGCCGGTTGAGCCGCCGCGAGGAGCGGATGGCCGTGTCCACGTATTCGGCCTGCTCGACGTCCAGGGTGGTGGATTGGAGCAGCTGGAGCATGCCGAGGATGCCGCCCAGGGGCGTGCGGATTTCGTGGCTCATGTTCGCCAGGAATTCGGATTTGGCCTGGTTTGCGGCCTCGGCCCGCTCCATTTCCGTGCGCAGGGCGGCCTGGGCCTGCTTGCGGTCCGATATGTCGCGGACAATGGCCATGACCAGCCCCTCGCCCATGACCTCGGAGCCGCTGAGGCTGACCTCCACGTCGAGCAGGACGCCGTCCTTGCGCCGGTGCTTGCCCTCGATGACCATGTTGATGGTCCGCAGGTCGGCAAAGGCTTCGCGGATGGAGGGCTCGTCGTAGTCGGCGGCGTATTCCCACGTCTGCATCCCGAGCAGTTCCTCCTCGGCGTAGCCGAGCATTTCGGCGAAGCGGCGGTTGGTCTCCACGATGCGGTGGTCGTCGTTGATGATCAGGATGCCGTCGTTGCTGTTGTCCATGAGTATCTTGCGCCGCTGCACCTCGCGCTCGATGACCGCCTGCTGCCGCTGGCGTTCGCTGACGTCCTCCATGGTGCCGAGCATGCGCACGGGGTCGCCCCGCCCGTCCCGTTGCACCACCTTGCCCCGCACCCGCATCCAGACCACGTTGCCGTTCCGGTGGTGCATGCGCAGGACATGCTCGCAGTGTTCGGTTCCGCCCTTGAAGTGTTCGTTCAGGCGGAGGTTCATTTCCGGGATGTCCTCGGCCGCGATCCGCCGTTTCCAGACGGCGATGTCCGCCGGAGCAAGCTCGGCGGCGGCGTATCCGATCAGTTCGGCCCATTTCTCGTTGAATGCCAGCCCGCCTTCGGGGATGTTCCAGTCCCACAGCCCGAGCCCTGCGCCCTCCACGGCCAGGTGCAGCCGGTCTTCGCTCTCCCGCAGGGCCTCCTGCGCCCGCTTCTCGCCGGTGACGTCGTGGATGATGGAATGGATGATGTCGCGGCCGCGCACGGTGATCTTGCTGCTGTAGACATCCACGAATCGCGTGGCGCCGTCGGCCAGGCGATGCTCGAAGGCGAAGTGTGTCTGCTCCCCGGTCCGGGCGCGGGCCACCAGGGCCAGAACCTCCTCCTTGGGCAGCACGTTGATTTCATAAATGGTTTTATTGATCAGTTCCTCCTTGTTCCAGCCGTAGAACCGCTCGGCCGACCTGTTGGCGTCCAGAATCGCCCCGGTTTCCGGTTCGATGAGGAGCATGACGGCCTGGTGGTCGGAGAAGGTCTTGCGGAACATCTCCTCGCGTTCGCGGAGGCTGCGTTCCATCTCCCTGCGCCGGCGTCGGCCCGAGAGGAACTTGCCCATGAGCGCGGTGCAGGCGGGGAAGAGCAGCAAGACCGGGATGGAGGCGTGGCGGAGGACCTCGTAGCCCACGGAACCCGGCAGGGTCAGCATCAGGAGCAGCAGCCCGGCGTGGAGGACCATGCCGAACAGCAGCAGCTCGGTCCAGGAGATGGTGGTCAGTATCCGGACCCGCAGGCGCCGCCAGAGCAGCCCGGTGCAGCCCGCCATGAGGATCAGCCAGACGCCTGTCCAGGCGCCCGCGCCCCCGGCGAACAGCCGGTACGCGGCGGTCATGGCCATGGCGATGGCGGTGGGAACAAGGCCGAAGAACAGGCCGCACAGCCCGAGCAGCACGGTCCGGGTGTCGATGGTCACCCCGGGGGCGGGCGCCCAGGACGTGGCCATGATCAGCATGCCGATCAACCCCAGGCCGATGCCCGAGACCGCCCGGTCGAGGGTGGCACGGCCCGTGCGCCGTCTTCCGGCCAGCACGTCGAAGAAGAGGACCGCAGCCAGCAGCAGGCAGATGTTCTGCATGAGCGTGATGAGGGAGAGTGGTTCCATACGTTCCCGAATCCCAAGGATTTCCGGCGAAACTCCCGTCCCGGCCGCCGGAGCGGCCCCTGTCGGAGAATTGCCGCATTTTCCTGGTTACGCACCCTCGCGCCGGAGCGCCATTATAACTCCGGGCGGGGCAAGACCCGGCTGGATGCTGTGTGGATCAAGGAAGAGGCGAGGGAAGCGCAGGCGGCGTGAGC
>JAZHDH010000179.1:0-3605 GCA_036584335.1 Pseudodesulfovibrio sp. | reverse complement strand
ACGATCATGGTCGCGGCGGTGCACAGCCGGGACACGTCGTGGCCCACGGCGGTGACGCCCACGACCTTGCCCGCAGACCAGATGACCTTGACGAACCCCTGGGTGGCCGCGTGGGCCTGGGCCATGGGGTTGGCCGCCAGCATCGCCCTGGACGACTCGGTGGTGTCGAAGTCCGCGAGGAAGGCCTCGCTTTCGGTCAGGCCGACGCGCATGACCTCGGGCGCGCCGTAGAGTACGCTGGGCACCGGGCCGGATGCGTAGGGCTTGTCGGTCTTGCCAGCCAGGCGCAGGGCCACGTAGCGGGCCTGGTGCGAGGCGGCGTGGGCGAGCTGGATGTGGCCGTTGGCGTCGCCGATGGCGTAGACGTGCGGCGCGGCCTCCAGGAACTTGTTGACCACGACCTTGTTGAACTGCAGTTCAAGCCCGGAGCGGCGCAGGCCGATGTTCTCGGTGACCGGGCCGCGGCCCACGGCCACCAGGATCTTGTCGGCGGTCAGCTTCTCGCGGGTGCTCAGGGTCAGTTCGGCCCTGCCGTCCACGGTGGCCACGCCCGCCACGCGCTCGGAGAGGCGGATGTCCCACTTCCAGCGCTTGAAGACCGAGCCCAGCGCCTTGGAGACCTCGGGGTCCTCCAGCGGGGCCACGCGGTCCATGGCGTCGATGACCGTGATCTTCGCGCCGAAGCGGTGGGCCACCTGGGCCATCTCCAGGCCGATGAAGCCCGCGCCGACCACGATCAGCGAGGACGGCATGGCCATCTGGGCCAGGAACATGTCGGAGTCGAGCACGCAGTCGCCGTCGGGCGTGAGGCCGGGGAAGAAGGTCGGCCTGGACCCGGTAGCGACCACCACGTCCTTGCAGCTCAGTTCGGTTTCGCCGCCCTCGCCCGCGACCACGACCTTGCCGGTCCCGGCCAGGCGGCCGGTGCCCCGGAAGAGGTTCACGTCGAACTGCCCGAGCTGGGCGGCCATGGCCTTGCGCGTCCCGGCCAGGTGCTTCTGCACCCGGTCCTGGAGCGCGGCGAAGTCCACGGTGACCTCGCCCGAGGCCACCTTCATCCGCGCCTGGTTGTGCAGTTCCTCAATGGCTGATGTCGCGCCCAGCCAGAGCTTGGTCGGGATGCAGCCCCGGTTGAGGCAGGTGCCGCCCAGGTCGCGTTTTTCGACCAGCGCGACCTTGAGGCCGAGCCGGGCGCACTCCACGGCGGTGTCATAGCCGCCGGGGCCGGCGCCGATCACCGCCAGATCATAAGTCATCAGTCAGCTCCATGGCGCGGGCGGCCCGGGTCTCGTCGAGCCGGGTCACGGGCAGGGTCACGGGGGCGGACGTGATGGAGGTCGGGTCGGTGTCCACGCGCTCGGCGATCTCGATGAGGGCGTCGATGAACTCGTCCAGGGTCGCCTTGTTCTCGGTCTCGGTGGGCTCGATCATGATCGCTTCGGGCACGATGAGCGGGAAGTAGACCGTGGGCGCGTGGTAGCCCTTGTCGAGCAGCGCCTTGGCGATGTCCAGGGCGTGGACGCCCTTGGCCGCCTGGGGCGCGGCCGTGGCCACGAACTCGTGCATGCAGATGCGGTCGTAGGGAACCTCGAAGTGGTTCGCGAGCCGCTTGCGGATGTAGTTGGCCGAAAGGACCGCGTTCTCCGTGGCCCGGATCAGGCCGGTGCGCCCGAGGCGCAGGATGTAGGCGTAGGCTTTGAGCACCACGCCGAAGTTGCCGTAGAACGGGGCCACGTAGCCGATGGACTTGGGATGGTTGTAGTTGAGGCGGAAGCGGCCGTCCTCCTGCTTCTCCACGCGGGAGACGGGCAGGTAGGGGACCACCTTCTCGCTGACGCCCACCGGGCCGGAGCCCGGGCCGCCGCCGCCGTGCGGGGTGGCGAAGGTCTTGTGCAGGTTGAGGTGGACGATGTCGAAGCCCACGTCGCCCACGCGCATCTTGCCCATGATGGCGTTGAGGTTCGCGCCGTCGTAGTAGAGCAGGGCGTCGACCTTGCGCAGCATGCGCACGATTTCGGGCAGGTTTTTCTCGAACAACCCCAGCGTGTTGGGGCAGGTCATCATCATGCCCGCCACCTCGTCGTCCAGGACTTCGGCCAGGGCGGCCGGGTCCACGATGCCGTCCACCGACGCCACGCTGACCACGTCGTAGCCCGCGATGGCGGCCGAGGCCGGGTTGGTGCCGTGGGCAGAGTCGGGCACGATGACCTTGGTCTTCCTGTTGCCCTTGTCCTTGTGGTAGGCGGCCATGAGCATGACGCCGGTCAGCTCGCCGTGCGCGCCCGCCATGGGGTGCAGGGTGTAGGCGTGCATGCCGGTGATCTCGCACAGCAGCCGTTCGGTCTCGTACATCACCTCCAGCGCGCCCTGGCACAGGCCCCCCGCGCCCTGGAGCTGGGGCAGCACCGGGTGCAGCCGGGTGAAGCCGGGCAGCGCGGCCGCGACCTCGGTGAACTTGGGGTTGTACTTCATGGTGCACGACCCCAGCGGGTAGAAGTTCCCGTCCACACCGTAGTTGCGCTGGGAGAGCCGGGTGAAGTGGCGGACCACGTCCAGCTCGCTTGCGGAAGGCAGCCCTATGTCGCCGTCACGCAGCAGGTCCTTGGGAATGTAAGCCTCTTCGGCCATGCCTTCGCAGGGCCAGCAGCCTTCGCGTCCGGGTACGGATTTCTCGAATATGGTCTTCATCTCAGCGCCCCCTTGAGCATCTCGGCGAAGATGCCGATCTGCTCCTCGCTCGTCTTTTCCGTGCAGGCCACCAGCAGGCCGTTTTCCAGGTCGTCGTAGTAGCGGCCGAGCGGGAACCCGGGCACGTAGCCCCGGGCGGCCAGCTTGGCGATGACGTCGTAGGCGTTGACCGGCAGGATGACGGCGAATTCGTTGCCGAACGCTCCCTTGGTCAGCAGCGAGACGCCGGGAATGGCCGTGAGCAGCCCGGCGCAGAGGTGGGCGCGCTCCACGCCGACGCGGGCGGCGCGCTTCAGGCCCAGCTCGCCCAGGGCGCAGAGGTGGACCAGGGCGCGCAGGGCGCACAGGGACTGGTTCGAGCAGATGTTCGAGGTCGCCTTCTGGCGGCGGATGTGCTGCTCGCGGGCCTGGAGGGTGAGCACGTAGCCGGTGCGGCCCTTCGAGTCCACGGTGCGGCCGACGATGCGGCCGGGCATCTGGCGGACCATGTCCTTGGTGCAGGTCATGACGCCCAGGTAGGGGCCGCCGAAGGAGAGCGGCAGGCCGAGCGACTGGCCCTCGGCCACGGCCACGTCCGCGCCCATCCGGCCCGGGGTCTTGAGCAGGGCGGCCATCACCGGGTAGCCGGACATGACCGACACGGTCTTGTTCGCCTTGGCCGTGGCGAAGAGGTCGGTGAAGTCGTTGATGGAGCCGAAGAAGTTCGGGTTCTGGACCAGCACGGCGGCGGTGTCGCCGTCGATGGCCGCCTTGAGCCCCTCGATGTCGGTCATGCCGTCCTTGTGGGGCACGGTGACGAACTCCAGGTCCAGGTTCGAGGTGTAGGACCCGAGCATGACCCGGTAGATCGGGTTCAGCCCTTCGGAGACCACGACCTTGCGCCGCTTGGTCTTGCGCACGGCCATCATCGCGGCCTC
>JAZHDH010000178.1:0-3618 GCA_036584335.1 Pseudodesulfovibrio sp. | reverse complement strand
GGTCCACGGCGTAGACCAGCTCCTCCAGCTGCTTGAGCTGCATGGACGAGATCATGGTCAGGATGACCTTCTTGGGGTCACCGGACCAGCCGCCCGTGCCGTCGAGCAGGGTCACGCCCCGGTCCAGGTCGTCGAGGATGGTGCGGCGCACCGCGTCCGCGTTGTCCGAGACGATGATGACCATCTTGCGCTCGCTGAACATGTGCACCACGTACTCGATGGCCACGGCCGTGATGAAGGTCATGGCGATGGAGTAGAGCACGATGTGCATGTCCAGGAAGGCGAAACCGCCGACGAAGCCAAGCATGTTGAACCAGAACTCGAACGAGCCCATGGAGAGGTTGAACCGCTCCTTGCAGATCACGGCCAGAATGTCGGACCCGCCCGTGGAGCCGAGCGAGCGCAGGGCCACGCCCACTCCCGCGCCCAGGAGGCCGCCGCCGGTAAGCACGGCCAGCCAGACGTCCTCGATGGGCAGGGTCCAGGGGATGAGGTCGATGAAGGCCGAAGTGGCGAACATGCCGTAGAGGCTCAGGAAAAAGAACTTGCGGCTGACCGAGACCCAGCCGAGCACGAACACCGGCAGGTTGAGCAGCAGGTACCACTGGCCGGTCGTCAGCCCGCCGAACACGTAATAGCACAGCAGCGCGATGCCGGACATGCCGCCGGTGAGCAGCCCGTGGGGCACGGCCACCGCCTTGACCGAGAAGGCGATGAGGAACGAGCCGAAGGTCAGCAGCATCAGGTTCCACGGCACGCCGAAGGTCATGGCGCGGAAATCGGTTTTCCAGTCTTGCGTCGTCATGGTCTCTCCACCGGTCCTTCTAGCTGCTTTTGCCCGGCCTGAAAACCACTATTCGAGGCGGCCGCTCCCCTTGTCGGCCTTGCGCGCCGCCGGGAATAGGGGTACCACACCCGTTCATCCCGATCACTGGACCCTTTCCGAATACGAGGCGAGACCACCATGAAGCTGACCGATTTTGCGCCCGAAGAGCAGTGGCGCGCCCTGCAACAGGAGCTGCACGACCGCTACGGCCTCAACGCCGACATCATGGACGCCGAGGGCAAGCGGCTCTTCGGCAACACCTGGGGCAACGACCTGTGCCGGGCCATCCGCAACGACGCCAAGGGCTTTCCCTCCATCTGCGTCATGGCGGGCCAGATGTTCACCCAGCTGCTCAAGGAAGGCGAACCCTTCGCCGAAATGTGCGACGCGGGCATGCTGCGCGTGTCCGTGCCCGTGCGGAAGGACGGCGAGGTCGTCGGCGCGGTGGGCGGCTGCGGGCTGCGCCCGGCCGACGAGGACGTGGACGAGTTCACCGTGGGCATGATGAGCGGGCTGGACGAAAAGGCCATCCCCGGCCTGGCCGCCACGGTCGTGTCCGCCGACGAGGCCCGCGTCGCCGAGATTCAGGACTATATACAAAAGCGGGTGGCCGAGATCATGGGCTGACCGCGACCGGTTGACACCCCGGACCGTTCGGGGTCAACTGGCGAACCGATTGCACTCACCGAGGAGAACGCCATGCGAAGCAAAAAAATGACCGCCGGACTGGAAAAGGCCCCCCACCGCTCGCTGCTCTACGCCACCGGGCTGACCAAAGAGGAGATGGAGCGGCCCCTCATCGGCGTCTGCAACGCCGCCAACGAGATCATTCCCGGCCACATCCACCTCGACACCATCGCCGAGGCGGTCAAGGCGGGCATCCGCATGGCCGGAGGCACGCCCATCGAATTCCCGGCCATCGGCGTGTGCGACGGCATCGCCATGAACCACGAAGGGATGAAGATGTCCCTGCCCAGCCGCGAGATCATCGCCGACTCGGTGGAGATCATGGCCACGGCCCATCCCTTCGACGCCCTCGTCTGCATCACCAACTGCGACAAGATCGTGCCCGGCATGCTCATGGCCATGCTCCGGCTGAACATCCCGGCCGTCATCGTCTCGGGCGGACCCATGCTCGCCGGCCGCCGCCGCAGCGCCGACCTGATCACCGTCTTCGAGGGCGTGGGCCGGGTCAAGACCGGGTCCATGACCCTGGACGAGCTGACCGACCTGGAGCAGTCCGCCTGTCCCACCTGCGGCTCGTGTTCGGGCATGTTCACGGCCAACTCCATGAACTGTCTCTCCGAGTCCATCGGCCTGGCCCTGCCCGGCAACGGCACCATCCCGGCGGTGATGTCCGCCCGCGTGCGCCTGGCCAAAAAGGCGGGCATGCAGGTCATGGAGATGCTCGAAAGGAACATCCGCCCGCGCGACATCGTCACCGAAAAGGCCGTGCACAACGCCGTGACCATGGACATGGCGCTGGGCTGCTCCACCAATACCACGCTCCACCTGCCCGCCCTCTTCGCCGAGGCCGGGCTGGACCTGAAGCTGGAAATGTTCAACGAGATCAGCAAGAAAACGCCCAACCTGTGCAAGCTGGCCCCGGCCGGCCCCCACTACATGGAGGAGCTGGACGAGGCGGGCGGCATCCCCGGCGTGATGAGCGAGCTGGCGAAGCGCGGCCTGCTCCACCTCGACGCCCTGACCGTCACCGGCAAGACGCTGGGCGAGAACCTGAAGGACCTGGACGCGCACGTCACCGACCACGAGATCGTCCGGCCCATCGACAACCCGTACTCGCAGGAGGGCGGCATCGCCATCCTCTACGGCAACATCGCGCCCGAGGGCTGCTGCGTGAAGCAGTCCGCCGTGGCCCCGGAGATGATGGTCAACACCGGCGCCGCCAAGGTCTTCAACTCCGAGGAGGAGGCCGTGGAGGCCATCCTCGGCGGCAGAATCACCTCCGGCGACGTGGTGGTGGTGCTCTACGAAGGCCCCAAGGGCGGCCCGGGCATGCGCGAGATGCTCACCCCGACCTCGGCCATCTCCGGCATGGGGCTGGGCGGGTCCGTGGCGCTGATCACCGACGGCCGGTTCTCCGGCGGCACCCGGGGCGCGGCCATCGGCCACATCTCGCCCGAAGCTGCGGCGGGCGGCCCCTGCGGCCTGATCAAGGACGGCGACAGGATCGCCATCGACATCCCGGCCCGGTCCATCAACCTGCTGGTGGAAGACGCCGAACTGGAGGCCCGCAGGAAGGCCTTCAAACCGGTGCAAAAAGAAATCAAGTCGCCCTTCCTGCGCCGCTACGCCAAGCTCGTCACCTCCGCCTCCCGGGGCGCGGTCTTCGAGCGGTAGCCTCCCTCCCGAATACGAGGCCGCCCGACCCGGACAGACCGGATCGGGCGGCTTTTCATTGGTGTGAAACAGCCCGCGCTACCAGCGGGACGAACCCTTGCCCAGCTTGGAGCGCCTCTCGTGCGCGTCGTCGAAGCCCGCGCCGGACTGCACCCCGCCGATCTGGCGCAGGGTCGGCCGCCCGTTTCCGTCGGCCCGCTGCGAAGCCGAAAGCACGGCATCGCCCACGACCTCGGCCGCCCGGCGCAGGGCCGCCGCACCCGGGTCCGTCGCCAGCAGGGCCAGTTGCTCCCGAAGCGCGGACGTGACCTTCCCGAGGGTCGGGGGCACCCGGGACCAGGCGGCCACGGTTCCCGGGACGTCGCCCAGGGCGGCGCGGGCCAGGCCGTAGGAAACCCAGGCCCAGGGATAGACCCGGGCCGGGTCCTGCA
>JAZHDH010000177.1:0-3631 GCA_036584335.1 Pseudodesulfovibrio sp. | reverse complement strand
CCCCCGGCCCCCCATCCCATCTCCCTTCCCAAACTCTCTATCTCCGCTGCGCGGGGCGGGTTGAGGATGTTGGGCGTGATGATTCAAGATAGGGGCGGACCAGTCCCGCGAAAAGGGAAATCGGGTTCGTTCCCCGGCCCCTCTCCGACAATGTCCGAAACGCCGTAATGGCATGATTTTCAAGTTCCTGCCAGGCAGCCCACACGGCGTGGGCTCTGTCCGCAAAGATTCGGGCCGGGGCGAATCTAGGCATTCCCCTCTTCCCCCAATCAAACCTCAGCCCGATAAATGCCCACCGTTCCGCCCAAAAACAGCCCGGTGCGGTCCGGCTCAAGCCCGGCGCTTTCCAGCAGGGCGCGGCTGCCGCCGCTGCGGCGGAAGGCGTGGTAGTGGGCGAAGTGGTTGCGTCCGGCCAGGCGCTCGACGACGGCCACGCCGAGGCCGGTCAGCCGGGCCAGGGGTTCGGCTCCCCGGGGGGCGCGGTAGTCGGCCACCAGGAGTGCGCCGCCGGGCGCGGTCACGCGGCGGGCTTCGGCGAGCATGGCCCGGGCGGTGGGGGCGGGCTTTTCGTGCAGGGCGAAGCAGACGGCCACGGCGGCGAAGGTGGCGGCGGCAAAGGGCAGGGACGCGCCGTCGGCGAGGATGAAGCGGACGCCGGGATTCGTGTGTCTTGCCCGCGTGAGCATGGCCGGGGAGAGGTCCACGCCCAAGGCCGCTCGGCCTTGGGTTGCGGCCAGGCCGGTCAGCAGGCCGGTGCCGCAGCACAGGTCGAGCAGGGGGCCGGGGCCGGGCAGGGCGTCGAGCACGGCGCGGTGCACCGGGCGCAGGAACGCGCCGACCGTCCGGTCGTAGTGCGGGGCGATACGTTCGTACTCGTCCATAGGCGGATCACCGGGCCTTGAGCAGACGGTCGACGCGCTCCTGCGACAGGCCGCTTTCCAGCAGCACCCGGGCCAGCTCTCCCGAGGCGGCCAGTTCGCGCATGCGCCGGTCGTAGATGTCGCGGTAGCGGCGGCCCTCGTCGGTGGGCGCGAAGATCAGCCGCACCGGCAGGGACGTGATCGGCTCGACGGCGAAGAGATGGGACGGGATGCGGGAGTCGCGCAGGGCGCGGTCGAGCAGCCGGACGTCGTCGAGGATGAAGGCCACGAACTTGTCCTCGAGCATGGGAAAGGCCGAGGCCAGGTCGAAGACCGGCTGGGGCGTGAAGGGCACCGGGACCAGTTCGCCCAGGTCGAAGCCTTGCAGGTAGGCCACCCGTGTGCCCCGCAGCGACTCAACCCCTTTCCAGGGCGTGGCGGCCAGCCGGGCGGCGGCCAGGTCGTAGTTGAGCAGGGGGCGCTCGGTGGGCAGGGACTTGGGATGCCGGTTGCCCACGTCCAGGGTGCACTGGATGGTCCCCTTCCCCACCTCGTCGGCGGCCCGTTCGTAGGGCATGACCTCGTGCCGGGCCTCCACGCCCTGGCCCTCGAAGACGAGGCGCAGGACGTTGATGACGATGCCGGCCTGGTCGGGCTGCACGGCCCGGCCGATGTAGGGCATGCCGAAGACGCATCGGGGTTTGGCCTTCCACGGGTCGCCTGCGGCTCGGGCCGGGAGGCACCAGAGCAGGACCAGGAGCAGGCAGAGGGAGAAGCGGGGAGCGGCGCGCACGGCCTACCCGACCTTGACGCCGAGCCGGACCGAGGCGTCGATGCGGTTGAGCAGGATCGTGGCCCCGGTCCGCTCCAGGTATTCGTCCGTGGCCCGGCGCGCGCCCTGGTAGTAGCCGTAGTCGTCGATGATCAGCACGCCGCCCACGGCGAGCCGGGGGTAGAGGGTTTCCAGCTCGTGGGCCGTGGACTGGTACAGGTCCGTGTCCAGCCGCAGCAGGGCCAGCCGTTCGGGGGCCGCGCCGGGCAGGGTCTGCTCGACCCGGCCGGGGACGAAGGTGAAGCGGTCCTCGGGATAGCCGGTGGAGAGCACGTTCTTGCGCACTTCCGCGAGCGGTCCGCCCCAGGCCCACTTCATGCCGCGCTTCTCGTATTCCTCCCAGGCCGCGTGAGGGTTCTTGCCGTCCCAGTCCAGGTCCACGGGGGCGGGCTCGGGGTTGCCCTCGAAGGTGTCGAAGAGGTGGAACCGCCGGGCCGTGTCGCCGAAGTGCGCGCAGGCCAGGGCGGCCAGCATCACCGACCCGCCGCGCCACACGCCGCATTCGGCGACGTCGCCTTCGATCCGGTGGCGCACCAGGTACTCCACGGCCTTGTACAGGCCATAGAAAGGCTCCAGCCCGCGCAGCACGGTCAGCGAAAAGGCTGCGCAGCGGGCCGCCATGCGGGCGAAGTCCGGGTCGTTGATGTCCTTGTATTCGACGTCCTGGGGGATGCGCAGCTTCATGGTCGGGGTCCCGGTGGCGGTTGCAGGGGAAGAATCAAGGGCAATATGCCGGAAAACCGGGCGCATGTCTAATGACGCGCCGGGCGGTCAGCGTTTTTCCCAGTCCCGGACCGGGCCTTCGACCAGGGTGAAGAGCGGGTGCGGATCGGGCCGGGCCACGGCGGCGTATTCCCTGCGGCGTGCCGGGTCGCGGGTTTCCAGCTTGCGCAGCAGGTGCGCCCATTCGTGGTCGAGTTGGCCCGTGGTCTCCTCGATCTGCGGGGACGTGGCCGCCGCGTCGATCTTGGACGCGTCGTAGCGGTAGCCCCTGCGGCGCGATTCGGCCAGGACTGCGGCGAGGAAGGCGTCCACCCCGGCCACGGGGTCGGGCAGGGCGCGGAAGCGGATGAGCTGGGGATGGTGGACGTACCCCCTGGTCAGGCCGAGCAGGACGTGGCGCGCCAGCAGTCCCTCGCGCCAGACGGCGGTCAGCCCCCTGACGTCGAGGTAGCGGGGATGGACGGTCCACAGCCGCATGGGATCAGCGGGTTTCGGCCAGGTAGCCGAGCTCGCGGGCGAAGTCGTCGGTGGTCAGCGGCTGGCCGTGCAGCAGGTGGCCCAGGCGCATGACCTGGGCGGCCGGAAATTCCTTGGTCCAGCGGTCGTGGTAGCCGGTGAAGCCGTGCTGCCAGAGCAGTTCGGACGCCTGGGTGAAGACCTGGCGGGCCAGGGTCTCCCACGGCAGGGTGAAGTCCAGGTCCCAGACCGGGTATTCCCTGCCGCCCACCTCGCGCTTGCCCTTGAAGTCCACGGTGACGCGCAGCTCGCCGCCGGGCAGGGGGGTGACGTTCCAGTAGTAGAGCCAGCCTTCGCCCACCCATTCGAATTCCAGGTGGCGGTAGTTCGTCTCCATGTCCACCGGCCCGGTCAGGCCGTGGGCGTCGCACAGGCAGCGGCACAGGTCCTTGATCGGCTCGGAGAAGTTGCACTGGGCGCTCAGGTCGTGGTGGGAGCCGTCGAGCACGATGCCGGCCTCCAGCCAGCCCGCCTTGACTTCGGTCAGGTAGAATTCGAACCGGTCGCCGGACATGAAAACCTCGCGGGGGTTGAACGTTCGCCTTGCGGCGCATGGTACACGAAGGGGGCCGGATGATAAAGCCCGAACGAAAGCGCCCCGGCGCTGGGCCGGGGCGCTCATTGGTCGGTTTCGGACGGCTAGTTCAGGCCCATGCCCGCGTGGTGCGCGGCGTCCTCCATGGCGTCCACGTGGCAGACC
>JAZHDH010000176.1:0-3662 GCA_036584335.1 Pseudodesulfovibrio sp. | reverse complement strand
GATTTCGTGGACCCCGCCGACGCCGAGTGCGTGCTGCGCGAGGTCGACCGCATCCTGTCCGAAAACTTTCCCGGCTACGACCGCCGCCTGTTCCACCTGGCCTTCCGGGACGTGGAGCAGCTTTTCTTCGGCAAGTACCCCGGCTATCAGGCCAGCAACACCCGGTACCACGACTTCGAACACACCTGCTCCGTGCTCCTGGCCGACGCACGGCTGATCTACGGGGCCATGGCCGCAGGCAACCTCTTCGTGGAGGAGGACGTGGTCAAGGGGCTGCTCTCCGCCCTCTACCACGACGTGGGGCTGATCCAGACCACGGACGACACCCAGGGCACCGGGGCCAAGTACACCGTGGGCCACGAGGAGCGATCGATCCAGTTCATGCGCGAAAACCTGGCCGGAGACCTGCCCGCCGACGAGATGGAAGACATCGCCGACTGCATCCGCTGCACCATACTGGCCATGTCGCCCGCCAGGATCGCCTTCCGCACGCCGGACATGCGGCTGATGGGCCACTTCCTGGGCAGCGCCGACCTGCTGGCCCAGATCGCGGACCGCTACTACCTGGAAAAACTCCTGCTGCTCTTCGAGGAATTCAAGGAGGCCCGGCTGCCCGGCTACGCCAGCGCCTACGACCTGCTGATCAAGACCCGCAACTTCTACCAGGACGTGGCCCGCAGGCGGCTCGATCACGACTTCGGTTCGGTGGACCGCTACATGCGCCACTATTTCCGCCAGCGCTGGAACGTGGACGAAGACCTCTACGCCGTGGCCATCCGGCGCAACCTCGACTACCTGGACGAAATCCTGGCCGAGAGCGGAGACGACCTCGACCTGTTCCGCAAGGCCCTGCGCCGCAGCAGCATGTCCGTCGATATTCTCAAGTGATTTTCCCGATGTTCCCCTGTTGATCATTGATTCCTTGTGCACGAAACACAATTTGGTATAAGGTGGGACCATGGCACAAAGTGTCCTGTCCACCGAGGCGATTTTCGTCGCCCGCCAACCCGTGTTCCACCCCAACGAGACCGTCTGGGGATACGAGCTGCTGTTCCGCTCCGGCCAGACCGCCAACATGGCCAACGTCACCGACGGCTCCCAGGCCACGGCCTCGGTCATCGCCGACGGGCTGACCCTGGCCATGGAGGGCATGGCCGAAGGGGCGCGCATCCTGATCAACTTTCCCGAACAGCTCCTGGTGGACGACGTAGGCTTCGCCCTGCCCAGGGAGTCCTGCATCATCGAGGTGCTGGAGGACGTGCGGCCCTCGAAGAAGGCCCTGTCCGCAGTCCGCCGCCTCAAGGAGGCGGGGTACACCATCGCGGTGGACGACTTCTTCGGCCAACCCTCGCTCCTGCCGTTTCTCAAGCTGGCGGACATCGTCAAGCTGGACATCCTGGAGCTGGGCTCCGACCCCGACCGGGTGCGCAAGGCCCTGGATTCGCTGCCCGACCGGGACCGGCTGCTCCTCCTGGCCGAAAAGGTCGAGGACAAGGCGACCTTCGACGCCCTGCGCGACATGGGCTTCGACCTGTTCCAGGGGTTCTTCTTCAGCAGGCCCGAAATCATCCCGGGCAAGAAGCTGACCTCGAACGAACTGACCAAGCTCCAGCTGCTCGGCGAACTGTCCGACACCGACTTCGAGCCCCGTCGGCTGGCCGAGATCCTGCAATCCGACCCCAACCTGAGCTACCGGCTCTTCCGCTACATCAACTCCGTGGGCTTCGGCCTGCGCCAGAAGGTGACCTCGCTCAAGCGGGCCATCGACATGATGGGGCTGATCCACGCCAAGCAGTGGCTGCGCTCCGCGCTCATGTCCGACCTGAACCCCGCGCCCACAGGCGGCGAGCTGGCCTTCATGTCCGTGCACCGCGCCAAGTTCCTGGAATCGGTGTGCGAGCTGTCGGGAACCGGCCGCGTGTGCCAGTCCGACACCCTGTTCATCACCGGCCTGTTCTCCCTGCTCGACGCCATGCTCGGCATGGACATGGAGGACATCCTCCAGAAGCTCCCCCTGGACGAGGCCATCGTTTCGGCCCTGCGCGAGCGCGACACCGATTGCGACCTGCTCTTCCTGGCCAAGAACTACGAGCTCGGCAAGTGGGACATGGTCGAGGACTGTCTCAAGCGGCTCAAGATCGACTCCGCCACGGCGGACGAGGTCTACGCCCACACCCGCAACTGGGCGCAGCAGATGGTCGGTTTCTCCAAGGAAGGCTGAGTTCCGGCAGAAAAGGATTGCCTTCGCGGCCGCTTGCGATCAAACTCCCGCGCAAGGAGCCTGGAACAATGGAAAAAGCACCGTTGCAACCCATCGGGATGTTTGATTCGGGCGTGGGCGGCCTGACCGTACTCAAGGCGCTTCGGCAGCGCATGCCCTGCGAGGACGTGGTCTACCTGGGCGACACCGCCCGGCTGCCCTACGGCACCAAGTCCGGCCAGACCGTTTCGCGCTACGCCGTGCAGTGCGCGGCCGAGCTGGTCCGGCGCGGCATCAAGCTGCTGGTGGTCGCCTGCAACACGGCATCGGCCGTGGCCATCACCGCCCTGCGCGAGGCCTACCCGGACATCCCGGTCATCGGCGTGGTCGAGCCCGGAGCCCAGGCCGCCTGCCGGGCCACGCGCAACAATTTCATCGCGGTCATCGCCACGGAATCGACCATCGCGGGCGGGGCCTACCAGCGCGCCATCCACGCCATGAACCCGGACGCGCGCATCGAGGGCCACCCGTGCCCGCTCTTCGTGCCCCTGGCCGAGGAGGGGTGGACCGAGGGCGACGTGCCCGAGGCCGTGGCCAAGCGCTATCTCGACCCCCTGTTCCGGCCCGCCTCGGGCGAGGAAGCCCCCGAGATTCCCGACACGCTGGTCCTCGGCTGCACGCATTTTCCGCTGCTGGCCCCGGCCATCCGGGCCGTGGTCCCGGCCTCCACCACCATCGTGGATTCGGCGGCCACCACGGCGCATACCGTGTTCAACGCGCTCGAATCCATGGGGCTTCGGCGGCCCGTGGGATCGTGCGGGCAGACGCGGTACCTGACCACGGACGACGTGGCCCGGTTCGCGCGCACGGGGAGCCGTTTCCTGGGAACCCCCGTCACCGAGGGGCAGGTGGACCTGATCGACCTGTAAATTAGGGTGACAGTATACCTAATTCCTGATTCCGGCAGGGAAAGACCCACAGCAGGCCCGGCGCCCTCCCGGACGAGGACTGCTTTCCGCCATGAATACAGCCAATTCGCCCATTTTCTAGAGATCGTCTAGATATTATCCAGACTTCCGGCTTGTCCAGCCCGGCGGCCTACGCCGGGCCTTCGCCTTCCTGCCGTGCCGCATTTTCGGCTCGGCGGGCCTCTTTGCGTTCGCGCCAGCGCATCAGCAGGTCCCACTCGATGGGCATGATGAACAAGGTCAGCGTGGTGGCCACGCACAGGCCGGTGACGAACGTCGTGGCCATGGTGCCCCAGACCAGGGAATAGGACGGGACGCCGATCGCCATGGGCAGCAGGCCCAGGGTCGTGGTCAGCGTCGTCAGCAGGATGGGCCGCAGCCGGATGCGCACCGCCTCGCGGATCGCCTCGGCACGCGCGTATCCCGCCGCGTAGAGCCTGTTGATGAAATCCAGCAGCACCAGCGAATCGTTGACCACCACGCCGGTCACGCCC
>JAZHDH010000175.1:0-3668 GCA_036584335.1 Pseudodesulfovibrio sp. | reverse complement strand
GCGGCCCGGCAGTAACTGCCGGGCCGCTTCGCTTTCGTTGCCCCGCGCGGGTCAGACGCGGGGCGCTTGGAGAAGGAGTCTATCCGTATGGGTTACTCAAGACCATTGTTGCCTTATCGCTTCATGGCGATGACTTCGCCGAGCATCGAGTCCGTGGTGGTGATGACCTTGGTGTTGGCCTGGAAGCCGCGCTGCGTGGTGATCATGCGCACGAATTCCGTGGCCATGTCCACGTTGGACATCTCGAGCGAGTTGCCGTCCACGGTGCCCTTGCCGGTGGAGCCCGCCTGGCCGGTCAGGGCCGGGCCGGATTCCAGGGTTTCCGAGAAGAGGTTGCCGCCCTCGCGCCGCAGGCCGTGCTGGTTGGTGAAGGTCGCCAGCGTCAGGGCGTAGAGCTCCAGCACCTGGCCGTTGGAATAGTGGCCGCTGAGCACGCCTTCGCGGTTGACCGACACGTTCTGGAGCACGCCCGCCGAGTAGCCGTCCTGGCTCTGGAACAGGGTGGACGAGCCGCCGGTGTCGTAGCTCTGGGTCGCCAGGGCGCTCACCGCCGGGTCCTTGAAGTTCGGAATCCAGGTGGTGTTGGTGGTATTGGTCAGGGCGCTGGCGTGAATGGGCAGCGAACCCTGGCCCACGGCCCAGCCCTTGGTGTCCGGGTTGTGGGAGCCGTTGCTCGACAGGTCCTTGTTGGCGATGCCGAAATCCAGCTGGATGGGCGACGCGTTGGTGGCCTGGGCCGTGCTGGCGTTGGACTTGCCCAGGAAGTTGGCGGTGAACACGGGGTAGCCGCCGGTGGAGAAGTCCGCCAGGGTCCAGTTGTCCAGGTTCTTCGGGCCGCCGTTGTTGCCGCCGTTGGACTTGAGCGTATAGGCGTTCATGCCCGCCAACTGGCCGGAGGTGAAGGTCAGGGTGCCGACCATGAGCACGCCCGCAGCCGAGGTCTGGCCCTGGCCGATCTGGGTGGTCAGGCCGTTGGCGCCGGAGAGCATGCGCTTGTCGGCGGTGGGATCGACGGTGACCATGTATTCCCACACCGTGTCGCCGCCCGCGTTGCTCATGGTGACCGGGTCGAAGTACACGGTCAGGTTGTGCGCGGTGCCGATGTCGTCGAAGACCTTGATGGTGGTCGAGTAGGCGTACCGGGTGGAGGCCAGGGGCGTGTCCGCCGAACCGTCCCAGTTGTTGAACATGGCGAAGTACGGGCTGCCCGCGCCGCCGCTGACCGTGGAGCTGTCCGCCGAGGACGGGTCCAGGTTGGTGACGATGGACACGTTGCTGGTCGGCCTGGGGGCGGACTGGAAATTCTCCAGCCGGATGTCCGTGGGGGTGCCGATGATGCGGGTGGACTGGGCGGCGTTGTCCGTGGTCGACGCGGTGGTCGAAACCGTGGTCGAGGCCTGCTCCACCTGCCAGCCCTGCAGGATGTACCCGTGCGGATCGACCAGGTAGCCGTTTTCATCGAAACGGAAGTTGCCCGCCCGGGTGTAGAATTTGTTTTCCTCGCCCTTGGGCGAGACGATGAAGAAGCCCTCGCCCGAGATGGCCATGTCCGTGGCTTCGGTGGAGGACTCGAAGGAGCCCTGGCCGAAGTCCGAATAAATGGTGGAAACGCGCACGCCACGCCCCACCTGGCCCACGCCGTTGACCGTCGAGTAGTCCTGGCTCAGCAGGTCCTCGAAGTGCATGCGGGACCCCTTGAAACCGATGGTGTTGACGTTGGCAAGGTTGTTGCCGATGACCGTCATGCGTTCGGAATGGGCCGAAAGGCCCGTGATTCCCGAATACAGTGATGCTCCTAAACCCATATCTACCTCCTATCTCTTCTCCAAGAGTGACCCGGCGGCGGGGCCGCCGGTGATCGTCAGTGCTATTCTTCTTCCGTGGTTTCCTCGGAATCGACCACGCTTTCAGTGCCCGGGTCCACGACCTCGGTGACGTTCAGGAAGCTCAGGAAGCGGCCGTCCTTGAGGCGCAGGTACCGGGTGCCGGACTCGTTGACCACCGCGTCGACCACGCCGGATATCTCGGTCTGGACGAGCACCGGGTTGCCGTCGGTGTCCGTGCCCAGGATGCCGACGCCGTAGGTGCCGTCGGGCAGGACCGTGCCCGCCTCGTTCTTGCCGTCCCACTCGTACTGGTAGGTTCCGGCTTCCTTGCTGCCCAGCTCCACCGTGCGGACGATGGCGCCGTCCTTGTCGTAAATGTTCATCATGATGCCGGTCACCGCTTCGCCGAAGCCGTAGTAGATGGTCGAGGCGTTGCCTTCTTCCAGGCTGATGTTGTAGCCCTCGGCCTTCACTTCCTTGCCGATGAAGCTGACCGCGGTGAGCAGGTCGTCGTTCTGCATGGCCTTGCCGAGGCTTTCGATGTTCGTGTTGATGTTGGTCAGCTGTTCCAGGCTGGCGAACTGCGCGAGCTGGCCGGTCATGTCGGCGTCGTCCATGGGGCTCAGGGGGTCCTGATGCGTCAGTTGCGCGACCAGGATCGTCAGGAAGGCGTCCTGATCCAGGGAGTCCGAGTGCTCGGGCGTGTTGGAGGCGGCCAGATAGGCTTCCTGCTGTCCCAGCAAATATCCGGTGGTGTCGACGTAACCCATGATGGACCTCGCTTAGGCGACGATGTGCAATCCGTCGGTGTGAGTCGGGCGGAGCATGGCCTGCGCCGTGTCCTGGATGGCGGCGGCGTCGCCGCGCATGGAGCGGATGTGGTTGCGCATGGCGGCCATGATCTCGCTCTCGCGGGCCAGGTTGTGCTGTTCCTGGCCGAACCAGTTGTTGCCGTCCTGGTTGCCGGTCAGGCCCGCCTGCACTTCCAGCTTGTCCACCTTCAGCCCCTGGTTTTCCAGGGCGGTCTTGATGATCTCCAGGTGGTCCTGGATGACCTTGGCGGCTTCGGCGGATTCGGCGCGGATGGTGGCGCTGACTTCCTTGCCGTTGACCTGCAGGGCCACGGTCAGCTTGCCCAGGTTCTCCGGGGAAAGCTGCACGGTGAGCTGCTTGACGCCGTTGTTCAGCGTCTTGATGAAGGCGTCCTCCACCTGGCGCATGACCTTGGGGGCGTCGACCTTTTCCGCTGTCTGGTTCTGGGTCTTGGCCGTGATGTCGTTGGTGGCGGAGCGCAGCAGGGTGTCCGCGTTCTCGGCCCTGGTCTGGACCTGGCGGGTGGTCTGGGCGGCGTCGTCGCGCAGCTTGCCGAAAAATTCCTTCCAGGTCTTGTCCGAATCGGTCTCGGCCCGGTTGTCCCCGGTTTCGGCCTGGACCTCCGCCTTCTGGGGCAGGGTCTTGTTTTGCGAGGTCTTGCGGGCGGCGGCTTCGGACATGGACTCGCGGCGGTCCGTCATGGCGTCCTTGAGGTCTTCCCGGACCATGGCCTTTTCGCTCTCGCCGTCGGCCACGCGGGGCTTCAGGTCCACGGCCTGTTCGATGTCCTTGGCCGCAGAGGTTTCCTTGACCTTCTCGCCGACGGCTTCGGCGAACGCCTTGCCCACGGCCTTGACCAGCTTGCGGTCCTTCTCGTCCATGGCGGCCATTTCCTGGTTCATCAGGGTGAAGGCCTGCTTCAGGTCCTTGCTCATGGTGTTCTGGCCGAGCATCTCCTGCAGCTTGGAGGCGAACTCCTTGGAAAATTGCATGGCAGTGGAAAAAGCCGCCACCTCTTCCTTGGTGAAG
>JAZHDH010000174.1:0-18777 GCA_036584335.1 Pseudodesulfovibrio sp. | reverse complement strand
CGTTCACCGGGGCCGTCAGGCGCAAGCTGGGCAAGTTCGAGCTGGCCCACGGCGGCACCATCTTTCTGGACGAGATCGGCACGGTCAGCCAGTCGGTCCAGGTCAAGCTGCTGGGCGCCATCCAGGAGCGGACCATCCAGCGCGTGGGCGGCGAGGCCGACATCGGAGTGGACGTGCGCATCATCGCCGCCACCAACGAGGACATGGGCGAGCTGTGCGAACAGGGGCGGTTCCGGCGCGACCTCTTCTACCGCCTCAACGTCTTCCCCATCCGCATCCCGCCCCTGCGCGAGCGGCTGGAAGACCTGCCCCGCCTCTCCGAAGGGTTCATCAAGCAGTTCAACGGCCTGCTCAACACCGAAATCCGGGGCATCCATCCCCACGTCCTGGACCTGCTCCTGGAATACGACTGGCCGGGCAACGTGCGCGAGCTGGAAAACGTCATCGAGCGCGCCTGCATCCTGGAGACCGGCGAGATCCTCCGGCCCGAGAGCTTTCCGCCCGACCTGCTCGGCCCCCAGGGCGAGGTGGTGACCTCGCCGGTCATGACCGGCCTGCCGCTCAAGGACGCCCGCCAGATCGCGGTGGACAAGTTCGAGAAGCAGTACCTGACCATGCTCCTGGAACAATGCGCGGGGTCCATCAAGGACACGGCCGCCCGCGCGGGCATCACTCCGCGCCAGTTGAACAAGCTGATGCACCGCCATGACCTGAAGCGGAAGAAATTCCGGAATAATTAATTCCGATTTCCGAGATAACCGGAATTTTAAATTCTTATTATTCTTCAACAGCCTGTTTTTAAAGATCATAAAAACAGGCTTTTTCCCGCAAAAACCACGGAATCCCTCCCCTCTTCTCCCGAAACAGCCTGGTTTCATCGGCAATACGGAACTTGAAATTCCGCTTTTCCTTTCACTGAAAAAATGAATTCCCTGCAATTGCAGCTAGTTGCAAAAACGGCACGGGCCATGCTTTTGCGGCTGCGGCAAAGGACAGGGAAACCAGCGTGAAACATCGGCCCGATACCACACACCCGCTCAAGGAGACCATCCGAGGCGTGGTCGTGCCCGCCCAGTGGGACGACCAGTACCACGTGACGGACATCCTCATCGCCTGTCTGGGCGAGCGCGAGGTGCGCGTGGGCAACCTGGAAGCCTTCCCCGTGCTGCGGACCCTGGAACGGACCGAGGTCAGGCTGACCGGGACCGTCAAGCGGGACGGCGACGTGGAGACCATCCACGTCGAAAGCGTCGCCCCTCTCGGGCAGAAACCACCCAATCAACCCTGACCAGGCATACGGTATGAGCGAAAGGGAAAACCACATGGACACCATGGCCAACGAAGAGACCCCGTCGGAACCCGTGCACGAGGTGCACATCGTCCGGGGCATCAGCCCCGAGGAAGTGGAGGCCGTCCTGAACATGGCGGCCGCCAGCGGCCTCTTCACCTCCGACGCCCTGAGGTCGGCGGAGGACATGGCCTGGGACAGCGCCTACGGCGAAGGCGGCGCGCCCCACACCTTCATCCTGGCCAAGACCCGGGAGGACGGCGCCGACAAGACCATCGGCTTCCTCTGCTTCGGCCCCATCGCCAACTGGCCCGAAAACTACGAGCTCTACGGCATCGCGGTGGTCCCGGAATACCAGCGGCTGGGCATCGGCTCCGCCCTGGTGGCGGAAATGGCCCGGCGCATCGGCTCCGAAAAATCCCGGCGCGTATTTCTTGAAACCGGGGCCGACCGGGCCTATGAAGGGGCGCGCGGATTTTACGAGGCCAACGGTTTCGACCGCGAGGAGCGGTTCCACAAGCACTTCATCCCGCTGGAAGGCGGGGTGGTGTATCGACTCAACATCGACGTCGTCGAGGACGACGGACCCAAGTATCAATAACCTACGGAGGCGACATGGCCCTGGATATTTATGAAGACTCCCTCTTCGGGCAGATTCTCCCGATGGAGTGGGACGACGAATCGGTTTCGGGCGTGATCCTGATGGTGGACGGCGAAGAGGAGTTCATCATCGAGCACGACGAAAACGGCAAGGACCTGATGGACCACATCGACCGTTGGGTCACCGTCGAGGGCGTGGTCACCGAGGACGACGAGGAGCTGCGCATCAAGGTGCGCAACTACACCCTGGAAGACGAACTGGACTACGAGGGCGACGAGGACTGGTAAACCGGTCCCGCGCTCACAGGACGGGCCGCGCCATCGGGCGGCCCATGCCGGAGGCAGCACAGCATGAACCACCGCCACGACGCACAGCACCGCCACGCCAGTTCCGGCGCGGACTACGGCGGCGCGCCGGCAAACCCTCGCAGGGACGATGGCTAGCCTTCTTTGGCCGTCGCCGGAGAGCGTCGGGTGGCGGGTCCTGACCCAGCTGCCCGATTTTCACGTTCAATCCGCCCCGGGCGGGCCTCCGGCCCCGTTCGCGGGCGGCGGCGCGAGGCGGTGACGTCGTGGGCTTCATCCGTCTGCTCCTCGCCCTGGCCGTGTTCAATTCGCACTTCCCCCTGCTGGAGGACCTGCCCATCGTCGACGGCCACGAGGCGGTCCTGACCTTCTTCGCCATCTCGGGCTTCTACATGGCCCTGATCCTGGACACGGCCTACGCCACCCCGCGCCAGTTCTACAGGGCGCGCATCGCCAGCCTGTACCCGCCCTACCTGTTCGCCCTGGCCCTGAGCCTGGCGCTGCTGCTCCTCCTCGGCGTCCATCCCTACACCACCCGGGCCGCGCTGGCCTCGTTCCTGGCCGACCCGCTCTCCCTGCTGCTCTGGGCCTGGACCTCGCTGACCCTGCTCGGCCAGGACCTGTTCTTCTGCCTGTCCCGAGCCGCCGACGGCTCCCTGCACTTCGTCTCCGCCAACCGCGACGCCGTGTGGCGGCAATTGCCCCTGGTCCAGACCTGGTCCCTGTCGCTGGAGGCGGTGTTCTACGCCCTGGCCCCGTTCCTGGTGCGGCTGAAAAACCGCACCCTGCTCGGCCTCGTCGCGGCCAGCCTGGGCATCAAGCTCTTCGTCTTCTTCGGCCCCGCAAAGGACGTCGGCTTCTTCATCCGCTTCTTTCCGGCCGAGTTCTGGCTCTTCGGCTGCGGGATCCTGGCCTACCGGGCCTACGCCCGGCTGCCCAAGGAGACCCTGGCCTTCGACTACCTGGCCGCCGCGCTGCTGGCGGGCTCCATCTTCGTCGCCGACCTGGCGCCCGACGGGCTGGAGCCGTTCTGCCTGCCGCTGGCGGCCCTGGTCACGATCCCCTTCGTTTTCCGGGCGTTCGGCGGTTTTTCCGCAGACCGGGCGATCGGCAAGATCAGCTACCCGTTCTACCTGCTGCACTTCACGGCCATCGCCCTGTTCGAAAAATTCTTGGAGGAACCGGCCGGATGGCATATCCTCCTTTGCACATTGGCTGGCGCTGTCCTTACCCACCTTTTCTTTTCTCAAGGCGTAAAACGTTTGAAACACACTCTACCGTTACGTCCCTTTCTTCCCGTCGCCCCGGCCCCGGCTCCCGCGCCGCTCAAGGTTCCGGGAGGCATGTCATGAGCCGTCCCGTCATCGACATCCTGGGCGTCACCAAGGCGTTCGGCCCGGACACCGCCCTGGAGGACGTCTCCCTGTCCATCCTGGACGGCGAGTTTCTGACCCTGCTCGGCCCCTCGGGCTGCGGCAAGACCACAGCCCTGCGCATCATCGCCGGGTTCGAGCAGTGCGACCAGGGCGAGGTGCGCATCGACGGCAAGCCCATGGCCGACATCCCGCCCGAATCGCGGCCCGTGAACACGGTCTTTCAGAGCTACGCCCTGTTCCCGCACATGAACGTCTTCGACAACGTGGCGTTCGGCCTGCGCATAGCGGGCTGTCCCAAGGACGAGATCGAGCGCAAGGTCAGCGACGCCCTGCGCCTGGTGCGGCTCGAATCCATGACCGACCGCATGCCCAAGATGCTCTCCGGCGGACAGCAGCAGCGCGTGGCCATCGCCCGCGCCATCGTCAACAACCCCCGGGTGCTGCTCCTGGACGAGCCGCTCTCGGCCCTGGACCACCGGCTGCGCAAGCAGATGCAAAAAGAACTCAAGGAGCTGCAGCGCACCCTGGGCATCACCTTCGTCCTGGTCACCCACGACCAGGAGGAGGCCTTCACCATGTCCGACCGCGTGGTGGTCATGAACCACGGGCGCATCGAGCAGGCGGGCACCCCGCGCGAGATCTACGAGGAACCGGCCAACCTCTACGTGGCCCGGTTCGTGGGCGACATCAACGTGCTCGACGGCGTCATCGCCGAGGTGCGCGAAGGCGGCTACCAGGCCATGATCGAAGGCGCGCCGGTCTTCCTCAAGACCGCCAAGCCCTTTGCCGTGGGCGACAAGGTGCACGTCATGCTCCGGCCCGAGGATTTCCGGGTCGAGGTCATGCGCGAGGTGCAGGACTCCCCGGAACTGGCCCTCAAGTTCGCCAAGGTCCTGCTCACCGGCACGGTCAACCGCACCTTCTACAAAGGCGCTACCTACGACGTGGAGATATCCCTGGACGACGGCAAGCGCATCCTGGTCTCCGAATTCTTCGACGAGGACGCCGACACCCTCTACTTCCACCCCGGCGACCGCGTGGCCGTGGGCTGGTTCGAGGGCTGGGAGGTGGTCCTGCCCCATGAGGGATAACCGGCTCTTCAAGCGGCTGGTCATCGGCGGGACCCTGGCCTGGATCGTCCTCTTCGGGGCGGTTCCGTTTCTGATGCTCACGGGCGTCAGCTTTCTGACGCGCCACCCCAGGGACTTGATCGAACCCACGCTGACCCTCTCCAACTACCTGCGGCTGTTCGACCCGGCGCTGGGGACCATGCTCCTGTCGTCCGCAGGCATGGCGGCCATGGCCACCCTGCTCTGCCTGCTGGTGGGCTATCCCTTCGCCTACATCGTGGCCCGGGCGGGCCGCCGCTGGACCCGGCCGCTGCTCTTCTTCGTCATGATCCCCTTCTGGACCAACACATTGATCCGCACCTACGCCCTGGTGGCCGTGCTCAAGGCCGACGGCGTGCTGAACAAGTTCCTGCTTTTCCTGGGGATCATCGATGCCCCGCTCAAGATCATGTACACCTGGACCGCCGTGTTCATCGGGCTGATCTACACCCTGCTGCCGTTCATGATCCTGCCGCTCTACGCGGCCATCGAAAAGCTGGACCACCGGCTGCTGGAGGCCTCGCGCGACCTGGGGGCCAGCCGCTGGACCACCTTCCGCAAGGTGACCATCCCGCTGACCATGCCCGGCATCGTCTCGGGCTGCATGCTCGTGTTCCTGCCCGCCCTGGGCATGTTCTACCTGCCCGACATCCTGGGCGGAGCCCGGACCATGCTGCTGGGCAACTTCGTGCGCGACCAGTTCCTGGTGGCCCGCGACCTGCCCATGGGCGCGGCCGCGTCCATCGCCATGACCCTGCTCATGGGGGCCATGCTGCTCATCTACTACCGCAGCGCCCGGCGGTCGGGAAAGAAGGTGCGGCTGTGAACCGATGGGTCAAGGGCATCTACGCGGGCATGGTCTACCTCTTCCTGTACCTCCCGCTGGCGATCATGGCGGCCTATTCCTTCAACGCCTCCAAGTACTCGCTTTCGTGGAAGGGCTTCACCCTGGAATGGTACGTGAAGCTCCTGGCCAACACCACGCTGCTCAACGCGGCCGTGCGCTCGCTGACCATCGCCGTGGTCTCGGCCTCGGTGGCCTGCATCATCGGCACCCTGGCCGCGTTCATGCTCCACCAGTACCGGTTCCAGGGCCGCCGGGCCGTGTTCGGCAGCCTGTTCATCATGATGATGTCGCCGGACATCGTCATCGGCATCTCGCTCCTGGTCTTCTTTCTCGGCGCGGGGCTGAGCCTGGGGTTCTGGACCCTGCTCCTGGCCCACGTCACCCTGTGCGTGCCCTTTGTGGCGGCCACGGTCTACTCCCGGTTCCGGGGGTTCGACCGGGCCGTGGTCGAGGCCGCGCGCGACCTCGGGGCCAGCGAATCCCAGGTCTTCCGACGCATCGTCCTGCCCATGGCCCTGCCCGGGCTGATGGCCGGGTGGCTGCTCAGCTTCACCCTCTCGCTCGACGACGTGATCATCAGCTTCTTCACAACGGGGCCGACCTACGAGGTCCTGCCCCTGCGCATATATTCCATGGTCCGTCTCGGCATCAAGCCGGACGTCAACGCGCTCAGCGTGTTGATGATCCTCGTAACCGTCGTCGTTGTCGTGCTCTCGCGGCAACTGCTCAAGGAGAAGCGATGAAAAGAATCCTGTCCGCCCTGGCCCTGGTCCTGCTCCTGGCGACCTCCGCCCTCGCCGGAAAAGGCGACCTGTTCCTCTACATCTGGTCCGAATACATCCCGGACCAGGTGGTGCAGGACTTCACCAAGGAGACCGGAATCGAGGTCCACCTGTCCACCTACGATTCCAACGAGGCCATGTACGCCAAGATCAAGCTGGCAGGCGCGGGCTACGACCTGATCGTGCCTTCCTCCGACTACGTCAGCCTGATGCGCTCCCAGGGGCTGCTGCTGCCGCTCGACAAGGCCCAGCTGCCCAACCTGGCCAACCTCTCCCCGGACTTCCTGGACAAGTCCTTCGACCCGGGCAACACGTACTCCGTCCCCTACATGTGGGGCTCCACGGCCATGACCGTGAACACCGACCTGACCGGCGACCTCACGATCGAACGCGTGGCCGACCTGTGGAAACCCGAACTGAAGGGCAAGTTCCTGCTGCCCAACGAGCCGCGCGAGGTCTTCGGCCTGGCCCTGCGCCTGCTCGGCTACTCCGTGAACGAGACCGACCCCGCCCACCTCGCCCAGGCCTACGAAAAACTGCGCGAAATGATCCCGGGCGTGCGCGTCTTCGACTCCGATTCGCCCAAGCAGGCCCTGCTCTCCGGCGAAGTCGTGGTCGGCGTCACCTGGAACGGCGAAGCCTACATCGCCAGCCAGGAAAACCCGGCCATCAAGTACATCTACCCGCCTGAAGGCTTCAACCTGTGGGTGGACTCGCTGTGCATCCCCAAGGACGCCAGGAACGTGAAGGAGGCCCACGCCTTCCTCAACTACCTGATGCGCCCGGACGTGGCCGCCGTCATCAGCCAGGAGATGGGCTACTCCACGCCCAACGCCAAGGCCCTGGAACTGCTGCCCGAAGACGTGCGCAACAACCCCATCGTCTACCCCCCGGCCGACGTGATGCAGCGCGGCGAGTTCCAGGACTACCTGGGCGACGCCATGAAGATCTACGACGACTACTGGATCAAGCTCAAAACGCACGAATAAGCGCCACGACGCCAACGACAAGGGGGACCGATCACGGTCCCCCTTTTTTGCCATTCGCAGTTGGGCATGGGAAAGGCGTGCCCTGGGATATGCGTGGCCTTTTCGGGTAGTTGCCCAGCCCATGACAAACCCACCCCGCGAAGCGGAGATATAAAGTTTGGGAGATCGGCATTATGTAGCAAACGCACATAAGTCATACCAAAGGTCATCAAACCACCACGAATGTCGGCTTTTTTATCCTGCCATTCCATTGGAACATCAATTCTTTGTCTCGTCTCACATTGCCAACCAAGGCTGGCTTAAAGCAGGCAACACACTCGCCTTCTTTGTGTCTGACGCTAGGATAAATGATACCGTTTGAGCCTTCCTCAAGTAGTTGCCGAGCAAGCAACTGAGACTTGGCGTAGCTGTCAGGATTAAGACACCACACAAATTCTGGGGCGTTGCGAACATCGTGGAATTCACAATCAAAGTTAGCCAAAAAGTCAGCGTAGAAAACCCTATCCACGTCGTCGTAGTCGATTTCGGCGTACTCGATGGATTTGTGGAAGAGAATTTCTGCTATTGCAGTGTCAAGATCTAACCCTGCATACCACGCCCCCCGATCTGGCCCGTTAAAGCGACTTCCTTCGGGGCTTGCGTGACAGAAAGAGGCATTGACGACTCGATAGTGATAGGTGCCGCCCACAAGTTCCTCTAGGCCGATCCCCGGCAACAAGTTGTTTTCTGCAACAAGCCTGTCGTTGGTCGCATTGTCCAAATCGAAGATGTCATCAAGGTGCGCCTTGTCGTCGGCAATACGGTCCAGAACGCTATCTTGATCAAGGTGTTTTGTTGGAATCAGCCTGTGCGTATTTTGTACAAAGATGTCCGAGCACGAAGGAAGAGGGGCCACCTAGACCCCTCCTCTTCTGGCATCGAGCAATCGACGCACCATTAACATCGAAGGGATGCCGCCAATGGCCATGAAATCAATGGGACTTGCGCCTCGGAATATGCGGTTCTTGTTGGGCAGACTGACCCAGGTGTCGGCCAGCTTTTCGGAGTAGAGGAGATTCAAAGCCTTGAAGATGCCGACGAGACAGGAAACCCGTTGGAGCTTATCTTGGTCCAAGGGCCTCACGGCGCCATGCTTCTTGAGATTATAAAATTGCCCCCTGGAAACACCGCCAAGCAGCTCACGGCCCACTTCTTCTCCAACATCCCATTTGTCGAGGATATTGAAGTACGCCTTCACCGCTGATGGCGAAAGCCTTTCGCGCTCAGAGGACTCAGAAAGATCGACCAAAGGCGCGGGAACATACCTGCTTTCGGGGGAGCTTTGCCTGCAAAGACTCATTATCCACCTTCCATTTTTGTACCATTTTACGCTCAAAAATGGAAAAGTCAAGTGCGACAATATAGCCGTACTGCCTTTGTGCGTCTCCTACATAATGGCGTGGGAGATTCCTAAGAACCCTTTTCAAAGGGTTCTCTGGCCGCCGGAGGCACCCCCCCCTATGGCTGGATTTCCGCGAGCATGACGCCCGAGTCCGGGAGTCCTTCCACGAAGCGGGTGATGATCACGTCGCGGCTTTCGCGGGCGAGGCGCGAGCGGCAGAGGTAGCGCAGGGTGAGCAGGTAGCCGCCGGTGGTCACGTCCAGGTAGACGCGCGGGGACAGTTCCTTGAAGAAGACGCGGTGCTGCTCGAAGATGCGGCGCACGCGATCGAGGTCCACGCTCTCGTCCCGGTAGTATTTCTCCACGGCGTCGATGAGCAGCCTGCGGGCGGCGGCGCGGTCGCTGTCGCGGGTGACGGCCAGGGATATCTCGTCCCAGACATAGCCCGCGCCGCGCGTGGCGTTGATCACGGGCTGGGTCAGGGTCAGGGCGTTGGGCACCTTGATCAGCCGCCCGGTGCTGTGCCCGGCCAGGCCGGAATCGCCGGTTTCGAGCAGGGTGAAGTAGAGCACGCCCTTGTCGATGACGTCGCCCGCCATGTCGCCCACGCGCACGCGGTCGCCGATGGCGAAGAGCTCGCGCCAGAAGATGACGAAGGAGCCGATGAAGTTGAGGATCAGCTCCTTGGCCACCAGGGTCAGGGCGGCGGCGATGATGGTCAGGAAGGTGATCACCGGCCCGATGCTCTCGAACCAGATGAAGACGAGGGCCAGGGCCGAGAAGAACACGGCCACGTACTTGATGGCGAAGGGGGCCTCGGCCGCGCGGCGGCCGCGCCGGGCCGATATGGTCACGGCCAGCTTGGTCGCAGTGAAGACCACGGCCAGGGCGACGAGGCTTTCGATGCCCTTGACGGCGTAAGGATTGGTCAGCCACTGCTGCATGAGGGTCTCCGAAAACGCGTGCATGGACAGTCAGCGTACCACCGGTGTAAGAGAGAGGCAATCTCGACAGTTTTCAGGCACGCAACAAGGCCGGGGAGGGAGCATGTTCGATTTTCTGCGCTGGAATCTGCTCAAGCTGGACGCCGCGCCCGGGACGATGATCTATGCGGGCGAGGAGCGGGATTTCCAACCGGCCATCCTGCACTGCGCCTACGACGCGGAGGGCCTGGAGGAACTGGCCCTGAAGCCGGGGGCCGCGTTCACGCCGGTTCCCGGCCGGGTCAACCTGCTGGTGGTCACGGGCGTGCACCAGCCCGAGATGGTCAAGAGCCTCGGCGCGGACCTGGACCTGCCGCTCCTGTACGTCGAGGACATCCTGAACACGGGCCAGCGGCCCATCTTTGCCTGGGCCGACCACAAGACGGGCTTTCTGGTCATGCGCCACCTGATCGTCGCCGACGGCCAGGTGGTCAACGAACAGGTGTCGATGCTGTGGCGCGAGGGGTTGGTGGCGGTCTTTCTGGAGCGGGAGAGCGGGCTGCTGGACGGTGTGCTGGCGCGCATCCGGCAGGGGCGGGGCAAGATCCGGCGCGCGGACGCGGTGTACCTGATGGCGGCCATCCTCGACGCGCTGGTGGACAGCCACACCCTGGCCCTGGCGGCCATCGGCGACCTGGCACAGGACCTGGAAACCCGGCTGATGCAGAACCTCACGGACTCGCTGCTGGGCGAGTTGTACGAGCTCAAGCGGGAGACCATCCTGGCGCACAACGCGCTCATGCCCGAGCGCGACATCTTCAAGGGGCTGCTGCGCGACGACGCCGAGGTCCCGTCCGAGGTGCTGCCCTATCTCCAGGACACGGCGGGCCATCACGAACAGACCCTGGAGGGCGTCTCCTCCATGCACGACATCCTCAAGTCGATGATCGACTACCAGATTTCGCTGATCGGCATCCGGACGAACAAGGTCATCCAGCTGTTGACCGTGACCGCGACCATTTTCATCCCCCTGACCTTCATCGCGGGCGTGTACGGCATGAATTTCGCCGAAATGCCGGGCCTCCACTGGGCCTACGGCTACCACCTGGTATTGGGGCTGATGGCGGTGGTGGGCCTGGGGATGCTGCTCTATTTCAAGCGGAAGAGGTTCCTGTAGGTCCCGGAGCCGGATCAGTCCGCGTAGCACTTGCGGATTTTCAGGATGTCGTCCAGCCGCTCGATGAAGACGTCGTAGACGCGAGGGTCGAAGTGGGCGCCCCGGCCCTGGGCCATGATGGCAAGGGACTTCTCCACGGAGAAAGCCTCCTTGTAGGGCCGTCTGCTGGTCAGGGCGTCGAACACGTCGGCCACGGCGCAGATGCGCCCCGCCAGGGGGATGTCCTCGCCGGAAAGGCCCGACGGGTAGCCCGATCCGTCCCATTTCTCGTGGTGCGACAAGGCGATGATCGAGCCCATGTTCACGTAGTCCGAGTCGCCCGCGCCCAGGATTTCCGCGCCGATCTGGGCGTGGGTCTTCATGATCTCCCATTCGTCCGGGTCGAGCTTGCCCGGCTTGAGCAGGATGTGGTCCGGGATGCCGATCTTGCCCAGGTCGTGCATGGGACTGCTCTTGAGGATCAGGTCCACCTCCTCGTCGTCCAGGCCGAGGCCCTCGGCGATGATGGCCGAGATGTTGCTCATGCGCAGGATGTGCTCGCCGGTCTCCTCGTCCTTGTACTCGGCTGCGGCGGAGAGGTGGATGATGGTGTCCTGGTGGGACTTCTTCATCATCTTGAGGGCCTTTTGCAGTTCCAGGGTCCGGGCCTCGACCATCTGGTTCAGCTCGGCCTCGAAGCGCTGGATCTCCCGCTGCTGCTCCCTGAGCCGGAGCATGGAAGCGACGCGCACCCGAAGCTCCAGGGCGTCCACGGGCTTGGTGATGAAGTCGTTGGCCCCGGCCTCCACCGCCTTCAGCCGGTCGTCCTTTTCCGAAAGCGTGGTGACCATGATCACGGGCACGTTCTGGACCTCGGGATTGGCGCGGATGGCGCGGACGAACTCGAAGCCGTCCATCTCCGGCATCATCACGTCGGAGAGCACCATGTCGATGGAGCGGTCGAGCAGCTCCAGGGCCAGGACCGCGTTTTCGGCCGCGATCACCTCGCAGCCCATCAGGGTCAGGTGACGCCGGAGCAGCAGCAGGTTGTGCGGCTCGTCGTCAACGGTCAGAATCTTGGGCGTCTGGATCATCCTTTCTCCGGTCCGATACAGCTGTCGCTGGGAATGGTCACGCGCAGGGTGGTGCGGTTTTCCTCGTCCGATGTCTCCATGCGCACGGTGTAGCCCATGGCGTCGGCCAGCATCTTGGCCGAATAAGTGCCCAGGCCCGTCCCGGACTTCTTGCCATAGGTCTTGTATTTCTGGAAGAAGCTCTTGCGGATGGGCTCGGGCACCACGCCGGTGTTCTCGATGGTCACGGTGCAGACGTCCGGGCAGTCCACGGCCACCCGGACCTCCTCCCCGGCGGGCGAGGCCTCGATGGCGTTGGAGAGCAGGTTGGAAAGCAGCGAATAGATCAGGCTCTCCTCGGACTGTATCCAGAAGGGCTTGCCCGGCCCGACGGGCGCGCCGTCGAAGGCCACGCTCAGCTTCTGACGCTTGGCGCTGAGCTTGGACTGGAACTCGACCATCAGTTCGTCCAGGCAGGCGGCCAGGTCCACCCGGCGCGGCAGGTACTCGTACTTGCCGGTCTCCATCTTGAAGAAGTCCAGGGAGAGGTCGATGAGCCGCAGCATCTTCTTGGCCGCGCGGGTGATGGCCCGGGTCAGCTCCAGCTGGTCCGGGCTCAGGTTGCCCTCCATCTCGATGAGCGAAGGGAAGCCGATGATGGCGTTGAGCGGGGTCTTGAGGTCGTGGCGCATGATCCGGTCCACGTCGCCCTTGAGCTGCTCCAGCTCCTTCTTCTGTGTGATGTCGTTCTGCACGCCCACATACTGGGTGATCTTGCCGTGCCTGTCGATCACCGGGGAGATGCGCGCGGCCATCCAGAACCGGGTGCCGTCCTTGCGCCGGTTGAGTATCTCGCCGGACCAGGACTGGCCGCCGGAAATGGTCTTCCACAGCTCCTCGTAGAAGCCCGCGTCGTGCAGGCCGGACTTGATGATGCGCGGGTTGCGCCCCACGGCCTCGTCGAATTCGTAGCCCGTGAGCTTGGTGAAGCTCGGGTTGACGTAGACGATGTTGCCGTCCACGTCGGTGACGATGACAGAAGAGGAGGCGTTCTTGATCGCCTTGGACAGGATGAGCAGGTCCTGCTCGCGCTTGCGCCGCTGGGTCACGTCCTCGGTGACGGCCACGAAGTGGGTGGGATTGCCCTCGTTGTCGATCAGCGGGGAGATGCTCGCCCGCTCCCAGAAGAGGGTCCCGTCCTTGCGCCGGTTGCAGATCTCGCCGCGCCAGGTCTTGCCCCGCAGCAGCCGTAGCCACATGCCCCGGTAGAAATGCTCGTCATGCACCCCGGACTTGAGGATGCGCGGGTTCTGGCCCAGCACCTCGCGCCGCGCATACCCCGTAAGCTTGGAAAAGTACGGGTTCACGTACTCGATGGTGCCGTGCACGTCCGTGATCAGGATGGAGATGGACACGCGCTCGATGGCGTTGGAAAGCTTGGCCAGCTCCCGGGTCCGCTCGTCCACCAGCCTCTCCAGTTCCTCGGAGTGGTTGCGCACGGTATCGTGCAGCCGGGCGTTGGCCACGCCGGTGGCCACCACCGAGGCCACGGAGCAGAGGAAAGGTTCGCGCTCGGCGTATTCCCTGTCCTCCAGGGAGCCGATGCCGATCACCCCGAGCACGGTTTCGCCGGAGACCAGCGGGATGGCGGCGAAGGACCGGATGCCCGCCTCGAAGCACTCGCGGTGCGAGCGGGCCTTGTCGCGCTCCATGTCGCGCGAGAACACGGGCATGCGCGTGTTGGCGGCCAGGCCGCACAGGCAGTCGCCCACATGGGTCCGCTTGTTGTAGAAGGGCGGGTCGAGCTCCATGCTGGAGCGGCCGCCCCGGGCCACGATGGTGTCGCCCTCCAGCAGGAAGAGCAGAACCACGTCGCTCTCGACGATCCGGCGCAGGTGGTCCAGGGCCGCGTCCACCGTTTCCTGAAGCGACAGGCTGCGGGCCACGGCCCGGCCGAGCTGGTTGAGGACCGTCAATTCCTCGTTCCTGATGCGGACGCTTTCGGCCAGCGCCACCTGCTCGTGGATGTCCACATGGGTGCCGACCAGGCGCACGGGCCGTTCCTCTCCGTTGCGCTCCATCACGCGGCCCCGCGACAATATCCACCGCCAGCGGCCCCCGCTGTCCCTTACCCTGTATTCCAGGCTGAAGGACTCGCCCCGGCTGACATGGGTCTCCACCGCCTCCCGAACCCGCTCCCGATCGCCGGGATGCATCAGGGAACGCCAGGCCTCCACGGTCTGCGGGAACTCGGCCGGGTCGTAGCCGAGCAGGGTGAAGTTGCGCGCCGAAAAATAGGCCTGGCCCGTGACCAGGTCCCATTCCCACGCGCCGTCGTTGGAGGCCTCCAGGGCCGCCTGAAAGCGCAGGCCGCAAGACCCGTCGCGCTCCGCCTCGCGGTAGCGCGTCAGCTCCCGGACCAGTTCATCCCTGGACATTTCCTGCAACGATTTCATGGGCACCGCCTTGGTGCGCCCTCCCCCCGCCCGCGCTGGAGCGGGCTTTGGTCGGCGCAAGGAATCACATCGCCGTTTCACCATCGGGAAAAGGCATACTATCCGTTTTTTCCGGAATGACAAACCGAACTTGAAGCCGGATCGGCACCCCCCCCCGGGCCGCAGCGCAACCCGATGCCGACCAGGAACTTCTTCCCCATGTCCCGGTCGCTGTCAACGGCAGTATTTTCATCCCTCCACGGAAGGCGCGCCAAAGCCGCCCCCGGACCGGCGGTCCGGGGGCGGCGCAAGGTGCTGTCGGCCGGCGGCTACTTGTCGGTTGCGCCGTAGCCCAGAGGCAGCGTCTTGAAGCGGCCGCCGTGGACGATGGGGTCGCCCTTGTAGCCCAGCCGCTTGAAGTCGATGTAGTCGGTCTTGCCGATCAACTCGCCGACGTCGCGGCCCATGATCCTGAGCAGGTTGAAGTCCGCGCCCTTTTCGGCCAGTTCGCGGAACCGGGCGTGGCGCTGGTCGCGGTGGCAGCGGTCGCAGGTCTTCTCGCCGTTGAGGCTCTCGTGGCACTGCACGCAGGAGAGCGAGTTCTCCCTGGGCATGACCTCGTGCTCGATGCGCCAGTACATGTCCGTCGCCACCCACATGTACTCGCCGCTGTAGGGGAGGTTCGCCTTGGCCATGCCCTCCTTGAAGGCGGCCTGCCAGTCGGCGCCCTTCCAGTAGGCGGCGGCGTCATCCTCGTCGTAGGGGAACAGGTGCGGCACCAGCAGGTAGCGGTGCTTGGCGTCCGCAGGCTGGATGCCGGACATGATCTTGAACGGCGTGATCTTGGAGTGGGGATCGCCGATGGAGCCCACGGGCTCGGTGACGTTGGTCACCACCAGCGCGCGCTTCTGCTCCTCGGTCAACCGCTCGCCGGTCCGGAACCCCTTGGCCTCGGGGTTGATGGGATCGCCCAGCAGGCGACGCTCCATGAACCCGTTGTACCAGGCGTAGGACGGCTTGGCGGACTCCTTCCAGAGGAACGAGCCCTTCATCCAGTTGTAGTCGGGCTTGCCGTACTTGTCCTTGTTCACCTTGCGCTCCCTGTCGCCCGCCGTGGACCAGTCCCACCACGTCTTGGTGGCGGCGCACTTGGAGTAGATGGGCGAATGGCAGGTGTTGCAGGCCACGGTGGCGCAGTGCTTGTTCAGATGATGATCAAGCAGGGAGTCGCCGTAGTGCGGCTTGGCCGTGTGGCAATCCTCGCAGGCGCGCGACCCCTCGGCAACGGGCACGGAGGTGGACCGGCCCGATATCTTGTGGTTGCGCGTCTTGTGGCATTCCACGCACTGGAAGTCGTACCCGCCCATGTGCACGTCGCAGTTGCGGTCCGGCCAGAAGAGCTGGGCCGACATGTCCGCGTGCTTGACCGCGTCGCCGCCGCCGCCGCTGAAGTGGCACACGCCGCACGTCTTGCGGCTGGTGGGGCCGACGTTCTTCGCCACGTAGACCAGGTCCACCTTGGGGTCGGGCATGCCCGCCTTGGGCGGGGCCTTCTGGTAGCTGCCCGTGGTGTCGTGGCAGACCAGGCAGTCCATGTTGGCCGTGTCGGTGAAGTCGAAGGTGTCGTCCTTCCACCCGTATCCCGCGTGGCAGGAGGTGCAGCGCGCCAGGTTGCTGATGGCGGACAGGCAGAAGTTGTTCAGCGTGGTCGTGCCCTTGCCCGACATGACGCTCTTGCGGTGCTCGACCGTGTACGGGGACGGGCCGCGCCACAGCCAGTGGGCCGTGGTCAGCATATCCTTGCCTGCGGCCTCGTGGCAGCGCAGACATTCGCCCGTCACCTGCTGCGGCGTGGGGTTGTCCGGCAGCCGGACCAGATCCTTGTGGTCCATGGGCCTCTTTTCATGGCACCCCTCGCAGCTGACCGGCCCCTTCTTCATCCGCTCATGGCAGTTCATGCACTGCAAGTGATAGGCGGCCTTGAGGCCCACGCGCCCGGTCTGCGGGTCGGCGAAGGCCTCCTGGTGGCAGGCGCGGCAGGCCACGGTTTCCTCGGCCTCGGGGTCGGCGGGCCGGTAGTGGTGGCAGGCGGCGCAGTCGCCGTCCAGGGCGGCCGCGTGCTTGGCGTGCATGAAGCGCACCGGCTCGTACTTGGGATCAAAGGTGTCCGCCATCGGGCTGTCGAGCAGCAGGTAGCCGTGCTTGATGTCCTTGAAACCGATGCCGAGCTTGCGCAGCCGCTGCTGGCGCAGGGGCAGGTCCTCCAGAAGCACGTCCTTGACGTAGGGATACCGCTTGAGCGCCAGTTCCCGGGCCTTGGCCTGGTCCGGCGCGACCCAGCCCGCAGGCATGGGGAGCATGTCCTTGCGCGACTTCTCCACGGGCTTTGCCTCCGCGCCCGGCGCGGCGGCCCACACGGGCGGCGCGGCCCACAGGAACGCCATGGCGGCGGCCATCAGCAGCCGCCCGATTGTCGTCCGAATCATCGGGACACCTCCTGTCGTTGGGCGGAAAGCACCGGGAACCAGGTCACGAACACCCGGTACAGGAAGAAGATGGTGGCCACGGCGCCCGCAGTGACCAGCACCTCGCCGATGGCCGGATAGTACGGCTCGGTGGCGTAGGGCGCATTGAACGAGACCACGAACACGTTGAACCGGTTGAGCAGCACGCCCGCCACGATCAGCAGCGCGGCCGTGAACAGCAGCCGCCGCGAGGTGCGCACCGCCCTGAAGAGCAGCATGCACCACGGCAGGACCACGCCCAGGCCGACCTCGGCCAGGAAGCTGTTGGATTGGGCCGAACCGTCGAGCAGGGAATGCCAGGCGTCGCGGTAGACCAGGTCGCCGATCTTGATGGCCATGTACACGCCCAGCAGCAGGATGGTGATCCGCGACAGCGGCGCGAGCACGTCCATCTCGGACTCCAGCCCGAGCGACGAGGTGGCGATGGTCGTCTCCACGACGACCATGGGATAGCCCACGGCGAAGGCCGACGTCAGGAACAGCAGCGGCAACAGCGGCGTGTACCACAGCGGCGAGACCTTGGTCGGCGCGATGACCAGCAGCGTGCCCAGGCTGGACTGGTGCATGCAGGAAAGCACCACCCCGAGGATGATGAAGACCCACATGGTCTTGTCCAGTATCCGGTTCAGGAAGGCCAGCGGGGGGATGCGGTCCCCGAGCCGCGCGGCCAGCGCCGGGACGAACTCGATCCACAGCACCGTGACGTAGGCCATGACGCACATGGCCACTTCGAACAGGGCGGAGTTGTGGTTCTGGTAGAACACGGGCTTCCAGATGGCCCAGGAGCGGCCGATGTCGAAACACACGGCCAGGGCGACGAAGGTGTAGCCCAGGGCGGCCGTGAGCAGCGCGGGCCGGGTCACGGCCTCGTAGCGGTGGCGGCCCAGGATGTGGGCCAGGAAGGCAGTGGTGAACCCGCCGGCCGCCAGGGCCACGCCCGAAGCCACGTCCAGGCCGATCCAGATGCCCCACGGGTAATGGTTGTTCAGGTTGGTCACCGCGCCCAGCCCGAAGGTGTAGCGGAAGACCAGGGTGGCGGCCATGCCGAGCATCAGCGCCAGCATGACCAGGGTGCCGGGCGTCCAGAAGGGACGGGCCACGGGATAGGGCCTATGCGTCATGGCCGTCCTCCTTTCCGCTCTTGCCGGACGTGACCCTCATGACCACGCCCAGGACCCCGAACAGGGCCAGCGGCGACCACAGGTAGCTGAAGAGCGAATGCTGGATGGTCTCGGTCGTCTGCGGCATGGGCCGCTCGGGCAGGGTCTGGAACCCCGCGCGCTCGAAAGGCACGCCCGAGACATACAGCCAGCTCGTGCCGCCCACTTCCCTTTCGCCGTAGACGTGGTCCACGTACCGGGACGGGTCGCCGTCGATGCGCTCGTGGGCCAGCCGGAGCAGGTCCGAACGCCGCCCGAAGGTGATCGCCTCCACCGGACAGATGGACGCGCACCCGGGCTTGCCGCCCTCCTTCTCGATGCGCTCGAAGCAGAACGTACACTTGCGCACCCTGGGCGTGATCGGGTCGTCATACTCGTAGGCCGGAATCTCGAACGGGCACGCGGCCATGCAGTAGCGGCAGCCGATGCACTTGTCCACGTCGTAGTGCACCGCGCCGTTCTCCTTCTTGGTCAGCGCGCCGGTGATGCAGGCCGAGACGCAAGCCGGGTCCTGGCAGTGCATGCACTGCACCTTGACGTAGACCGGCACCGGCTTGTCGCGGTCGTCGAGGGTGCCGGGATAGTGCCGGTTGACCACGGTGAACGTGTCCTGATCCGGTCGACGCTTGGCGTCCAATACGGTAAGGTCGTCAAAGGGCACGGCGGGCGCGGGCAGGTGATTGACCTCGCCGCAGGCCTGCTCGCACTTGCGGCAGCCCACGCAGCGGGTCAGGTCCACCAGGCAGCCGCAGGGGTCCGGCGGGGCCTTGGACTGCCAGGCGAGCCCGCGGCTCGGCGCGGCGACGGCCGCCCCCGCAGCCCCCAGC
>JAZHDH010000173.1:0-3677 GCA_036584335.1 Pseudodesulfovibrio sp. | reverse complement strand
CTGGCCGTGGACGCCCTGGCCGCCGCCTTCGCCGAAAACCCGCTGGACGGGGCCATGGCCGCCGACGTCATGGGCCACGACGCCCTGCGCCCGCTGCTGCCACGGCCCCTGCGCGCGGCCATGGGGCTGCTGGCCGCCCACTGGCGACGCCCCGGGCGCAGCGACTATTTCGCCCTGCTTCCCGAGCGCGACCTGCCCCGGCTGAAAGCGTGCATCAAGGCCGCCGCCGCCCGCGAGCCGGACAACCTCTTCTGGCGCACCCAGGCCCTGACCATGGGGCTGGTGGACAACGACCCGGACTGGGTGGAAACGATGATGGCCTTCACGCCCCCGGCCGGGCTGGAACCCCTGCTGGCCAACGTGGCCGCCATCCTGGCCCTGCGCCGGGGCCGGTTCCACGACGCGGCCCGGCTGATCCAGTCCACGGGCGAGACCTTCGGCCCGGCCGCCGCCCCGCTGCTGGCCGGGCTGGCCATGCTCCGCGCGGGCGACGCGGCATCGGCCAACCTGCTCCTGCGCGAATCCCTGGCCCGCGCGCCGTGGAACACCAGCCTGATCCTGCGCCTGCACGACCTGCTGGCGGGCTGGGACCAGCGGCTCCACCCCCTGCCCGGCTCCACGGCCGTGCTGCTCTACACCTGGAACAAGGCCGTGGAGCTCGACGCCACCCTGCACTCGCTCTACGGTTCCGAGCTCTCGGGCGCATCGGTCTTCGTGCTGAACAACGGCTCCACCGACGCCACCGGGGAGGTGCTCGCCTCCTGGACCGCCCGGTTCGAGACGCGGCTCGGCCCGGACCGGTTCGCCACCGTGACCCTGCCGGTGAACATCGGAGCGCCCGCCGCGCGCAACTGGCTCAAGCATCTCGACGCCGTACGCAAGCACGACTTCGCCTGCTACCTGGACGACGACGTGGAGCTGCCCGCCGACTGGCTGCTGCGCCTGGGCGCGGCCGTGCGCCAGTACCCCGATGCCGGGGTCTGGGGCTGCAAGGTGGTGGACCACGCCAACCCGGCCCTGATCCAGCACGCGGACAGCCACCTGCTGGCCGACCCGGACGGCCCGCCGCCGGACCTGCGCCGCGCCGCGCCCAATCCCTTCCGGCTCTCGGACCTGCACATCCAGACCATGGACAACGGCCTGTTCGACCACCTGCGCCCCTGCGCCTCGGTCACGGGCTGCTGCCACCTCTTCCGCACCCGGGTCCTGGCCGAGTCCGGCGACTTCGCCCTGCACCTCTCGCCCACCCAGTACGACGACATGGAGCACGACCTGCGCCTGTGCGAGTCCGGCCGCTTCGCCGTGTGCCAGGGCCACCTGGCCGTGCGCCACAGGAAGCGCTCCGGCGCGGCGGCCCGCGTCTCGGCCCAGGCCGAGGGCAACGCCCTGGGCAACAAGTACAAGATGCAGACCATGCACGAGCGCGAGGCGATCCTCGCCGCCGCCCGGCGCGGCCAGGAGCTGCTGGAGGCCGACCTGCAACGAAAAATGCGGGTGGTCGAGGAAGCGGAGGTGTAACTTAGAAAATGACCATTTCCCTCACTTCTTCAGGGCCTCTTCCACCTTCTCAATGGCGATCAGTTTGAAGTCGCCCAGCGCAATGACGCCGATCCCGGAAGCGAGAGTCCAGGTCTCTTCATGGACGACCTCACCCTGCAGTGACGCATTAAAGGAGACGGTCACAATCAGCCTGTCCTCGCCCCGGTACGCCTCCCTTTTTTTCGAGACGATCCTGCATATCCCTTCCTTGGGCATCCCCGGCGAACTGATCATGGGGGCCTTCCATTCGTCCCTGGTGGTATCGAACAGGACAGTTTCGATAGCAGGGGACTTCATGACAAGACGGCTTTCGTCAGCAACAAGAGCGCACCGGGTCCGTATGGATTTTCTCTCTAATATCGGCGTCATCTCCAGCCCGGCCTTCAAATCCACAGAGACGGCTCCGTCTTCCGAATAAGGCCCAAAGCAGCATATTTCATCTTCGTACGTCACTTGGCTTCGCGCTTTTTCAACGCCCCGGAACCACCTGTGCATCCCTTTTCCGTTCGAATATGCATACTGAATGCCCGGCCTAGGGCCCAAAAAGGCTTCGGGCCCCACGTCCCCGGCATATACCGAAACCACAAGCGTCAGGCCAATCCCCACCGCAAGGCAAACACAGGCAAGGAGTTGGTCAAGGCCCCGGGTAGGTATCATGAAAGCCTCCCTGCCCCGTCCACGGGTTCGTTGCATACAATTTCTCATCGGTTATGTATCCTCCCCCCTTCCGTTCTTCGATCTGCTCACGGTACCGGGCCTCATCCTTTCCATGCCCGATGAACTCAGGCTCGCGGGAGCCGCATTGCCGCCAATATGTTCGCTCTCTGACTTCCTTTAATCGCAACGTCCGTTCCCACAGGACCGCAACGTTTATTTTGCCCCAATAAGCCACAATCCTTTCTCCGACGACAACTTTTTCAATTTCCTTCCATTCCCCATACTTAGAAAAATATTCACATGCAACGACCTGGCACTTGCAATTGGGATGCGGTTTATCGGGAACGCCGCTCAGGTCCCCATGGAACATCCGTCCGTCGAGCGCCCGACACTTCTCACACGCACCGGGACTGGCCTGCCACTGCCAACTATCCTGGAAATAGGGCTCCGACCGGCTCGGCCCTTCAGTACCCTCCGGCGCTTCGGGCCTGCTTCCCATCAACCCGAAAGGATCAGACAGGTTCACCGGATCGTCCAAACAATACCCGTACCAATCCGGGTCGCCGCCCGCATCGCCCATGGGGTCCGGCGCGGTCCAACGGCTGGTGAACGTGTCGTAGTCGCGCCAGCCGAATCGCACGAAGCCCAAGTCCCGGTCGTGCAGCCCTCCGGCGAAGCCGATGGGGATGCGCAGGGCCGGGTTGGAGTCCTCGATGATCCCGCCGAACGGGTCGTACAGGACCTCCTTTATCATGTTGCCGTCGCCGTCGGCAACCACGCGCAGGGAGCCGACCTGGTCGTAGAAGAGGTATGCCGCCTCGCCGTTCTCGCGCTGCATGGCGTAGGGCGTGCGCTCGCCGCCCCGGTAGGCGAAGCGGTAGCCTGCTTCGCCGTCGTGATAGCCGTCAAGGCGCAGGAGGTCGAGCCAGCGGTAGGCCTCCACGGGCTGGCCGTTGCGAGACTTGACCGCCCGGCGGCCCTGGTCGTCGTGGGTGAACTCGAAGACCTCGCCGGTTTCGGGCTTCTCGGCCTTCAGCGGCCGGTAATCCGCCCCGTATTCGTAGAGGGTGTACTGCCCGGCCTGGTTCCAGATGGACCGAAAGCCGTTCTTGTCGTGGGTGTAGCCGTTGTTTCCGGCCTGCCGGAGCCGATTGTCCGTCGTGTAGGCGAAGCTGCGGTAGCTGGTGTCCAGGTGCGGGAAGTAGTCCCGCAGGCGTCGGCCTTCGCGGTCGTACTCCACGGCGCAGACGGTGCGGCCGTCCCGCTTCGCGCCGGTCAACCGGCCCGCCTTGTCGTAGGCGTAGGTCCAGACGGTCGGCCTGCCCGCCACGGTCTCGGTCTTTTCCGCAATGCGGCCGTCCTCGCCGCGCCGCAGTTCACAGGAATATGACTCGCCCATGCGATCCCTCCTCGGGTTTCGTTCCCGAGGGGCATCCCCGGGAATCCGGACGAGCATTCACCCGGTTTACGGCGTCGGGAAA
>JAZHDH010000172.1:0-3694 GCA_036584335.1 Pseudodesulfovibrio sp. | reverse complement strand
ACGGGCTTGAGCGGGCCGAAGGCCAGGGTCATCTCGCCGCGCTCGGCCATGGCCTCCACGGGCAGGCAGCCCTCGAAGTGGATCTCCTTCTCGAAATCGCGCGGCTGGACCTTTTCCCCGGCCAGCAGCTCGGCCACGAACGCCTTGTACTGCGCCTCGTCCATGGGGCAGTTCAGGTAGTCGTCGTCTTCGGGCTTCCAGCGGCTGCCCCAGAAAGCCTTGGAAAAATCGATGGAGTCGCGGGAGACGATGGGCGCGATGGCGTCGTAGAAATAGAGCCGGGAATCGCCCACGGCGGCCACCAGGCTGGCGGTCAGGGCCGCGCTGGCCAGCGGCCCGGCGGCAACGACCACGGCGTCGGCCCCGGCCAGGGCCTCGTCGTCCAGGGACGCCACCTCGCGCCGGATGACCCGGATGCTCGGATGCCCCTCGATTCTGGCGGTAATATACTCTGAGAAGAGCGTCCGGTCCACAGCCAGGGCCGAGCCCGCAGGGACCCGGGTGGCGTGGGCCGCCTCCATGACCAGGCTGCCCAGCGCGTCCATCTCGTCCTTGAGCAGGCCGATGGCTGCGGCCGGACCGGTGGCGCGGAAGGAATTGGAGCAGACCAGTTCGGCCAGCCCGTCCTCAAGGTGCGCCTCGGACCGCTTGTCCGGCTTCATCTCGTACAGCTCGACCGAAACGCCCGCCCGGGCCAGCCGCCAGGCGCAGTCGCATCCGGCCAGCCCGCCGCCGACAATGGCCACCTTTGTCATTTTCCAATCCCCGGTATCGTTTACGTCCGCCGCAATATGCCGTATAGCACGGAAAACGGCGGACCGGTGAAATTCCAGATGAGCGACCCCCTTCTCGACATACGCGGGCTTACGACCTGCTTTTCCTCCCCGCAAGGCATCGCCAAGGCGGTGGATACCGTCAGCCTATGCATTATGCAAGGAGAAACCCTGGCCGTGGTCGGCGAGTCCGGCTGCGGCAAAACCGTGCTCGCCCTGTCGGTCCTCGGCCTGGTGCCCGACCCGCCGGGCCGCGTCACCGAGGGCAGCGTGCTCTACCGGGGCGAGGACCTGCTGGACATGGACGAAGGCGAACTGCGCCGCATCCGGGGCAACGCCATTTCCATGATCTTCCAGGAGCCCATGACCTCGCTCAACCCGGTCTTCCGCATCAACGACCAGATCGCCGAACCCCTGGCCCTGCACCGGAAGATGAGCAGGCGCGAGGCGTTGGAGCGGGCCGTGGACGCCCTGGCCCTGGTCGGCATCCCCAACCCGGCCAAGATCGCCCGAGCCTATCCGCACGAGCTTTCCGGCGGCATGCGCCAGCGGGTGATGATCGCCATGGCCCTGGCCTGCGACCCGGACCTGCTCATCGCCGACGAGCCGACCACCGCACTGGACGTGACCATCCAGGCCCAGATCCTGGACCTGATGGACGACCTCAAGGCCCGCATGAACGGCTCGCTGCTGCTCATCACCCACGACCTCGGCGTGGTGGCGCGCATGGCCCGGCGGGTGGCGGTCATGTATTCCGGCAAGATCGTCGAGCTTTCCGACGCGGCCTCGCTTTACGACAACCCCCTCCACCCGTACACCAAGGGGCTGCTGGCCTCGGTCCCCACCCTGGGCGACCGGTCGGACCTGCGCCCCATCCCCGGCATCGTGCCCTCGATCTTCGACCTGCCCGAGGGGTGTCGCTTCCATCCCCGCTGCCCCAAGGCGTTTCCCAAGTGTTCCCTGATCCTGCCGCCGCTCAGGGAGGCCGCCCCCGGCCGCCACGTGCGCTGCTGGCTATACGACGACTAGGAGGCCGAGCCATTCCCCCGCTTCTCGAACTCACCGACGTGCGCAAGCACTACCGCGTCAGCAGCGGCCTCTTCGGCCTGCGCTCGGACCAGGTGCGTGCGGTGGACGGCGTCTCCCTCCAGGTCGAGCAGGGCGAAACCCTGGGTCTGGTCGGCGAATCCGGCTGCGGCAAATCCACCCTGGCCAAGTGCATCATGGGGCTGGAGGGGCTGACTTCGGGCGAAATCCGCTTCGGGGACCGCCCCCTGGACCAATGGGAGGAAAAGGCCCTGCGCCGCCGGATGCAGATGGTCTTCCAGGACCCGTACTCCTCGCTCGATCCGCGCCAGAAGATCGGCTCCATCATCCGCGAGGGGCTGGACATCCACGCCATCGGCACTCCGGCCGAGCGCAAGGCCAAGGTCGAGGAACTGCTCGGCCTGGTCGGCCTGCGGCCCGAGCATGGGGGACGCTATCCCCACGAATTCTCCGGCGGCCAGCGCCAGCGCGTGGCCGTGGCCCGCACCCTGGCCCTGGACCCGGACCTCATCGTCTGCGACGAGCCGGTGTCCGCCCTGGACGTATCGGTCCAGGCCCAGGTCCTGAGCCTGCTCAAGAAGCTGCAAAAACAGTTCGGCCTGACCTACGTCTTCATCTCCCACGATCTGGCCGTGGTCAGCCACATCTCGGACCGCGTGGCCGTCATGTACCTGGGCCACATCATGGAACTCGCCCCGAGCGAACGGCTTTTTGCAGCCCCCAGGCATCCCTACACCGAGGCCCTGCTCTCGGCCGTGCTTGTGCCCGACCCGACCCGCAGAACCGAGCGCATCCCGCTCACGGGCGACCTGCCGAGCCCCATGAACCCACCCTCGGGCTGCCCGTTCCACCCGCGCTGCCCCAAGGCCTTCGACCAGTGCCCGGTGGACAGGCCGCCGCTCAAGGAAGTCGAGCCGGGCGTGCAGGTAGCCTGCTGGCTGTATTGATAACGGCCTTTCGGCATTCTGCTTTTTGCGATTAATATTCTATTATTTTGTTGTGTTATTTTAAAAACATGAAGTTTCACTTTAAGAATCGGAGGATGTCGTGCTGACCCGTGACGAAGCCCTGGCGCTGCTCAAATCCAAGAACACCGAAGCCAACCTGATCAACCACGCCCTGGAATCCGAGGCGGTCATGCGCGCCCTGGCCGATCGGCTGGGCAGGGATGTGGAGCTGTGGGGCGTCACCGGCCTGTTGCACGACCTGGACTACGCCACCACCAAGGACGCTCCCGCGCGTCACGGCCTGGACACGGCCCAGTGGCTGGAAGGCAAGCTGCCCGCCGAGGCCCTGGACGCCATCCGGCGGCACGCCTCGGAAATGAACGGGAACGAAGGGCCGTCCACGGAATTCGACTACGCCCTGCGCTGCGGCGAAACCGTGACCGGCATGGTCCACGCCGGAGCCCTGGTGCGACCGACCAAAATCGAGGGAATGAACGCCAAGAGCCTGAAAAAAAAGATGAAGGACAAGGCGTTCGCCGCCAGCGTCAACCGTGACTGCATTCGCGAGTGTGACAGGATCGGCCTGGAACTGGGCGATTTCCTCCAGCTTTCCATCGACGCCGTGGCCACGATCGCCCCGGAAGTCGGCCTGGCCGGTTAGCCCGCCGGTTGCGCGCATTCCGGAATTGCACTACATCGGAACTCCGCGCTTTCCCTGAAACATCGGCCCAAGGACCTGACCCGTGACCGCCATCGCCGCGCCGTTCACCGAGGGCGACTCCCCGATCCACCGCCTGGACCCCCGCTATCGCCTGGCGGGGGCGGCGGCGATCACCCTGCCTGCCGCCGTGCTGCACACCCTGGACGCCGCCCTGGCCGCCCTGGCCGCCGGGGCGCTGCTGGTGCTGCTGGCGCGGCTGCCGCTTT
>JAZHDH010000171.1:0-3705 GCA_036584335.1 Pseudodesulfovibrio sp. | reverse complement strand
CCGGAGCAGGCCGCGCAATGCATCCCCTTGATCCGTGCCTGAACTGATTCCATGCAAACCGCCGTCATTTGAAAGGTTGAACACACAATGTGCGCACTTCAATCGGGTTTGGCAAGTAGTGAGAATGGGATCGGGAAAGGAGGGGAGGGAAGAGAAGAATGCCTCCGGCGGCCAAAGGCCGGGGGCCTTTGGAATCCCGGTCCGCTTCGCGGGGCAGGGGGCGGAAATGGGGTGCGCTGAGCGGGAGGCTTGGCGGGGGCGGCAACGCGGCGTCCGCAAATCTTCGGGTAGGGGCGAAACCACCCTTCGGGATGGCTTCGCCCCTACCCGAATCTTCGCGGACAGTGCCCACGCCGTGTGAGCCGCCTGGCAGGAGCTTGAAGGGCTTGCCATTACGGCGTTTCGGACATTGGCAAGGGTCAGTCTTAACTTGAAAATTCTGCCTTTGGTTTTCTTCTTTAAAAACACCCCGGCTGAGGCCGGAAAAGGCGGCGAACGGTGTTCCGGCAAGCAGTACGCAGCCCCGCCCGCATTTTCCGGCCTCAGCCGTTACCCGGCACGGCGGGGGCGAGCGGGCAGTCCGTCCCCGCGCATGGCAGAGATGTCGAAGCTGCTACCCGGCGAAGCCGACCGGGATTCTTGCCTCAGCTCTTAGGCCGAGCTTGCTCGGTCTTAGAGATGCGGACAGCAGCGATAAGGCCCTCGGCCTTAAGCCCCCCGGGAGGGCCGCCGGAGGCATTCTTCCCCTAGACCACGCCCGCAAGCATGCTGCCGGGCAGGGGGAGCGCTTCCTCGGTGGCCTTGGCGTAGGCGGTGAGGGCGGACTTGATCCGGGTCAGGGAGGGGGCTGCGCCGGTGGAGGCGGCGGCGTTCAGGTCGCGGTAGGTGGCGCCTTCGCGGCCGACCTTGGCGCGCAGGTCGCCCACCTGGCGTTCGGCGTCGAAGGCGGCGGCCTTCTGGCGGTTTTCGCGCACCGAGCGGGACAGGGAGGGGTCGAGCACGGTTGTTTCGGACTCGTAGTCGAGCCCGAAGCGACCGAAGCGCAGGCCGAAGGAGGTCGTGGTCACGCTGGCCTGGGCCACGGTGCGACCCTGCGCGCCCGCCTGTTGTGCGAGCGCGTCGGTCCGGCTGTATTGCCCAGAGGCGTAGGCGTTGATCCTCACGCGACCCCCACAAGGCGCCGCCCGCCCTTTTGCATGAAAAAGGGCCGCAGCGCATGTTTGCAGCCCGGCCGTCCCTGAGACTTGCGTCTCGATCACTCCAGAGGGACCCGTGGTTTTCCGCTTCCCGTCCGTGGGAATTGGCCAATACGGTCAGTCAGTCCATTTTTAACATAGCCATCTTTACTCCTTTTGACAAGTCCCGTCCGCGCGGGCTACACCCGAAGTCCCTGTGCCGAATTGCTATCGGTATCCACAAGGGAGAGAGCGTCCAAACTTCAATGCGAGGCCGCCCGGGACGGACCTGGCTCCGCCGGACGGCCGGAGGGTTCCGATGGGTTACACGATCGTCAAGAAAGAGGAGCTGATCCCGGGCCAGACCACGATGATGGTCATCAAGGCCCCCCAGATCGCCAAGAAGGCCAAGCCCGGCAATTTCGTCATGCTGCGCGTCTCCGAGACCGGGGAGCGCATCCCCCTGACCATCGCCGACTGTGACCGCGAGGCGGGCACCGTCACCATCGTCTACCTGGTGGTGGGCAAGACCACGGCCGAGATGAACACGCTTGAGGAAGGCGGCGAGTTCCTGGACGTGTGCGGCCCGCTGGGGCGGCCCACGCACATCGAGCGGGGCGGCGCCGTGGTCTGCGTGGGCGGCGGCACCGGCATCGCGGCCATGCACCACATCGCCAAGGGCCATGTGGAGGCGGGCAACCGCGTCATCGCCATCGTCGGCGCGCGCTCCAAGAACCTGCTCCTGTTCTGCACCGAGCTGTCGTCGTTCTGTCCCGAGCTGCGCATCGCCACCGACGACGGCAGCGAGGGCCACAAGGGGTTCGTCACCGAGGTCCTCCAGGACATTCTGGAGACCGAGGACGACATCGCCGAGGTCGTGGCCATCGGCCCGGTGCCGATGATGGAGGCGGTGTGCCGCGTCACCCTGCCCTTCAAGGTCAAGACCACGGTCTCGCTCAACTCGATCATGGTCGACGGCATCGGCATGTGCGGCGCATGCCGCTGCACCGTGGGCGGCAAGACCCTGTTCGCCTGCGTGGACGGCCCGGAGTTCGACGGCCACCAGGTCGATTTCGCCGAGCTGCGCACCCGGCTGTGGCAGTTCAAGGAGCAGGAGGGCGAGTCCATGGAGTTGTTCACCAAGGAGTGTCGGTGCAATGGCTGAGAAAAAGAGCAGAAAGATTCGCGGCCGCACGCCCATGCCGCACCAGGACCCGGTGGAGCGCGGGAAGAATTTCAATGAAGTGGCCCTGGGCTACTCCCGCGAGCAGGCCCTGATCGAGGCCGAGCGCTGCCTGCAGTGCAAGAAACCCCTGTGTCGGGAGGGGTGCCCGGTGAACATCGACATCAAGGGCTTCATCGGCGCGCTGGTGGACGACGACCTCAACGGGGCCTACGACATCATCCGCAAGACCAACTCCCTGCCCGCCGTGTGCGGCCGGGTCTGCCCGCAGGAGAGCCAGTGCGAGGGACTGTGCGTGCTGGGCAAGAAGAGCGAGCCGGTGGCCATCGGCCGGCTGGAGCGCTACGTGGCCGACACCTTCATGGCCGAGTCCGCCTGCGAGGAAGTGACGGACCTCGACACCTGCGCCCTGACGCGCGAGGACGTCAGGGTCGCCTGTATCGGCTCCGGCCCGTCGTCGCTGACCGTGGCCGGATACCTGGCGGGGCGCGGCGTCAAGGTGGACGTGTTCGAGGCCCTGCACGAGCCCGGCGGCGTGCTGGTCTACGGCATCCCCGAATTCCGGCTGCCCAAGTCCGTGGTCGCCCGCGAGATCGACGGCCTGAAGCGGCTCGGCGTGACCTTCCGCACCAACTGGGTGGCGGGCCGGACCATCACCATACAGGATATGCTGGACGAGGGGTACCACGCCGTCTTCGTCGGCGTGGGCGCGGGCCTGCCCCGGTTCCTGAACGTGCCCGGCGAGAACCTGGTGGGCGTGTTCTCGGCCAACGAGTACCTGACCCGGGTGAACCTGGGCCGGGCCTACGACTTCCCCAACTACGACACCCCGGCCTACCGCGCGCGCCACGTGGCGGTCATCGGCGCGGGCAACGTGGCCATGGACGCCGCGCGCACCGCCCTGCGCATGGGCGCCCAGACGGTCTCCATCGTCTACCGCCGCAGCGAGGACGAAATGCCCGCGCGCAGGGAGGAGATCGAACACGCCATCGAGGAGGGCGTGCAGCTGCGCTGCCTGTGCGGCCCGCTCTCCTTCCACGGCGACAACCAGGGCCGGCTCAAGGCCATGACCGTGCAGAAGATGCAACTGGGCGAGCCCGACGGTTCGGGCCGCTGCTCGCCCGTGTGCATCGAGGGGGCCACCGAGCAGTTCAAGTGCGACATGGCGGTCATCGCCGTGGGCACCCGGCCCAACCCGATCCTGCTGGAGGCCACGCCCGGCCTGGCCCTGACCAAATGGGGCTATATCCAGGCCGATCCCGAAACCGGCGAGACGTCGATCCCGAACGTGTTCGCGGGCGGCGACATCGTCACCGGCGCGGCCACGGTCATCTCGGCCATGGGCGC
>JAZHDH010000170.1:0-3734 GCA_036584335.1 Pseudodesulfovibrio sp. | reverse complement strand
CGATCATGTACACCCAGGCGCACAGGATCTGCCACTGGTTGACGACCATCTTCTCCTTGCCGAACAGTTTGGCCACGTCGTAGAAGGCCTGCATGATCGGCGGCCCCTGACGGGACTGGAACCAGGCGGTGACGCGACGGTCCAGGCCGGCGATCAGGCCGCCCAGGACCGGACCGGCCACAAGGCCGATGAGGATGAGTATCAGCGTTTCCATTAGAGAGCCCCTCCCAGCATGAGGACGATCAGGGCGACCGCCAGCGCGTTGAAGATCGGAGTGAGCTTGCCTTCGGCGAACAGCTCGCCCAGGTACATGTTGCCCGCGCCGAAGGGAACCGGGGCATTCATGGGACCGACATAGGCGCCGTCGTTGTCGCCGACGACGTTGGCGCCAGCCGCGTAGGGCGGCATGATCCGGACCTTGCGGAAGCCGGAAGCGGCCTTGGCGGCGAACAGCACGCCCAGACCGAGCACGATGAACAGCGGGACCACGGCGAACGAGCCCGAGGGCTTTTCCAGGGTGCCGAAGGCCACGGTGAAGGGCGCGGCCTGGAACATGGGCGCCAGCATGGAGTTGTAGATCCACGGGGCGGCCAGGGACAGGACCACCGCGCCCAGGCAAAGCACGACCAGCGGCAGACGAATCAGCGCGGCCTGCTTCTCGGGCGCGGCGCCTTCCTGGCGGGTCGCCATCAGCGAGCCGCCCCAGCGAGCCCAGTAGACCACGGTCAGGGCGGAGCCCATGGCCAGCATGACGATGACGTAGATGTTGGCGGACGCGGCCTCGATGGCCATCCACTTGGCCATGAGCACGCCGAACGGGGGCAGCAGCATGGTCAGGATGCCGATGATGGTGATCAGGGCGGTCCGGGGATACTTGGCGTAAAGCCCGCGCATGTCTTCGATGTCGCGGGAGCCGATGGCCTGCTCGATGGTGCCGACGCACAGGAAGAGCAGGGACTTGGACACCGCGTGGAAGATGATCAGCAGCACTGCGGCGGTGATGGCCAGCGGCGTGTTGATGCCCGCGCAGCAGATGATCAGGCCGAGGTTAGAGACCGTGGAGTAGGCCAGGATCTTCTTGCCGTTGGACTGGCCGATGGCCAGGGCCGCGCAGGCCACGAAGGTGAACGCGCCGCAGATGGCCACGCCGTCGGAGAGCAACGTGCCGACGTAGGCCGGGGCGAAGCGCAGGATGACGTAGACGCCCGCCTTGACCATGGTCGAGGAGTGGAGCAGCGCGGAGACCGGGGTCGGCGCGACCATGGCCCCGAGCAGCCAGCTCTGGAACGGCGCCTGGGCCGCCTTGGTGAACCCGGCCAGGCAGAGGAAGCCGACGCCGGTGACCATCAGCGCGCCCTGGGGGCCGCCCGCCAGGATGGCGGAGATGTCGAGCGTCCGGGTGTGCATGTACACCAGCATCATGCCGATGACGAAGGCCAGCCCGCCCAGGGAGTTCATCCACAGGGCGCGGACCGAATTCCGGGTGGCCACCTCGGTGGCGTCGTGGCCGATGAGCATGAACGAGCACAGGGTGGTGACTTCAAAGAAGAAGTAGAGCCACAGCACGTTGTTCGCCAGGACCAGGCCGTTCATGGCCCCCAGGAACAGCACCAGGAAGAAGAAGAACTGGGGCTGACGCGACTTCTTCAGATGCAGGTGTTCCTCGTGTTCCTTCATATAAGGAATGGCGAAGATGCAGATGAGGGAGCCGACGATGGAGATGACCAGGACCATGATCAGCGACAGCTGGTCCCCGGCAAGGGCGGGGACGGCGGTATGCTCGACCATGACGATCTCGAACCAGGCGAGCAGCACGGTCTGGGCCAGGGTGAAGCCCTGGATCAACAGATTCCTGTGTTTGACGCCGTAAAAGAAGATGACACCGAGCAGGGCGAAATCCATGACCGTGATCAGGAAATCGCTGCCGATGCCGAGGACGGACCCGACTGCAACGGGCTCAAAGGTCCCCTGCCCAAGCAACCCCAGGGACGCCGCCGCGAGGATTGCGCCCGTTGCCACGACGGTCAGATTCCGCACGGCGCTCGACCGCACGAAATAGCAGACCAGCGCCGCAACGACTGGCAGGAGAACGAGAAGCGTAAGCAGATTCGACATGATGACCTCGTTTCAGAAGATTGAAAGCGAGTACAACGGACACCTGGTTTCCGGTTCACCTCCAACCGGAAACAGGGAGCGAATGCACCAAACCCTTAGCCTAATAAGCCATCGTCAATAGGGGAAGTCGACACTCAGGTCAAGGCCCCCGGCCGGGAAAAATGCCTGGTCCCCGGACGGGGTAACCTGCTCACTTTTTTGTGAAATCCAGCCAGCCCCCGTGATTGCTGCATACCGCCCCGCCCGGCTTGGGCCGACCCATGAAAACGGATGCGCCCATCCGCTTGGGAAAATATCCCGGGGAGTTCCGCATGCGATCGAAAACAGGGGTTTTCAGAAGTAGCCGAGGTCGGTGAGCCTGGACAGGGCCGCTTCCTTTTCCCGGTTGCGGCCGCCGCGCTCGCCCCCCCCTTCGGCCGGAAGCGCGGTGCACGGGCGGCACCCCAGGGAGCGGTATCCCCGGTCGTAGAGCGCGCAGTGCGGCAGGCCGAAACGGTGGTGAAAGGCCCAGATGTCGCTTTCGGTCCAGTCCAGGATCGGATTGACCATGACGTAGGGCGGGTCGTCCCGATTCTCCAGGAAGCTTCGTCCGGCGCGGTCGGGATGCTCGTCGCGCCGGATGCCGGAGATGAGGTGGGTGGCGCCCGTGGCCCGCACGGCCGCCTTGAGCGGCTCCACCTTGAGATCGCGGCAGCAGGCCACCGGGTCGCGGGCCAGCGGATAGCCGTTCAGGTCCACGGCGGGCCGGGCCACGTGCAGGTCTATCCCCCACTCCCGCGCCAGCCGGTCGCGGAAGGCCAGCACCTCGGGAAACTTGCAGCCGGTGTCCAGGTTGATGGCCCGCACCGGCCCCAGGCCATGGTGATCGGCCAGGGCTTTCCAGATGAAGAGCACGGCCGTGGAATCCTTGCCCCCGGTCCAGGCCACGCGGACGCGCGCGGGGTCGGCGTCGGCCGCCAGCCTCTCCAGCAGCGCCTCGGCTGCGCGCACACGGTCTTCCAGGGTAGGCATCATGCTTGAATTTATAATGGATTAAGTGAAGCCGAACGTCTATAAACTCTTCCATGAACGAAGAAAAAATGCAAACTCTCGACGCCCTGATCCTGTCCTCGGACATGTGCGTGCTGGCCACCTCGGACGGGCTCAAGCCGCATGCGTCGCTGATGCACTATTTCCTGGACCACGCAGCCATGAAATTCTACTTTCTTTCGCCCGCCGGTTCCAGGAAAAACAGGAACCTGGCCCTGTGCCCGCACGTGAGCATGGTCATCGACCGCCGGGACGAGGACATCGCCGCCACCATCGAAGGCGTATACTCCCCCATCACCAAGAAGCAGACGGCGGAGGCCATCACCAACCTCTTCGTCCTGCGCCATCCGCAGTTCAGGGAGTTCGCGCAGCGGCCGGACACCGTGCTGATCCGCATCGAGGCCCGGGCCGGGCACTTGGTCACGACCTCGGGAGAACAATTCTCGACCAAATTCCGAAATTCCTGAAAAACCGCTTGACGATTGCACGCCTTAAGAATAAACAGTCTTTCCACCGCGCGCCCGTGGCTCAGCTGGATAGAGCATTCGGCTACGAACCGAAAGATCGCACGTTCGAATCGTGCCGGGCGC
>JAZHDH010000169.1:0-19131 GCA_036584335.1 Pseudodesulfovibrio sp. | reverse complement strand
GTTGGACGCCATGTCCTTTCATTTTGTCAAAAGTACGCTTGAACCGGATGAACCAGAAAAGGTGCTGTCGCTGTTGCAGGTGGCGCTGTATTAACCCATGCACCCGGCCTTCGGTGATCGACACGTTCCGGAAGGGGGCTCTCCCCTTCCGATTTTTTCGTTGGTTCGATCCGGCCGATCCCCAAAAATGTCCTTCCCCGGGCTTCACAATCCGCCGGGATTGCAGTAGGTACCGCCCATGTTCACATACGCCATCACCCGTCGCCCGTCAGAGGAAATGGTCAACGGCATCACCACCGCCGACCTGGGAAAACCCGACTACCGGCTCGCCCTTGCGCAGCACGACGCCTACTGTCGCGCCCTGGCCGACCTGGGGCTCAACGTCACCGTACTCGACCCCGAGCCGGGCTATCCGGATTGTTGCTTCGTCGAGGACACCGCCATCGTCTGCGAGCCCCTGGCCGTCATTGCGCCGCTGGGCGCGCCCAGCCGCCAGGGTGAGCAGGAGAGCATCGAGCCGGTGCTGGCCTCCTTCAAACCCACGGGCCGCATCCAGCCGCCCGCGCTGATCGAGGGCGGCGACGTGCTCCTGGTGGGCGACACCTTCTACGTCGGCCTCTCCGCCCGCACCAACCGCGCCGGGGCCGAAGCCCTGGGCCTGGCCGTCGACCCGCACGGCTACCGGGTGGTGGCCATGGAGTGCGGCCCGTCCCTGCACTTCAAGACCGACGTCAACTATATCGGCCGCAAGACCCTGCTCGTCTCGCCCTTCTTCGCCGCCGCGCCCGAGCTGGCGGGGTTCGAACGCATTGTGGTCGAGGACGACGAGGCCTACGCCCGCAACTGCCTGTACATCAACGGCGTCACCCTGGTTCCGGCCGGGTTCCCCAGGACCCTGGAGCGCGTCCGCGCCCTGGGCAACGAGGTGCTGGTCCTGGAAATGTCGGAGTTCCGGAAGCTGGACGGCGGGCTGACCTGCTTGTCCCTCAGGTTCTAGAGCCGTTGACACTCGAAATGGTCTGGGAATTTTCTTTGTTCTGTTCATGCGTATAGCAAGCCCTGAAATTCGCAAAGGAGCGGTTGAGGGCTCCTTGTCTGGCAAAGCTACCCCGCAACAACTTGCCGCCCTGGTTGAGGATCAGCCCGACCTCACACTGGAGGAGATCAGAGAGACGCTTTCGGAAAAGGGCTCTTTAATGGCGGCCCATGGAGAATTGAAACGACTTGGTTTCCGCTTCAAAAAAACGCTGAAGGCATCCGAACAAGAACGTGAAGACATGACTGAGAGCAGGGAAAATGGGCTGAGTTCCAGAAGATTGTATCAGCTGATCCGCTTGTTTTTCTGGATGAATCCAGCGCAAAGACCAATATGACGCCTTCGCGCGACCGTTCCCAAGGAGGCTCTCGTTGTCATGCCGGCGCGCCTTGTGGACACTGGAAGACCCTGACGATGCTGTCTTCGATTCGGCTTGACGGCGGTACAGAGTGCATCGTGGTTGATGGAGCAATGGATTGAGCTATGTTCTCGGAGTATGTAGCACAAACGTTGTGTCCGACATTACACCCTACCGATATTGTGATTATTGATAGTTTGTCGGCTTACACGAATTCTGAAGCGGCCGAACAGATCACAAAATGTGGTGCCGAGCTTTTGTGTCTACCCCCGGATAGCCCTGATTTGAATCCTCTTGAAAACATGTGGGGCAATGTGAAGCAACTGTTGCGGGGCATGGAAATGCGAACATACGATGCCCTGGAAAAGGGCATAGCCAACGCACTCGATCTGGTCTGCGCACGCGATGCCCATGGATGGTTCAAAAACGGTGGTTGTGGATCGTTTCAAGTGTGAATTGCTCTAGCCGGGCCTTGCGCGGGTTCTTCTCCGGAAAGGGCGTCCGGACTGCGCGGCGGGCTGGACCGGATCAGGATTCCTCGAAGGAGCGCAGCTTGCGGTACAGGGTCTTGCGTCCGATGCCGAGGATGCGCGCGGCCTGGGTGCGGTTCTGGTCGACGTGCTCCATGACCCGCAGGATGTATCGTTTTTCCTGCTGCTCCAGTGTGGGCAGCGCGGCGAACGGCTCGCCCTGCTCCAGGGAGTCGGCGATGTCCGAGGGCAGGCACATGGTGGTGATCAGGTCGTTCTCGGCCAGGATGATGCCCCGCTCGATGACGTTGCGCAGCTCGCGGACGTTGCCCGGCCAGTCGTAGGCGATCATGCTCTGCCCGGCGCGCTTGGACAACCGGTAGGGCGGCCGGTCGTGGTAGAGGTTTTGCAGGAAGTGCTCTATGAGCTGCGGGATGTCCTCCTTGCGTTCCCTGAGCGGGGGGATGTCGATGCAGAAGACGTTCAGCCGGTGGTACAGGGCCTCGTGGAAGCGGCCTTCCTCCACCTCCCTGGCCAGGTCGCGGTTGGTGGCGAAGAGGAAGCGGACGTCAACGGACCGCTCCTCGCGTTCGCCCACGCGCCGGTAGGTCTGGGACTCGAAGACCCGCAGCAGCATGGCCTGGACTTCCAGGGGCAGCTCGCCCACCTCGTCGAAGAACAGGGTCCCCCCGTCCGCGTGGGCCAGAACGCCCTCCTGGGAGGTCTCGGCCCCGGTGAACGCCCCCTTGCAGTAGCCGAACAGTTCGCTGCGCAGCAGCTCCTTGTTGAACGAGCCGCAGTTTTTGACGATGAGTGGCAATTCCGCCCGCGAGCTGCGGCTGTGCAGGATGTTGACGACCACGTTCTTGCCCACGCCGCTTTCCCCGGTGATCAGCACCGGTGCGTCCGTGGGCGCGACCTTGTTCACCAGGAAACCGATCTGGCGCATGGGCGCCGAGGTCCCGATGAGCCTCGCCCTGGGCTTGCCCCCCTTGTTCATGCGCAGCTTGCGCAACTCCCGCTGCATGACCCGCCGCTGGTAGGCGCGGTCGATGAGCAGGTTCATGCGGTCCAGGGAGAAGGGCTTGGTCACGTAGTCGTAGGCCCCGGCCTTCATGGCCTCCACCGCGCTGTCCACCTCGGAGTAGCCGGTGATCATGATGACCTCTACGTCGGGCAGGGTCTCCCGGAAGTGTTCCAGGAGCCGGTTGCCGTTGCCGTCGGGCAGCCGGACGTCCAGCAGGACCACGTCGAATCCGTTCCTCTTGGCCAGGCGCAGGGCCTGCGCCGCCGTTGCCGCAGTGGTCACCTCCCTGCCGGGCAGGGCCAGTTCGCGTTCGGCCAGCTTGCGGATGAACGGCTCGTCGTCCACCACCAGGATGCGGTTGGTTTCGGGGGCGGTCATGGCGCGGCTACTCCCCCAGCCGGGGCAGGATGACCTCGAAGACGGCGCCTTTGCCCGGCCCGCTCGTGGCGGTGATCTCGCCGCCGTGCTTCATGATGATGTTGTAGCAGGTGGACAGGCCGATGCCGATGCCCTGGCCCGCAGGCTTGGTGGTGAAGAAGGGCTGGAACAGTTTTTCGGCGTCCTCCGGCGCGAACCCCTTGCCCGTGTCCGAGACCCGCAACTGGATCATGCTTCCGGTCACGCTGGTGGTGATGTGGATGGCGCCGCCCGTGTCGCGGACCTCGTACAGGGCGTTGACGATCAGGTTGAGCGCCACCTGCATCAGTTCGCCCGGATGGCCCATAAGGCAGGGCTCCTCTTCGGACAGGGCGAGGCCGATGATTCCGGAGGGAAGGGAAGCCAGCCTGGGCTGGAGCAGCTTCAGGCAGTTGACGATGATGTTGTTGATGTTGACGATGGTCATGGAGCGCACGTCGCGGTGGCCGAAGCTGAGGAGGTTATGGACGATCTCCGAGCACCGGTTGCATTCCTGGAGCACGATGTCGAGATACTCCTTGAAGGTTTCGAGCAGGTCGTTGCACGGCTCGCCGTCCTTGAGGCGGGCGCCCAGCCGAACCAGGTGGCCGGACAGGGCTTCGGCAAAGCCCCGGATGGAGGTCAGGGGGTTGTTGATCTCGTGGGCCACGCCCTCGGCCAGCACGCCCACCGTGGCCATGCGCTCGGCCTGGAAATACTTGGCCTGGTACTGCTTTTCCACCGTCACGTCGCGGTGCAGGAGCAGGACCTTGCCCGGCGCGTCGCCGGTGCCGGGCATGAGCGCGGCCGAGCACTCGATCTGCCTGTTTTCGCCGTCGATGTTCATGATCTGCAACTGGCGGCAGACCTTGCGGCCTTCCTCCCTGGCCATGAGCAGGGGGCAGGGCGAGCACGCCTTGTCCGCTCCCTTGAACACCCGGTAGCAGGGCTGGCCGATGGGGTCGCGGCTGCCGTATGTTTCGTAGAAGGCGCTGTTCACCGACAGCATCTTGTACTCGCGGGAGACCACGGCGACCACGTCGGGGATTCCGTTGAGGATGTCCTGGACGTCGCGGCGCTTGCGTTCGAGCTCGATGTTCGAGGCCTTGAGCTCGTTGATGGTCTTCTGAACTTCCTTGAAGAATCCGAGCTTGATGGACTCGATGCCGATGATGTCGTCCAGGCTCGCGCGGACGCCGGAGTCTCCGTTGCCGTCTTCCCTGCTCATGTCACCACATCTCGTAGTAGATGTTCAGGATGTCCTTCCAGTCCGCCTTCCTGGGGTTAGTCAGCAGGCAGATGTCCTTGACCGCGTTGTGGCTCGCCTGGGGCAGCATGGTCCGGTCCGGCAGGATCTCGTGCAGGCGGCAGGGGATGCCGATCTCCTCCCGCAGCTGTTCCAGGGCCTCAATGCCCGCCAGGGCCGTGGCCTCGTCCGTCCTGAGCCGTTTGCCGGTAATGATCTCGCCGATCTTGGCCATCTTGGGCGTGCATACCGGGAGGTTGAAGCGCATGACGCTGGGCAGGAGCAGGGAGTGGGCCGTGCCGTGGACCACATCGTGCATGCCGCCCAGGGCGTGGGCCAGGGCGTGGCCGAGGCCGACGCTGGCGTTGGTGAAGGCCATGCCCGAGGAGGTCCCGGCGATGGCCAGCTGTTCGAGGTCGTCCAGCCTGCGGTGCTCCAGCGCGGGGCGGATGTGCCGGATGAGCAGGTCCAGCCCCTTGAGGCTCCATGCCTCGGTGAACGGATTGGCGATGGGCGAGACGTAGGACTCCACGGCGTGGGCCAGGGAGTCGAACAAGGGCGGGATGATCTGGTCCCTGCTCAGGGTTTCGAGCAGCAGCGGGTCGGTGATGGAGATGTTCGGCACCAGGGTGCGGCTGATGACCGTCATCTTCACCCTCCGCTCCACGTCGGTGACCACCGTGAATTGTGAGATGTTCGACTCGCTGCCCATGGTGGTGGGGATGAAGACCATGGGCGGCAGGGGACGGCGGACCATGTTGGCCCCCTCGTAGTCGGCGATCTCGCCCCCGTTGCTGACGATCAGGGCGATGCCCTTGGCCGCGTCCATGGGACTGCCGCCGCCCAGGGCCATGACCACGTCCGCCTCCTCCCGGCGGTAGAGGTCCGCGCCGTTGTGGACCTGGAAGTCGCGTGGGTTGGGGGCCACGTCGTTGAAATAGACGAAGTCCAGCTGTTCCTTGCGCAGGATGTCGAGCAGTCCGTCCACCCAGCCCGCGTTCTCCACGCCGGGGTCGGAGACCACGAATATCTTGGACGCGCCGAGCCTTTTCGCACAGATGCTGGCGTATTGGAGGCTCCCCCGTCCGAAGATCACTTCCGGTATGGCGAATTTGAATATGTCCACGGCGGCCCCTTTTGTTTTTATGTATAGCGCCTTGCCCGTCCGCGATCAAGACGGTACGAAAAAAATCTTTTCTCTCCGGGCGGTTGCCCATAGGGGGCGTCATCCCGCCCCAGGGCCGTCAGGCCCGGCCGCCCATCCCCTTGGCCATGCGGCGCATGAGGAAGTATTTCTCGTCGAAGCCCATGGCGCGCAGCTGCTCGTATACCTGCGGGGCGATACCCCTGGTCAGGAGCATCTGCAAGTAGATCAGGTCGTCCACGTCGTGCTCCATGGTGTACGGGGGCGGCGTGTCCTTGCCGAGCCAGTACCCGTCGCTGATCAGCCCCGCCTCCTTGGCCCGCTCGTACTGGGGAGAGGCCGGAAGCAGTGTGTTGATGCCCAGGATGGGCATGGTCGCCGGGCGGATTTCGCGGATGAGGGCGACGGTCTCCTCGATGGTCTCCGGGTTCTCGCCGGGGTTGCCGACCATGAGGAAGCAGCACGGCTCGATTCCCGCCCTGTGGGTCATGGCAAAGGCCTTGCGGACCTGCTCGGCGGTGAACCCCTTGTTGGCCGCCTTGAGCACGCGCGGGCTGCCGGACTCCACTCCGTAATAGATCCGGTAGCATCCGGTCTCGCGCATCCGGGCGAGCAGTTCCTCGTCCACCAGGTCCACGCGGGTCTCGGCCATCCAGGCGAATCGCAGCCCGCGATCGGATATTTCCCGGCAGAGGTCGAGGATGCGTTGCCGGTCCAGGGTGAACAGGTCGTCGGAAAAGTAGAGATGGGCGACGCCGAGGTCCGTTATGAGCCGCTCGACCTCTGCGGCCACGTTGGTCGGCGACCGCTTGGACCAGCGGCCCTCGAAGAACCGGTTCACCGAGCAGAAGCCGCAGTGGAAGGGGCAGCCGCGCGAGCTGAGCACATGGGTCCCGACGAGGTCCCGGTACCGCTCCGGAATCTCCGGGGACTTGTATTCGGCGAGGTCGAAGGCGTCATAGGCGGGGAAGGCCAGGCCGTCCAGGTCCGTGGACCGCTCCCTGGCCCGGGTGCGGACCACGCCGTTTCCGATGCGCAGGGCCAGGCCGGGGACGTCCGCGAGGTTGCCGCCCCGCTCGAAACAGTCCACCAATTCGACGATGGTCTCCTCGCCCTCGCCCAGGGCCACCACGTCCACGGCGGGGTTGGCGAGTACATGTTCCGGGAAAAAGGTGGCGTGCGGCCCGCCCACGACGATGCGCGTTTCGGGCAGCACGCGCCGGGCCTCGGAGGCGAGGCGGTCGGCATTGGTCCGGCCCAGGGTGAAGCAGCTGATGCCCACCAGGTCGGGCCGCTCGCGTTCGAGCAGGGTGGCGACCTCGGGCCAGGTCTCCCGGTGCAGGTCGCGGAAGACGGTCTCCGTGGAGTTGGCGCGCAGGGCGCTGGTCAGATAGGCGATGCCGAGGGGGACCCACGTCTTTGACGGGAGCAGGTCCTCCTGGGCAGTGGCCGGGTTCCAGAGCCGGGGGGCGGGCGGGGTCAGGAGCAATGCCTTCATCCCTCCTCCTTGGTTTGGTCCCGGGCGCGTTCGCCCCGGGCGGTATGCCCGGCCCCCCGGGAAGGACGGTGGGGGGCCGGGGTTGTTGAACGCTCCTGCCACGGAGGTGAGCCAGGAACGATTGCCGCTATGCCGGGAGCTTGAACGCCTTCTTCTCGAAGGCCGCCAGTTCCGCTTCCATGCCCAGCCGCTTCAGCAGCTTCCGGGTGGGCAGACCGGTCTCGACGTCCCACTCCATGAGCTTGTAGTATTCGTTCTTGACCGCCTCGAAGTTCTCCCGGACCAGCGGGGGATGGGGCGGGTCCGCCGGAGGGTAGCTCGGCAGCAACCGCTTCGCCGCAGGCGCGAAGAAGTGGTCGGGCAGTTGGTCGTGCTCTTCGCGCAGGTTGACCTTGCGGCCGCCGCCCCATTCCATGGCGGTCAGCAGCCGGTGCAGGACCCATATCCGGGCTGCCTTGTCGTCCAGGGTCTTCTGGGTCATCTTTTCGCCGGTGACCAGCTCGAAGAGCTTGTACTCCACAGTGATGTCGCCGGTGTAGTCGCGGTCCTTGCGTCCGCTGGTCATGATCGGGAAGACCCAGTCGCATACCGTGATGCTGTCCTTGATGCAGCCCCGGTAGTGGATGAACTGGCCCAGGTAGGCGTTGGCCTTGGCCGACTTTTCGCCGTTCCAGGTCAGGGGGACGTCGCGCTTGCGGTGCAGGTCGTTGAGGCCGTTTTCCGCGATCTCCGCGCCCCAGTGCCGGACGGCCACGGGCATGGCCTGCTCGAAGGTCAGGCCGGTCCATTCCACCAGGTTGGTCATGGAGTGGCGGTTGGGATCGCGGTTCTCCACCGCGAAGTTCACGGCCCAGTAGTAGCCGAAGGTGCGCGGGTCGTAGTGGGCCGACATGCCCCAGCCGCCGTTGCCGCCCACGACGCCGCCCATGATGCCTTCCATGTTCTCGAAGTGCATGGTCTTTTGTGCGGCTTCCTTCATGCCCATGGATTCGAACTTGGCGGCGATGATGTCCATGGCCCGGCGGAATCCTTCGCCCAGGGCGTTGCCCAGGAAGCCCTGGCGGTAGGCGATCATGTTCATCATGGTCTCCAGGCCGTCGGTGCTGAATTCGCCCCTGGGCGGGTAGTGGCCCTTTTCGAGGCCGGTCATGATCTCGTCGCTGACCAGCTTCTTTTCATGGAGGATCTGCACCAGGTCCTTGCCGTCCACGGCCGTGTCCTGGAGGTACCAGACGAACTGGATCAGGGGGAACATCTCGAAGGTGTCCACGCCCAGCTTGTTGGCCAGTTGGTTGGCCAGGAAGGTGGCCTTGTCGCGGTTGCCCAGCCAGGAGTAGAACCACTGAGTGCAGCTCACCGCGCCGCCGCCCATGCCGTCCACGTTCATGTAGGAGTAGCAGCCCTGGGGGCAGCCGTAGCAGGACTGGGACTTGACGTGGTACTTGTTCAGCCAGGGGGCGCAACTTTCGGTCTGGTCGAAGCGCAGGGCCTGCTTGTTGATGTCCTTGGGGTCCACGTGCTTCTCGGTCCAGCTGAGCGGGCCGGTGGACAGCGGGGTGGAGCCCAGGGGGCCGGGCTGGAACTCGCGCACGCTCTTGACGTACTTGATCAGGTTCTGCTTGTCCGCGACCTTCACGCCCTTGGTGCCCCGCACGGCGATGGCCTTGAGATTCTTGGATCCCATGACCGCGCCGAAGCCGCCCTGGCCTGCGGCGTTGCCGATGCGGTGCATGATCGGGGAGATGCGCACCAACCGTTCGCCGGAGGGGCCGATGACCGCGATCTGGGTCTTTTCGCCGCCGGTCTTGGCCTTGATCATGTCCTGGGCTTCGAAGGTGTCCTTGCCCCAAATGTCCGATGCGTCCTCGATGGTCACCTCGTCGTCGACGATGTTGATGAACACGGGCTTCTTGGCCTTGCCCTGGACGATCACGGCGTCGTAGCCCGCGAATTTCAGCTCCGCGCCCCAATAGCCGCCGAAGCCGCTGCGTGTGACCAGCGGGCGCTTGGACATGGGCGCATAGACGTGGGGCGAGATGGAGATGACCTCGGAGCGCCCGGTGGAGGGCGCCAGCGAGCCGGTCAGCGGCCCCACTGCGAAGATGATCCGGTTTTCTGGGTCAAAAGGACCCGCCGTGGGCGCCTCGTCGAAGACGACCTTGTAGCCGAAACCGATTCCCCCGGTATAATTCAGGTACTTGGACGTATCTTCCATGACTATGGAACCGTCGTCCAGGTTGACTCGCAATATCTTTCCAGCCCATCCGTACATTGTACTGTCTCCTTGGGTTGTGAGGTTAACCGAGTTCGATGAACTTCAGGGCGTCCGCCGGGCAGAACTTGACACACATGGGGTCGCCGCCGCAGAGGTCGCACTTGGAGAAGATGCTCTTCTCCTTGTTTTCCACGATCATGTCGTAGGGACACGCCGCTAGGCATTCGCCGCACCCCTGGCACTTGGCGGGGTCGATGACCCGCGCTCCGGTTTTCGGATCCAGGGTCAGGGCGTCATATTCGCAGGCCAGGTAGCAGTCGGCCATGTTGCACTGGCGGCAGACATCGGGCATGACCGCCAGCTTGACCAGCTTGTGCTGCGGGTCATAGGTGGTGTGGATTCGGGCCAGGGCGGGCTGGCAGATGTCGTCGTGGCTCAGGGAGCAGACGATCTCGCAGGTCCGGCAGCCCACACAGGTGGTGGGGTCGGTAATGAGCCAGGAGCGTGTGTTGGGCAGCTGGTCCGGCGTGATCCCCCGGTTGTAGTGTCCCGCCTTGAAATTCTTGGGGGCCGCCATGGCCGCTCCGGCCAGGGTTCCGGCCACGACCTGGACGCCCAGGAATCCGAGCATCTTGCGTCGCGATATCCCCTTCCCCTTGCATGGTGACGATTCCTTTTTGACCGCCGGACGGGCGTCGGCCGCTTCCTCGGTTGCCGTATGGTCGATTACCTTGCTGGTGCTCATAGTTGCCTCCGGTATTGTTTCGCGATGAACCGCATGAACTCGCCTTGAGCAATTCCGGGACCACCTCCGCGACAACGCGTGTGCAGCGCTATTTCGTGCATGGTTTAGGCATAATACTAGCCTTGCAAAACCGCCGAGTTGTATAAAATGAGGGAATTTTCGGGCAGGGTAAAACGGTCCGGAACGCGGGGCGGTGAGCCCGCGCGGGCCGTTCCCTATTGACCCGAACAGGGAAAATGGGTGTGTCGGAATGACCCGATCTTTCCATGCTCCAGAAGCCCTGCCGGGACGCCGGGGTGGATTGCTGCACCTGCCGCCGCTTCCGGGCATCGGGTGCCTTCGTGATGGACAACAGAGGGGGCCTTGCTCTCCGGCATCCAGCGCATCCTTGGCCACGCGGACCGGCGGAGCACGGAAATCTATCTGGAAAAGCTCCGCGACATGGAACGCGGCGCCATGGACATCTACGAACGGGAAAGCCGCAGGGATGATGATAAGGTCGCCTGATGATTTCACGCATGCGGTTTACACGCAACGACAGGACGGCTTGCAAGCGCCTGCCTGCAAGCCGTTGAAAACAAAAGGGGAGACAGGGCAATCACACACAGGGTGTTGCAAAAGGCCGGATGAAAGGCCCGGCTGGGCGGCCATGCGGACAGTTGCCCCACCAGGGGGCGGCTTGCGGCGATCTATACGAAGCTGCTCAGTCCCAGCACCTGTTCGAAGGTCAGCTCCTGGCCTTGCAACGTGATGACCGTCTCGCCGTAGGTGATGATTGTACTGCCGTTTGCCTGCGTCACGGTAAGGCCGGTGGAGTCGGCGAGCTGGAACTGCAGCCGGTCCTGGGCGGGATCGAAATCCGTGATGAGGTCGTGGCCGTGATCGTGTCCGAAGATGAAGAGATCGGCTCCCGAGCCGCCGGAGAGGGCGTCGTCCCCTTCGCCGCCCATGATGATGTCGTTCCCGTTGCCGCCGTAGATGGTGTCGTTCCCTTCGCCGCCGAAGAGGGTATCGCTTCCATCGCCGCCGTGGATGTGGTCGTTTCCTTCCCCTCCGTCCATCAGGTCGTTTCCAATGCCATTGTCGGAAGAGCTCAGGCTGTCATTCCCCTCTCCGCCGTAGAGGCTGTCGTCGCCCCAATCGCCCATGAGCGTGTCGTTCATCGAACCGCCATGCAGCTCGTCGTTGCCATACCCGCCGCCGACATAGTCATTGCCCGAGCCTCCCAGTACGGTGTCGTCGCCGGCCTGCCCTTCCAGGCTGTCGTTCCCGCTTCCGCCGGATATGTAGTCGTCGTCTCCCGCGTTGGAACTCCAAGAGCTCCCGGCATCGCCATAGATGGTGTCGTTGCCCGAGCCGCCCAGCAGGCTGTCCTTGTCGTTGCCGCCGTGAAGGGTATCGCCTGCGGCGGACAGGCCGTTCAGTTCCTGCTCGGACAATTCCTCATTCAGCACGTTTCCGGGGATTCCGGTGTCTGTCTTGGTGGTCACGGCGTTTTTCCTTTGAATACTGTCTACATGATATTCGTTGTACAAGGGATGGCGCAAAATGCAAAATAGTTTCCCGGCAACGGATGCGGACGGGAATGCGTGGCCGCAAGGCAAGGAATTGGCGTGTCGAATTGGCGCCGCGACGCCGGGACCGGCAGGGGGGGGCGACGTGACGGCGAGGGGGATTGTCCCGGCGTCCCGGGCAGTTCCGGCAACGCGCGAAGCGGCTTTCCCGAAGGGGCCGCCGGAGGCGTTCCTCCGGTGGCGGTGTTTCGGGTCTAGGCTTGCTGCCGGGTGTCGTCGGCCTGTTCGAGGACGGCCGGGTCCCAGCCATAATCGGTGAACCGTTGGCGGAAGAAGAGGGAGTAGAGCACCGGGCACAGCACCAGGGTCAGCACGGTGGCCACGGACAGGCCGGACATGATCAGGTTGGCCATGGGCCGCCACATTTCGCCGCCCTGGAGCGAGAGCGGGACCATGCCGATGATGGTGGTGGTGGCGGTCATGATGATCGGCCGGGCGCGCTCCAGGGCGGCGACGACGATGGCGTCGGCCATGCCGAAGGACCGGCCGCGCAGGAGTTCGATGCGGTCGATGAGCATGATGGCGTTGTTGACGATGATGCCGAGCAGCGAGATCATGCCGAGCATGGCCATGAACCCGAAGGGCGCGTTGGTCAGGAGCATGCCCGCCGAGATGCCGATCATCATCGGCGGCAGGGTGAGCAGGATGATGATCGGCCGCCGGATGGAGTTGAACTGGAAGACGAGGACGAGTACCAGCAGCCCCATGGCCAGCGGCATGTTGGCGTTGATCGCCTCCTGGGATTCCTGGGATTTTTCGAACTCGCCGCCGTACTCCACGGTGTAGCCCAGGGGCCAGGCCGGGTCGGCCATGAGCTTCGCCATCTCGGGCCGGATGGCCCCCAGGATGGACAGGGCGTAGTAGCCGTCGGCCACGTCCGCCTTGACGGTCATGGTCCGGGTCTGGTCGCGGCGGCGGATGTCGGACGGCTGCCAGTCGAACCGGGTGGCGGCCACCTGGCTGAGCGGCACGCCCTTGCCGGTCTCGTAGGAGTAGACGTTGAGCGAATCGAGCTTGTCGAGGCGGCCCCGGTAGCCCTCGTCGTTGCGCAGCAGGATGGGGATGATGGTGTCGCCCTCGCGATAGTCCGAGGCGTGCAGCCCGCTCATGGCGGTCTGGAGCGAAACGGCCACGTCGAAGCTGGAGAGCCCGGCCTCGCGCGCCTTGTCCTGGTCCACGGCCACCAGCATCTTCTTGGTCCACAGGCCCCAGTCGTCCCATACGCGCTCCACGCCGGGCTGCTGTTCGATCAGCGGCGCGATCTTGTCGCGCAGGCCGTAGAGGGTGGCGATGTCCGGGCCGGAGAGGCGGATCTGGAGCTTGGCGCCCACGGGCGGGCCGTTCATCAGCTTGTTCATCGAGTAGTCCGCGTCCGGGAACTCGGCGTCCATCTTCGCGCGGGTGCGTTCGATCACCCCGTCCACGGATTCCACGGACGCGGTGTTGACCACGAAGGTGGCCAGGTTGTCGTTTCTTTGCTCCAGGTTGAGGGGCAGGTACCAGCGCGGGCCGCCGTGGCCCACGAAGTCGCCCACCGAGACCACGTCCTTGTCGGCCAGCAGGGCCTTCTCCAGCCGCTCCACGCGGCGGGCGGTGGCGCTGATGTCCGTGCCGTAGGGCTGCCAGAAGTCGATGGTGAATTGGGCGCGTTCGTTGGGCGGGAAGAAGAGCTTGGGCACGAACTGGAAGGCCCACATGGCCGCCACGCAGCAAACGGCCATGCAGCCGACGAAGACCATGCGGTTGCGCAGGGACCACAGCAGCAGCCGCCGGTAGGTGGTGTACAGCCGGCTCGAATAGGTCTGGATCACGATTCTGGGCCGCAGCACGTAGTAGCAGAGCATGGGCACCATGGTCATGGACAGGACCCAGGAGCAGGCCAGGGTCAGGGAGACGACGATGAACAGGGACTGGCAGAACTCGCCCACGGGTTTGTCGGCCAGGGGGATGGGCAGGAAGGCGAAGATGGTGGTCAGCGACGCGGCCAGGAGCGGCATCCACAGCTCGGAGACCGCGCCGGTCACGGCCTTCATCCGGTCCTGCCCGGCGGCCAGGCGGACCAGGATGGATTCGGAGACGACCACGCCGTTGTCCACCAGGATGCCCAGCGAGATGATCAGCGACGCGATGGAGATGCGTTGCAATCCCACGCCGAAGGTGGGCATGAGCGCGATGCTCCCGAGCATGGCCATGGGCACCAGCGACCCGGCGACGAGCCCGGTGCGCAGCCCGGCGAAGGCGAGGATGATGACCACGACGAAGGCGAAGGACTCCAGGAGGTTGATCATGAAGTCCCGGATGGCCGCGTTGACGTAGTCCGGCTGGTAGACCAGGACGTCCGCGTCCAGGCCGATGAACAGGTTCGCGCGGATCTCGTCCAGCTTTCGGGTGACGCGCTCGCCCAGCTCGGTGATGTTGCCGCCGTCGACCATGGACACGGCCAGGATCAGGCCGGGCTTGCCGTTGTAGCGGGCCATGGTCGAGGGCGGGTCCGCGAACCCGCGCGAAATGTCGGTGACGTCGGCCAGCCGGACCGAGCTCTTTTGGCCGGGCGGGCGGATGGCGATGGAGTAGATGTCCTCCACGCCCCGGAATTCGCCCGTGGGCTCGATGACGATGCGTTCGGGGCCGAGCAGGCTGGAGCCGCTGGGCTGGAGGGTGTTCTGGCGGTCGATGGTCTGGGCCAGGGCGAAGGGCGAGACCCCGGCGGCGGCCATGCGCGAGTTGGTGAAATCGACGAAGATGCGTTCGGCCTGGACGCCCCAGCGTTCGACCTTGGCCACGCCCGGGACCTTGAGCAGCTGGTCGCGGACGTCATCGGCCGCGTCCTTGAGCTCGCGGTAGGTGTAGCCTTCGCCGGTGATGGCCACGACGATGCCGTAGACGTCGCCGAACTCGTCGTTGACCAGCGGGGCCTGCGCCTCTTCCGGCAGGTCCGGCGCGGCGTCGTCCACCTTGTTGCGCAGTTTCTGCCAGATGGGCTCCATGTTCCGGATGTGGTCCTGGAATTCGACCTTGACGATGGAGAACCCGCTCATGGACTGGGACTCGACGTTCTTGACCTCGCCGATCTCGCGGATGTGCTCTTCGAGCTTGTCCGTCACCAGCTCCTCCACGCGCTGGGGCGAGGCCCCCGGGAAGACCGTGGTGATGATGGCCGTGCGGATGGTGAAGTCCGGGTCCTCGGCCTTGGGGATGGAGAAGAAGGTCATGACCCCGCTCATGGCGATGAGCAGGAAGATGACCAGGGAGGTGCGGTTGTTCTCTATGCACCAGCGGGCGACGTTCATTGCGGGCTCCCGTCGGCCTGGATCAGGCGGATCTTCATGCCCTCGCGCAGCCGGCTGGCGCCCCGGATGACCACGACGTCGCCGGGGCGCACGCCCTCGGTGATCTTCAGGCCCAGGGCCGAGAGCCGGCCCACGGCCACCTTGCGGCTCGAAACCGTGGAGTCGGCCGGGTTCACCACCCAGACCCTGCGTTCGCCGTCGGGCTCGCCGATCACGGCCACGGGCGGCAGGAAGAAGCTCTCGCCTCCGTTCCCCTTGCCCTTGAACTGGACGTGGCCGGACATGCCGCTGCGCAGCATCCGGTCTGCGTTGTCCAGGTGGACCTTGACCGGATAGGTGGACCCGGTGGCGGAATCCACGCTGACTTCGGCCACGACGCCCTGCAGGGTGCGGCCGGGCAGGGCGTCGAACCGGACTTCGACCTCGTCGCCCTCGCGCACCTGGCCGATGACCGTGTCGGGCACGGCGATGTACATCTTCATCTCGCGGCCCGCGTTGAAGGTGACCACGGATTCGCCCGAGGCCACGTTCTGGTGCTTGCGGGCCACGACCTGGCCTATCCAGCCGTCGAAGGGCGCGGCCAGGGTGGTGTAGGAAAGCTGCTTGGCGGCGATGTCCATCTGCTTGGCCGAGGCGCTCATCTGGGCCTCGTAGGACTTGAAGTCCGCCTCGATCTGGTCGATCTCCCCGTGCGAGATCACGCCGCCCTTGAAAAGCTGGGCGTTGCGCTCCAGGTCCGCCTTGGCCCGGACGTAGTTGGCGCGGACCTGCTCCAGGTTCGCCCTGGCCTGGCGCAGCTCCAGTTCGTAGTCCGAGGGGTCGAGGCGGGCGATGGTCTCGCCCCGGGCGAAGCTGCGGCCGATCTTGTCTCCGGGGAAATCGACGATCTTGCCGCCCACCCGGAAGGAGAGCGGCGTGGCCAGGGCGTCTTCGGCCGTTCCGGCAAAGGTCCATTGCCTGCCCAGGTCGAAGGCGCGCACGGTCAGGGTCTTGACCGGGCGGACCGGTTCGGCCACGGGCTCGGGCGCACCGCCGCAGGCGGCCAGCAGGAGCAGCAGGGCGAGGGGGGCGAAGCGGAAAATACGGGACATCAGGCATCCTCCATGGGCAGGCCCAGCAAGCCTCTGATGCGTTTGCGGATGATGGCGTCGAGCCGGTCGAGGTGTTCGGGGAACTCTTTCCAGCCGAGACGCTGATTGATGATGATGTGCGCTTCCAGCATGTGGGTGATGACGGCGATGATGCAGTGGGCCGTGAGCACGGTGTCCTCGTGGGTCGTGTCTCCGACGATGCCGGAAACCAGGACGCACAGTGCCGTGAAGCTGGGATTGAAGATGTTTTCCACCAGCATGTGGTAGCAATGGGAGGGCTGGGCCAGTTCCCGGGAGACCAGAAAGGCCGCCCAGTCGTATTCGCTGTGGCCGAGCATTTCGTGGACCAATTTGCCTACGAACCAGTCCGTCACCGCGCCCTTGGCCCGGATGTCGTCTCCGGCCGCTTCCAGCCGGGCGCGGACATCCTCCGCGCGCGGGAATATTTCGTCGCGCACGGTGATGATCTGCTCGATAATCGCCTGGTACAGGCCGGGCTTGCCGCCGAAGTGGTAGCTCACCGTGGCCAGGTTGACTCCGGCGGCGGCCGCCAGGGTGCGCATGGAGACCCCGTCGTATCCCTTCTTGGCGAACAGCCGGGAGCCGACCTCGATCAGGGTGGCTCGCGTCTCCTCGCCCCGGGCCTTGCGCCCGGCGCCTTCCTCTTTCGTCCCGCTCATGGTTTTTCCTCTGCTTCCCGGCGGATCTGGACGTCCCGGCCGGAAGTCGATTCCTATCCGGATCAAAATCATAAGTCAAACGTTTGTTCAATGTATCGACACGGAACGCCCCGATCACCTCGATCCGCTTCCCGGCGCTTCCGGGCCGATCGAAACGGGTGTTTCCCGGGGAGCCGGCCGACCGGTCGAAAGGATTGGGGAGCGGACGGCGAGGTGGTTGGATTTTCAATGTCGGCGCTGGCCGGTGCCGAATTGTGAAATCTTGTCGCTTCGGTTGACGGAGGGTTTTCGGGGGGATACATTAGGCTTGAAGTGGCATAATCATGTCGGCGATGACGAGGCGGGCAGACGCGGAGAGAGCGCCTGCGCACCGGATGAAGACCGCGGCCGTGGAGAGCCTTCCGAAAGAGGGGGGGGGCGGAGCGTCGGACGGCATGCGGGCGGCCGGAGAACTGATTCGCGGGATAGATTCATCGTGAGGGTAAGAAAGTGAAGACCGTTCCCGTCCAAGACGCGGTAGGCATGGTGCTGTGTCACGACATGACCCGCATCGTCCCCGGCGAGTGCAAGGGGCCTGCATTCCGCAAGGGGCACGTCATCCAGGAGGAAGATATTCCCGTCCTGCTCGAGATAGGCAAGGAGCACGTCTACGTGCTCAACCTCGAAAAGGGCGCAATCCACGAAAACGAGGCCGCCGAGCGCATAGCCCGGGCGGCCGCCGGGCCGGGCATCACCCTGAGTCCGGTCTGCGAGGGGCGCATCAATTTCGAGGCCTCCCCCGGCCTGCTCGACGTCAATGTCGAGGCCCTGACCCGCATCAACTCCATCGAGGAAGTCGTGCTGGCGACCATGCACGACGGGCAGCAGATCACCTCGCCCCGGCCCGTGGCCGGAACCCGCGTGGTGCCGCTGGTGGTGGACGAGGCCAGGATCGAGCGGGTGGAGGCCATCTGCGCCGAGTATCCCTACGTGGTCGGCGTGCGGCCGTTTAGGCCCCACCGCGTGGGCGTGGTCACCACCGGCAGCGAGGTCTTCCACGGCCGGATCAAGGACAAGTTCGGGCCGGTCATCCGCAAGAAGTTCGACCTGCTCGGTTCGTCGGTCATGGGCCAGCGGCTGACCTCGGACGACCCGGTCATGACCCGTGACGCCATTCTCGCCTTCATCGCCGAGGGCGCGCAGATGGTGGTAGTCACGGGCGGCATGTCCGTGGACCCGGACGACCAGACGCCCACGGCCATCCGGGCCACCGGGGCCGAGGTCGTCACCTACGGCTCGCCCACCTTCCCGGGGGTCATGTTCCTGTACGCGCGGCTGGACGGGGCGCCCATCCTCGGGCTGCCGGGCTGCGTCATGTATTACCGGGCCTCGGTCTTCGACCTGGTGGTTCCCCGTCTGCTGGCCGGGGAGGAGGTCACCCGCGAGGACATCGTGGCCCTGGGCCACGGCGGCTTCTGCGCCACCTGCGACGTGTGCCGCTATCCCGTCTGCCCCTTCGGCAAATGATTTTTCGGCTAGAGTCTGTTTTTCGTCGCGCAACTCGTGATTAACGGGACAGTCCCATATCAAGGAGGAATATTGACATGATCAAACGGACACTCCAGGTGAACGGGGTTCCCAGGCAGGTGGTATGTTCGCCTGACGAATCCCTGGCCAATGTGCTCCGGAGGAACATCGGCCTGACCAGCGTCAAGGTCGGCTGCGACTCCGGCATGTGCGGCAGCTGCACCATCCTCAAGGACGGCAAGCTGACCCGCTCGTGCAGCACCAAGATGAAGCGCGTGGACAACGGCGCGGTCATCCTGACGCTGGAGGGCATCGGCACTCCCGGCAAGCTGCATCCCATCCAACTGGCGTGGATCGCCTACGGCGGAGCCCAGTGCGGTTTCTGCTCGCCCGGCTTCATCGTCTCCACCTACGCCCTTTTGCAGGCCAATCCGAAACCGACCCGCGAAGAGGTTCGCGACTGGTTCCAGAAGAACCGCAACGCCTGCCGCTGCACCGGCTACAAGCCGCTGGTGGACGCGGTCATGGCCGCCGCCGAGGTCCTGCGCGGCGAAAAGACCGAGGACGACCTGCTCTTCAAGGTTCCCGAGGACGGCCGCATCTGGGGCACCAAGTACCCGCGCCCCTCGGCCATCGCCAAGGTCACCGGCACCTGGGACTTCGGCGCGGACCTCGGGCTGAAGCTGCCTGCGGGCACCCTGTACTGCGAACTGGTGCAGGCGCAGGTCTCCCACGCCAACATCAAGTCCATCGACACGGCCGAGGCCGAGGCCGTGCCCGGCGTGTTCAAGGTCGTGACTCACAAGGACGTCAAGGGCAAGAACCGCATCACCGGCCTGATCACCTTCCCGACCA
>JAZHDH010000168.1:0-3719 GCA_036584335.1 Pseudodesulfovibrio sp. | reverse complement strand
TGGAGCGGATGGGCTCCATGGTGGCGTAGGGCAGGCAGACGATGAGCGAGCCGATCGGGTTCGGCGGGTGCGGGCGGCGCGGGCGGCGCGGGCGGCTTCGGCCGGGGCTTCACGGTCCTGCCCCGTTCCTCCCTGGCCTTTTCCGCCTTGGCCTTGTCGGCGGCCCTGGCCCTGGCTGCGGCTTCGCCCCTGGCCTTGTAGTCCCGGATCATCTCCAGGTAGGCGGCCTGCGCCTTGAGGTCGCCTTCGGCCCGGGCCAGGGTCAGCGCCCTTGACGCGGCCTTGCCTGCCCCGGTGAAATCCCCGGCTTCGGCCAGGGCGTTGGCCAGCAACCCCTGCAGGGCGCTGTCCGCCGGCGAGAGCTCCCCGGCGCGCCGGTAGTCGCCGGCGGCCTGGGGGAACTGTCCGTCGCGCATGTAGGTCGATCCCCGGGCCATGAGGATTTCCAGGGACTCGGAATCCAGGCTCAGGGCCTGGGTCAGGTCGTGGAGCGCCTCGGGATACCGGTTCAGGGACGCCTGGGCCAGGCCGCGCCGGAACCAGGCTTCGCGGTTGGCCGGGTTGAGGGCCAGGGCTCGCGTGTAGTCCCGGACGGCGTCCTCGAACCGCCCGCCGAAGCTGTAGCAGGCGCCCCGGTAGGCAAAGGCCTCGGACACGGAGTCGTCGCGCTCCAGCACCTTGGAGAAGTCGCTGACGGCACCCGGATGGTCGCCGTCGTGAAAGCGGATCAATCCCCGGGCGAACCGTCCCTGGATGTGGTCCGGGTCGACCTTGAGGAGCTGTTCGACATCCTCCATGGCCTCGGGCCACCGGCCGAGCTCCATGAGCAGCCGGGCGCGATGGTAGCGCGCGTTGGCCAGGTTCGGATCGAACTCCACGGCCTGGTCCAGGTATTCGAGGGCGGCCTCGTTGTCCAGGTACTCGCCCGCGTGGAAGAGCTGCATGGCCTTGTCCAGGAAGTCGGCGGCCGTGGCCTCGCGTTTCTGGGTCTCCAGCTCCTGGGAGGTCAGCCCGGCTCCCGCCCCGGCGGGCGCATTGGAAGACCCCAGGCAGCCGGGAAGGCCCAGAAGAAGAAAGAGAAGAACCATCGGGACGGCTTTGCTCATGGCATCGGGATACCCCTCCGACGTCCGCCCCGTCAACAATAAGGAATGAAAGCAAGTGACAAGCGAACTCTATACGCCAAGACGGCACCAGGCGGAGATCGAGGCCGGGCTGGCCCGGTTCTCGGTCCTGGTCTGCCACCGGAGGTTCGGCAAGACCGTGCTTTCGGTCAACCGGTTGATCCGCGCGGCCCGGGAGACCGGCCTGCCGGACTGGCGCGGAGCCTACATCGCCCCGCTCTACAAGCAGGCCAAGACCGTGGTCTGGGACGAGCTCAAGCGCTATTGCGGCCTGGGCGAGGACGACTGCGACGTGAAGTTCAACGAAACCGAGCTGCGGGCCGACTTCCGGAGCGGCGCGCGCATCCGTCTCTTCGGGGCCGAGAACCCGGACTCCCTGCGCGGCATGTACCTGGACGGCGTGGTCTTCGACGAAGTGGCCCAGATGCCTTGCCGCGTCTGGTCCGAGGTCATCCGGCCCGCCCTGTCCGACCGCCGGGGCTGGGCCTTGTTCATCGGCACGCCCCAGGGCAAGAACGCGCTGTGGACCCTCTGGGAGAACGGCCGCTGCGACCCGGACTGGTTCACGGCCATGTACCGGGCGTCCGAGACCGGGATCATCGACCCGGACGAGCTGGCGGCGGCCGCGCGCGAGATGTCGCCCGAGGAATACGAGCAGGAGTTCGAGTGCTCGTTCACCGCCGCCATCCGGGGCGCGTACTTCGGCGGGCTCATGGCCGACGCCGAGCGCGAGGGCCGCATCACCCGCGTCCCGCGCGACCCGACCCTGCCCGTGCACACGGCCTGGGACCTGGGCATGAGCGATTCCACGGCCATCTGGTTCGTCCAGGCCCGGCCCGGCGGCCAGTACGCGGTCGTCGACTACTACGAGGCCACGGGCGAGGGGCTCGACCACTACGCCCGGGTCCTGGACGAGCGCGGCTACAAGTTCGGCGTCCACATCGCGCCCCACGACATCCGCGTGCGCGAGCTGGGCACGGGCAAGTCGCGGCTGGAGGTCGCCCGCGCGCTCGGCATCCGTTTCGCCATCGCGCCGAACATCCCGGTGCAGGACGGCGTCAACGCGGTGCGCGCCCTGCTGCCCGCCTGCTGGTTCGACCGCGAGCGCTGCGGCCCGGGGCTGGAGGCCCTGCGCCACTACCGCCGCTCCTTCAACGAGCGCATGGGCGACTTCTCGTCCCGGCCGGTGCACGACTGGACCAGCCACGCCGTTGACGCGTTCCGCTACTTCGCCGTGGGTTTCCGCCAGCCGGGCGCCGCGCCGCGCCCGGCCACCGCGTTCAACGACTACGACCCGTTCGGGAGGCGCCGTGAGCGTCAGTGAAACCGCCGTGAAGCCCGAACCCCTGGCCCATTTCCCGGACGGCGGCTATCGCTGGCTGGTCCTGCACTGCGGCGGCGAACCTTACGGCCACGCCGCCATCGCCGGGCGCGGCGCGGACCTGGAGCTGCACCTGTCCCTGAGCCGCTGGGGGCCGTCCGTGCGGCGGCGGCTGCGCGGCGACCTGGACTGGCTGGCGGCCGAGGCGCGTCGGCTCGGGCTGCGCCGCATCCTCGGGGTGCGCATCGACGGCCAGGGGCGTTTCAGCCCGGAGCTGTTCCGCTTCGCCTCGCTGTACGGCTTCACGCAGCCCTGCGTGCTGCAAACCGTGGCCCTGGACCTCTCTCCGGGGCCGGGGGATGGAAAAAATAACGGGTGAAGCATGAAAACAGTTGAAATCCAATGGGTTGGTATGTGCATGGCCCGTTATGAATCTGCACGTATCCCGTTGCGTGTTGCCGTTCATTTTGGTATGCAATGTACTTGATGTAATGAATGCAAGGATGGTCCCATGCCAGATTCCGCCCAGCCCATAGGATTTGTCACGGTCACCTACGGCGACGCCACCGCCGAGGGAGCCGACGGCGCACGCGCCCTTTCCGCCCAGAGCCCGGTCTTCGCCGACGACGTCGTCAAGACCGCCGGTCCCGGCTCCGCCGTGGAGATCAAGTTCACGGACGGCGCTTTGCTCTCGCAGGGGCCGAACTCGACCACGGTGCTCGACACCTACGTGTTCGATCCCGACCAGTCCACGGGCGAGATGGCGGTCAAGCTGCTCCAGGGCACCTTCCGTTCGGTCACGGGCGAGATCGTGGACATGAACCCCGAGGGGTTCAAGCTCGAGACGCCCATGGCCACCATCGGCATCCGCGGCACCACCACCGGCCACACGGTCCTGCCGGACGGCCGGGAGATGCACGCGGTGGTCGATTTCGTGGACCGCCCCGTGGTCATTCGCCCGGCTTCGGGCGGGGCGATTCGGGTGGTCTCCCAGGACGGCATGGGCGTGAGCGCCTCGCGCGGCGGGCTCAGCGTCGCCTTCCACGCCACCCAGTCCCAGCTCAAGGCCTTCGAGCAGCTCTCTTCCCAGTCCCTGCAACGCGGCGCGCCGAGCTTCGACGTGCAGGAAGCGGAGCAGGAGGCCGAGGAAGCGGCCAAGGAAGCGGCGGACAAGGAGCAGGCGGCCGAGGAAGCGGCCGAGGACGCGTCTGAAGCCCAGGAAGTGGCCCAGGACGCGGCGGCTGCGGCGGACGCGGCGGCGGCAGCGGCGGCCC
>JAZHDH010000167.1:0-19145 GCA_036584335.1 Pseudodesulfovibrio sp. | reverse complement strand
ATGCCTCCGGCGGCCAAAGAACCTTTTGAAAAAGGTTCTTTGGAATCTCCAAAACGTTTTGGCTCCGCTTCGCGGGGTGGGGTGGCGTCAGTTTCTCGGATTGGCGTGAAGCCGATGTGCATTCGTTCATTCCTGCCCCATCCCCGCCTCCAACCTCGCCTTTGCCTCAGTCCGAAACGCCGTAACGGCATGATTCTCAGGTTCCTCCCAAGCGGACCACACGGCGTGGGCCACTGTCCGTAAAGATTCGGCCGAGGCCAAACCGTCCCGACAGGGCGGTTTGGCCTCGGCCGAAGATTTGCGGACGCCGCCTGTCCGTCGCCCGCCAAGCCTTTCAGCCAACGCACTCCCCGACCAGGTTCCTCCCCCGGCGCAGCCGGAGCCGGGATTCTTAAGGCCCTCGGCCTTAAGCCCCCCGGGAGGGCCGCCGGAGGCATTTCCTTCGCACCATTCCAACGGCTACGCGCAGTAGCCAAAACGCCCCCTCCCCACCCCTGTCAACCTGTCGAGTTGCGCCTTTTTTACCCGTTTCCCTGTTTATTCCCGCTGTTTTTTCCCGGGCCGAAAACCGGGTGTAGAGTGGTCCGCGACCGGCCCGGAGGACCTGCCGACGGCCCGGCGCGCGCGGCGGAGCGGTTCCGGTGCGCGTGGCGGACACCCGGAGGCGGGTCCGGAAGGACACCCGGACGGCATGGGACATAAACCAAAGGAGAAACGACAACATGTCCAACAGCATCGACAAGGCGTTTGTCACCGAATACAGCGCCATCGTCCACCAGGCCTATCAGAGCCGGGGTTCCAAGATGCGCAACACCGTGCGGTTGCAGGAGAAGGTGGAAGGCTCCAAGTGCGTCTTCCAGAAGGTCGGCAAGGGCGCGGCGGGCAAGAAGACCCGCCACGGCAACGTGCCGCTGATGAACCTGACGCATTCCAGCGTGTCGTGCACGCTCTCGGACTGGTACGCGGCCGAGTACGTGGACAAGCTCGACGAGATCAAGGAGAAGCTGAACGAGCGGCAGGTGGCGGCCGACGCCGGGGCCTGGGCGTTGGGCCGCAAGATCGACGAGCTGCTCATCGACAAGCTGACCGGCGCGACCAACGTGGTGGCCGAGGCGGCCACGGGCCTGACCAAGGACAAGATCCTGCAGGCGTTTGGCACGCTCAACGCCACGGACGTGCCGGACGACGGCCACCGCTTCGCCGTGGTCGGCCCGCACCAGTGGAACGAGCTGCTGAACATCCAGGAGTTCAAGTCCAGCGACTTTGCGGGCGACCAGTATCCCTGGCTCAAGGGCACGGAATCGCGCACCTGGCTGGGCATCACCTGGATGTTCCACACGGGGCTGCCCGTGGTTGACGGCGCGCGCTCGTGCTTTGTCTACCACCGCAACGCCCTGGGTCTGGCCGAGGGCCAGGAGGTCCAGGCGTTCGTGGACTGGGTGCCGGAAAAGGCCGCCCACCTGGTGGACCACATGCTCTGCGCCGGGGCCTGCCTGATCGATCCCGAGGGCGTGGTCGCCATCCAGTGCGACGACGACGCCGAGATCGTCTAGGGGCGCGTCCCGAAACCGGGGAGGCGCGGCCTCCCCGCAAACCCCAAGGAGAACATCCATGGCTTACAACAGCGATGACATGCGGCTGATGGGCGGGGTTCCCGGCCAGCAGCTCTTCATCTACCGCAGCGAGGACGAGGTGGCGGCCATCGCGGCTTCCGGCTACTTCGACCAGGCGGTGGAGGACTACAACCTCGACACCGGCGACATCATCCTGGCCTGCTCCGGCGCGTCCATGGCCTCGGCCGTGGACTTGCTGGTGGCCAGCAACGATGCCGGCACGGTGACCGTGGTCAACGGCAGCTAGCTGTAGCATCAATCAACCCCCAGGCGTGAACACCGGGAGGGCCTCCATCGGGGAGGCCCTCCCTTCTGGCGGTCGGGGGCGGCCTGTCCGCGATTGTCACCGAAGGGAAAGCCATAGGGAGACGATCATGGATTCAATATTCGATACTGACAATCTGACGACATTGCATTACAACCCATCCACGGGCCAGGAGAACCGGCTGTGGATTCGCTACGGCGACGACACGTTCGAGCCGGTCCGGCGGGACGGCGACCTGAACCGGAAGTACCATTCCCGCACCCGCCCCACCGACTGGTGGGTCACGGAAAAGCCCAGGGACTGGAACCGGGCGGACCACGGTTTCGACGTCTCGCTGAACCACGACTTCGGCGAGCACGACAAGCCGGGCCGGACGGGCCGGGGTGCGCCGCCCCGCAGAGATTTCTTACTGCGGAATGAGGATATGGGCACGGAGCGGCAAACAAAGGAATACCGGTTTGGCCGGGAAGAGGGGAAGCCGGTTCTGTTTTCCGACAAGAAAGCCGCCGCCCCCGCCGCCCGCCGCACCACCCTGGCCGCCGGGGGCGACGGCTACCGCCGGGCCGAGGCCGAGCGCCAGGCGGCGAAGTCGCCCTCCCAGGCCGCCGAGGACATCAAGGGCTGGGAGCGGGAGCAGGGCATCGACCCCAACCAGGGTTCGGGCCACGAACGCCGCCCGCCCTCGTCATCGCGGGATGCGGCGGAGATGGAGCACGCCCGGAAAATGCAGCCGGTCAAGGAGTACATCGACTGGCTGCGGGAGCAACGGGAGAACCCCGCCTGGGGCAAGGAGAGGACGCCGGTGGAGAAGGTTCAGGGAGTGACGGAGCCGTTGGCGGAATCGGTGATTGAAGCACTGCTTGAGCAGGGTTTGATAAAAGATACGAATCCGATTGCTCGATCAGTTGGCCTTGGAATGAAATTGGGTGGTCCACTCTTTGATGTGATGCTATCACCAGGAGATGCGTGGTAATGAAGCCGTTGACGAAGGCCATGGTTAGAAGGCTCCTGATCCGATGGCTCGGGGATGTAGCGATTTCCTTTTTTTGCTATTGGATTTTCGGAAGGATGGATATCGCTATTGTCTTAGGGGCTTGTCTTGCCATAGGTCATGTGAACAGTACGTTCGGCTTGTACCAGGCGCTCAGAGAAGAGCGTGAGGAGGGTGGCGATGAATGAATATAAGGGGGCGCCTTTCAGGCGCCCCTTCTCGCGTTTGGCCCTCTCCAGACAGAGGGCCAAACACGAGAGAGCCTCCCCGGCGAATCCGGGGAGGCTCTGATTTTTGCCGCAGGAGGTCGGCCTGGAGCGGATCATCTGAGAGGCATGGTCTTGTTTTTCTTCAGAATCAAGATAAACGCGATAATTGCGGCGATGAGTTCCCCTATGTCGGCATAAACCCCCATCCCGATAATCGGGTAAAGGCTCATCAATGCCCACAGCAGCGGGAAGTACAACAGATACGGCTTGACCCGGTTTTCCGAGAAAAGGAATGCGCTGAAGGTGAATATGACTGTCGGGCAAGGGGCGGAGCCGAATAGCGGGCCTCTGGGGAAAGGGTGTCCAAGCCATGCGCCTATCATGGGGTACACTATCAGGGCATAGGCAATGAATGTTAAACCGGCAATAGAATAAACGTCTTTCTTTATGTTAAAATGTATCCGCTTCTTGATTATCCCCTGGTAGCATATCAACAGTCCCTGTGCGACCCAGACAGGTCCCCACAAATAATACTGATAATGGAAACTGGTGAAATAAATCAATAGCGTTACGGAGCCGTTCCATATCCAGAGCAATGATAAAATGAATATGTTTATGGTGTTTGAATGTTTTATCTTATAGAACGATGTGCATATGAAAAAGGCCGCCAATGCGTAAAATATGATTTGTACCGGCCATATTGCAGTGTTGTATTCGGCCATGAACTGAAAGAATCGTTCAGCGTGCATTGTCCTTCTCCTCTGTTTTGTCGTCCCCGGTACAGGATTCGCCGGGGTTGAAAGGCATGCAGGATCGTGCCGTTCCGTGTCCCGTCTTTGCAGGCGGACTCCGATCTTCTCCTGTTTACCCTTCCTTGCCGGGGATCGGCTCCCGCCCCGGAGATCAATCCTTGTCCACGGTCTTCAACGCGGGAAGAATTGAAGCCTGGAGCTTGGCGCCATGGATCATCGCGGCCATGGTCTTCGCTTCGTCCGTTGTTTCCGGTTGGTAGATCGTCGGCCACCACGCTTGGACCGAAGGGTCCGTCGCCAAGAAATCGAAGTTTTCATTGCCATACCGCAGATGGGCATGCCGCAGGGAATCCTGGCCGGGCTGGTGAAACGGGAAGAGCATGACGTACTTGAATCCCGCCTCGATCATTTCCGCCGAATCGGTTTTGAAAATCTCCCATTTTGTCGTGACGTCCTTCCATTTTGTGGTGAGGTTGCCGACATGGCTGTATTTTCCCGAGATCCTATCGTCGATGACGATCGTGTCCTTGTCGGCGAAGTCAATGGATTTGAACTTCACGGCAAACTGGCTGTAGATGAATTTCTTAACCATTTCTGCCGTATAGCCATCCGGCGCATGTCTTGCGACTTCGGTGAAATACGTATCTGCGGATTCGCCCTGGTACAGCTCGATGATCGATACGCAGTGTCCGAGCCATGGGGTGAGGTCGGAAATTTCCGGGTCCGCGCCCTCGGTCGCAAAGACCGGGTGGCCCCACAGGCATGCAATCAGAACCAGTTGGATCAAAAGTATCTTTTTCATTTCAAGTCTCCTTGATCAATACGTAAAAGAGGCGGGAGTCCCGGGTGGGAATGCTCCGGCTGATGAATGCCTCCCGATTCGGCATTGTTTATTGCGAAATGGACCCGGATAATACCAGTTGGTGTAATCGGTTTTATAGATGATGAAAGTTATCGTGTTGCTTCCATGCACCGCTGGCATGCTGAAAATTTTCTTTGCCTTGTTTGTATTAGAAAGCTAAAATTCGGGGACTCTTAATTATGAGTTTGAACTCAAGGAAGCAAAATGAGTCAGAAAGCGTATATGGAAAACACACCGGTGATGTTGGGGGAAGCGGAAGGGAACCTTGAACGCGTCCTGCCGACTAGCCGGTCCGGCTGCAATATAACCTGGGATCTGCCGGCACGGGTCGGAACCGGGGCTTTTGCAACCGAATTCCTGCCTTCGGGAATGACTTTAACAGTCAGCCGGTGCAAGCTTCAAAAGGGACTCTACGCCCGGCTCCGGGGGGCCGCAGACGATATCATGCTGGTGTTTGGCCTGAGCGGACGTTCTGTGAATAAAAACGATTTTTTCAAGCAGGGATTTGAAATCGAGGCGGGCAGCAATTACCTCTATTGGTTCCCGGATTCGAAACTGATACGGGAAGCCCCGAAAGATGAGCAGATGGACGCGGTGGCCCTGACCGTCCCCATGGAAAGGTTCGTCAGCGCCGAGTTGATCGGAAATAGCGCAGAGCGGTTTTGCAGGGAAGAATTGCCGGGGCTTTGCGGGAGTAACGGGGAGTTCTGCTTTCAGAAAAATATCAACTCCCTGTCCATGGGCAGGGTCTTGGAACAAATTATCCATTGCCCGTTTTTGGGGCGGGCGCGTCTTTTTTTCCTGGAAGCCAAAGCCCTTGAGCTGATCGCCCTTAAATTGGACACGATCTCGGGCACGCCGGCCACGCCGGAGGGAATGAACGACGCACAGATGCAAGGCGTTCTCGCGGCCAGGGATTTGTTGCTGAAAGATATCCAGAGTCCTCCCACGATCCATGAACTGGCCCGGGCGGCAGGCATGTCGCACCCCCGGCTGAACAGATACTTCAGGCTTGTTTTCGATTGCACCCCATTTGAACTCCTGCGCCGGAAACGCCTGCAATGGGCCTGTGAGATGGTCGGAGCAAATGAATTGAGCCTGACGGAAATCGCCTATGCCGCCGGGTATTCCAATGCAAGCCACTTTTCCAAGGCCTTTCTGGATTACTACGGGGTACAGCCCGGACAGTATAGGAAAAGAAAGATCGGCAGTCCGTTCTACTCCCTTCCAAAGCCCATTCCCTGACCTGGCCGGGAGCAAATGCTCCGGCAGTCCCAATCAAGTTTCTTACAAATAAAAAAGGTGTGTTCCGAGACGCCTGCGCGAGACGCGAATGCCAATGGGGCGTGATTCCGATCCGCAGTGTCGCGGCTTCCCGAGATCGTCTCCGCGCTTGGAGTACCTCGGGCTTTCGGTGCAATGGCCGCCAAGCCGAAGCCTGGGCCGTGCACGGTCTCCCCGGCCGACCCTCTGAAACAAGAGAGGGCACCGAAAATTTCATTATCTGCAAGAATCGTTACATCAGTTGGTATCATCCGGGGCCACTCCACAATAGGCTCTCCTCCATTCCGCTTGGTCTACCACGAAAATCGAGACGTATTCTGCCTGGCGTGCCGATCGTCTTCAACCTGAAGAGTCGTTTTGGAGGGTTATTTGATGAGAATGAGGGTCATTATCTTTCTTGCGCTGGCCGTCTGCATGCTGTCCGCCACCGTTCATGCGGCTGACGGAGAGCAGGGCGCCTCGCAGGCCGAGGGCGCCATATCCGCAGATGGCGCCTACACGTTGGAGCCGGTCACGGTGACCGCCAGGAAACAGGAGGAGGATGTCCAGAAGGTCACGGCCAGCATGGACGCCTTTACCGACATTGAAATAGAGGATTCCGGAAGCCGGTCCGTTTCGGATTTGACGGGGTATATGCCCAATGTTTTTTCCAATCTCAATTATGGTATCAACAGGATCGTTATCCGCGGTCTCAAGGGTCCCGACAGCCTCATGTGGGCTCCTTCCGCTTTCTATGTCGACGGGGTGAACTATCTGCTCGCGGAGATGCGCAATCCCGATCTGCTGGATTTGGAGAGCATCGAAGTGCTCAAAGGGCCGCAGGGTTCCCTGTACGGCGGGAACTCCGAAACCGGCGTCGTGAACATCACCACCCGCAAGCCGGGCAACGAGTTGTCGGCCAGCCTGACGGGCGGTTACAGTTCCTTCAACACCTTCAACGTCCTGGGAAAGGCCAACGTGCCGTTGATCGAAGACAGGCTGTTTTTCAACGCCGCCGTGTCGGGCCGGAACTCGGACGGCTTCATGAAAAACGAGTATACCGGCGATTACGCGTCCGGCATCGAGCACTACAATTTTCGCGGTGCGGTCCGTTGGCTGGCAACGGATGCCTTGTCTGCGGACCTTACGCTCAACTATTTCAACTACAATGACGAGGACGGCAGTTTTCGAATCGGCCAGGGAGCCGGGAAGACGGACCCGTACACAATCGATTACGACGGCCCCAACTCCATCGACAGGGACGGCAATACCCAGGCCTTGCGCCTGGAGTATCAGTGCGGGGCGGGCACCATCACATCCATAACGACACGAAATGGACTCTCGTATGAATATTATGGGGATGGCGATCTGACTTCCGTGGCGGCGAACGCGATGACCTATTTCATCAAACGGGATTTCGAGGCCTACAGCCAGGAGTTCCGCATCGCGTCCCCGAAGGGCGAAGGCCCGTGGGAATGGTTGGCCGGCCTGTACAGCCTTGTCCAGGATATGGACATGGATAAAAGCATCGCCATGACGGCAATGGCCGATTTCCGGAAAACAGAGGTCTCGTCCCAGAATGCGGCGCTTTTCGGGCAGGCCACGTATTCTTTCGCGGAAAAGTTCCATCTGACCGGGGGGCTTCGCCTGGACTACACCCAATTGCAGGGGGAACAGGACTACGAGGACTTTTTCGGAACGGCTTATGATTTTGACGATCATATCTACAACACCGAATTGCTGCCCAGGCTCACTCTGGCCTATGACCTGACGGAAGACGCCATGGTGTACGCCACGGCGAGCAAGGGGTTCCTTGCCGGGGGATTCAATACTTCCTTCGGTTCCTCGCAGCGGCAGTTCACGTATGATGCCGAACATCTGTGGAGCTATGAGGCCGGGGCCAAAACGTCCTGGCTGGATAACCGGCTCCAGGTAAACCTGGCGGGCTTCTGGCAGGAGATCGACGACAAGCAGATTCTGAATCAAATCGGCACCAACATGTGGATAGACAACGCGGACAAGGCCCGGTCGATCGGTTTTGAACTGGACATCAAGGCTCGTCCCGTTCGGGGACTGGATCTGTTCGCCGGTCTCGGGTATGTGGACGCCAACTTTTCGGATTGGGACAACGGCATTGACGACTATACGGGCAACGCCCTGCCGTTCGCCCCTGATTATACCTATCATGCGGGGGTGCAATACCGGCACGCGTCAGGGGTTTTCGGCCGTCTGGATATGACCGGCGTCAGTTCCTATTATACGGATTCGGGAAACAAATACGAGTGCGAGGAATACCAGATCTACAACACGCGGCTCGGCTACGAGGCCGAAGACTGGGATATCGTGCTGTGGTGCAAAAACATCTTTGACCACGAGTATATCGTAGACAAGCGCGATTGGGGCGGGGGCTCCGTGGCCGTCGTGGACGGCGCCCCGCGAAGCGTCGGTCTTGATTTTACCGTGCGGTTCTGAATTAGGGTGACAGGAATTAGGGTGACAGTATACCTAACCGGTGAATATGGCGACAGCGTCCACCTTCACCGCGCGTCGGCGGAGGGTGTGGAGATTGTTGCCGGTTTTCGGGGTTGTTCTTCGCCTTTTCTTGATTCTAGAACTCCAGGCTCACGCCGCTGCCCGCCTCCATGAGCGGGCATTTGCGGGCCAGGGCGACCTTGGCCGCCAGGTCGGTGCAGTGGCAGGCGTGGAGTGACTCCAGGTTCAGCGCGGCCAGGTAGTCCGTGGTCGCATCGAGCCGGGCCGGACCCTCCTTGATCAGGTGAAAGCCGCCGACCACGGCGCGGACGCGGTCCACGCCCGTGACGCGGCGGGCCTGCTCCACGGTGTTGCAGATGCCCGCGTGGGCGCAGCCGGAGATGACCACCAGGCCGGTTTCCGAAACATAGGTCATGGCCGTGTCGTCGGGCATGTGGTCGGGTACCGGGCCGGTGGGCTCCATGCGTTCGCCCAGGGGCGGCGGGGTCTCGAAGTCCAGCACGCGCTCGATCTGCCCGAGCGCCACCAGCTTTTCCGTCAGCCAGACCGGCTTGGCGCTCAGGGTCAGCTCGAACTGGGTGTTCAGCTTGTCCTTGGCCAGGAGCATGCCGATCTCGGGCTGCCTGCCCTTGCGCTTGGTGACGAAGGCCTCGGGGTGGGCCAGCAGCCGGGGCCGCGAGAGCGGCTGCTTCGAGCGCTCGGCCTCGAAATAGTGCCGGATGAGGACGTCGAGCCCCCAGGTGTGGTCGAAATGGCCGTGGGAAAGCACGATCCAGTCCAGGTTGAGCAGGTCCTGGCCGAGTTGGCGCGCGTTCTTGAGAAAGGCGTCGGAATACCCGGCGTCGAACAGGATGCGCCGCCCGTCCTCGCGGATCAGGACGGACAGGGCGGGTTCGGCCAGGAAGGTGGTGCCGATGAGCGAATAATTATCAACGAGAAAAGTGAGTTGCATGGACGTCTCCCGCGCGGGACAAAGGGGCTGGAAGTTGCCTAAGAAATGCACTATGCCAGTTCAATGCCTCTACAAAACACACTTTTTCGCCTCTGTCTACTGCTGTCCCTGGGTCTCTTTGCCGGCCAGGCCCTGGCGCAGGAGGCGCAGTTCCTTTCGGTCATCGACGGCGATTCCCTGGTGCTGGAGATCGAGGGGCGCACCCGCGAGGTGCGGCTGATCGGCATCGATGCGCCGGAGCACGGCCAGGAGTACGGCGTGCAGGCCAAGAGCCAGGCCATGCGCCTTTGCTACGGCCGATCCCTGCGGGTGGAATACGACCGGCAGCGCAAGGACCGCTACGGGCGGCTCCTGGCCTACGTCTATTGCGGCGACAGGCTGGTCAATGCGGAGATGGTCCGCTCCGGGCTGGCCCTGGCCGTGTGCTACGAGCCCAACGTCCTGCACCAGGAAGAACTGGAGCGGGCCGAGCGGGAGGCGCGGGCGCAGCGCCGCGGATTCTGGCTGCACGGCGGGCTCAAGCTGTCGCCCGCCGACTGGCGCAGACAACACAAGAGATAGCGTCCGGCCCCTAGTGGGCCACGAAGGAAAACCGTTTGCCCGCGTCCGTTTCGCTGATCTCGGCGATGGCCTCCCAGCGATCGAAACAGCGGCCCGCCAGGGTGGGCGTGATGTCCATCAGCGCCCGCGAAACCGGCACCTCGGCCACCACGTAGTAGGATTTCACGAAAACCAGGCTCCAGGCGTCCTCGCCCGCCTTGATCGAGTAAGGCAGCCCCAGGCGGCTGCGCAGGTCCGGGCAGGATTCGTCCGACGCGCAGACGCAAACCCCCTCCCAGTCGTAGTATTCCAAAAAGGCGTCCAGCGAGAAGGGCGTCCCGGACTCGAAGCGCCCGGCCTCCAGCGCCTTGGCGAAGCGCCCGGCCACATAGGTGTCCGTAAAATCGAGTGAAACTGCGGTAATGGCGGCGCCGGCCAGGACCACGAAGACAATGACGGCGCTTTTGAATCGGGACATGAACCGGCTCCTTGCCCTTCCGGAACCGTCCGACGGACGTCCCGGCGGAACGCCCCGCAATCCGAACGGGTTCGTCCATTGTATACAGAGCGGTCCCTGCCCGGTCAAACGGGCTCCGGGACGGCCCGGGGCCGGACGAGGCGTACACATATGTAATGAGTGCTATTTACAAATTTGCAACATTTCTGGATTTTTTTTCAGAATTGTAAAGGAAAAAATCCACTATATTGTAGAAAGCGAGTAAATCCGCCATCAAATCGTTGGCCTTTCTTTTGCATAAGGGGGTGCCGGAGGTATTGAAAATGAACTTTGCTGACAACGCTTTCATCCTTGTCTGTGCGGCCCTGGTCATGTTCATGACCCCGGGCCTGGCCCTGTTCTACGGCGGCCTGGTGCGGTCCAAGAACGTGCTGGCCACGATCATGCAGTCCTTCATCCTGCTCGGGCTGGTCTCCGTGCTCTGGGCCGTGGTCGGCTACTCCCTGTCCTTCGGTTCGGACGTCGGCGGCCTCATCGGCGATCTGGACTTCGCCTTCCTGAGCGGCGTGGGCATGGACGCCGCCAACTCCCCGGCCGACAACCTGCCCCACCTGACCTTCATGATCTTCCAGTGCATGTTCGCGGTCATCACCCCGGCGCTCATCACCGGCGCGTTCGCCGAGCGCATGAAGTTCGCCGGGTTCATGGTCTTTTCCGCCCTGTGGCTGCTGCTGGTCTACGCCCCGATGTGTCATTGGGTGTGGGGCGGCGGCTGGATGGGCCAGATGGGCGCGCTCGATTTCGCGGGCGGCGCGGTGGTCCACATGAGTTCGGGCGCGGCCGCCCTGTGCTGCGCCATCCTCATCGGCAAGCGCAAGGGCCACGGCTCCACGGCCTTCATCCCTCACAACCTGCCCATGACCATCCTGGGCGCGGCCATTCTCTGGTTCGGCTGGTTCGGCTTCAACGCCGGGTCCGCCCTGGCCGCCAACGGCAACGCCGCCAACGCCTTCGTCACCACGCACATGGCCACGGCCGCGGCCGCGCTGTCCTGGATCTTCGCCGAGTGGGCGCACGGCGGCAAGGCCACCACCCTGGGCGCGGCTTCCGGCGCGGTGGCCGGGCTGGTCGCCATCACCCCGGCCGCCGGGTTCGTCACCCCCATGTGGGCCATCGTCCTCGGCCTGGGCGCGGGCGTGGTCTGCTACGGCGGCATCATGCTCAAGAACAGGTTCGGCTACGACGACGCGCTCGACGTGGTCGGCATCCACGGCGTGGGCGGCACCTTCGGCGCGCTCGCCACCGGCGTGCTGGCCACGGTGGGCGCCGAGGGACTGATCGCGGGCAACGCCCACCAGCTGTGGGTTCAGTTCGTTTCCGTGGTCGCCACCTGGGCCTTCTGCTTCGTCATGACCTTCATCATCTTCAAGGTCGTGGACGCCACGGTGGGCCTGAAGGCCAGCGCCGAGGAACAGGACAGGGGCATGGACGTTTCCGAGCATTCGGAGACCGGCTACCAGATGTAGCGCCGGGGCGACCCGGACGCGGGCGGGAGGGCGCGGCCATGGCCCCCTCCCGGCGGGAACAGGCAACAGGCTCCAAAGGAGACAGCGACATGAAGAAAATAGAAATCATCACCCGCACGTTCAAGCTCGACGAGGTCAAGACCGCCCTCGCCGCCGTGGGCGTGAAGGGCATGACCGTGGTCGAGGTCAAGGGATTCGGCCGCCAGGGCGGCCACAAGGAAGTGTACCGGGGTGCCGAGTACCAGGTGGACTTCCTGCCCAAGATCAAGATCGACGTGGTGGTCGAGGACGCCCTCGCCGCCCCGGTGGTCGAGGCCGCGCGCAAGGCCGCCCACACCGGGCAGGTCGGCGACGGCAAGATATTCGTCTCCCCGGTGGAGGAAGTGGTGCGCATCCGCACCGGCGAAACCGGCGACGACGCCATATAGCACAACCTCCGTCCGCCGGGAGTTCGCCCCCCCGGCGGGAGGCGCCGGGCGGCCCCTGAACGAGAGAGAGTCCGGGGGGCCGCCCGGCCGCCAGGAAACCCGGAAAGGCGAGGAGCGGCGGGCCACCCCGGTCCGGCCCGCCGCTCCGCCGCCGCCCCCTTGCCCGGCCGGGGCCTATCCCGTAGGTTCGCACCATGTCCACCGACGCCCATCTCCCCGAATCGGCAAGGCGGCTCAAAGCCGCCAGGGAAGACCTGTGGCGGCGCGCCAGGGGCGGTTCCGTGGGCGGTTTCGCCTGGGAGCATTCCCACCTGGTGGACCGCTACTTCGAGGAGCGCGTCATCGAGGCCGGACCGCAGCGGTTCGCCTACGCCCTGGCCGCAGTGGGCGGCTACGGCCGGGGCAAGCTCTGCCCCGGATCGGACATCGACATCCTGCTCCTGTTCAAGAGCCGCATCCCCCGCGACGCCGAGCCCTTTGTCCGGGCGTTGCTCTTTCCCCTGTGGGACCTGGGCCTCGACCTGGGCCACGGCGTGCGCACGGTGGGGGACTGCGTGTCCCTCGCGGGCAGGGATTTCCAGGTCCTGGCCTCGCTGCTCGACGCCCGGCCCCTGGCGGGCGACGCCGAGGTCTTCGATGCCTTCCGCGACGCCTACGACCGCAAGGTGCTGCGCAAGCGCGGCGGCATGTTCGCGTCCAGCCTGCGCGAGCACAACGCGACCCGCGCCGTCCAGTACGGCGACGCCACGGGCATGCTCGAACCCGAGCTGAAGAACGGCCTGGGGGGCCTGCGCGACGGCCAGCAGGTGCGCTGGCTGGCCCGGGTCATGGCGGCCAACGGGCGCAGGCCGGTCTTCCTGCCCGAAGAACTGGCCGGGCTGCGCGAGGACCAGGCGTTCCTCAACCGCGTGCGCACGGCCCTGCATCTGGCCGCCGGACGCAAGAACGACCGCCTCTACTTCGACCTCCAGCCGCCCACGGCCCGGCTCATGGGCTTCGTCTCCCGGGACCAGTCGCCCCAGGCCACGGGGCGCGGGGTGGAGTTCTTCCTGACCCGGCTGCATCAGGCCATGACCCGGATCAAGGCCATGCGCGAAGGGCTGTTCCTGGAGGGATTCCCGTCCCTGGGGCCAGGCGACATGCCTGCGGTGGACCTGCCCAATATCGGGGCCTCGCCCCGGGGCATCCATTTCAGGGACGACTCCCCGGTGACGCCCGCCGACGCGCTCGGCGCGCTGCTGGAATCGGCCGGCACCGGCCTGCCGCTTTCCTGGGGGACGCGGCGGCTGATCCGCGCCAACGCCGAACCCTTTGCCCGCGAACTGCGGGACCGGCCCGGCACCCTGTCCACGCTGGTGAAGATATTCTCGGCCCCGCATGCGGCCACGGCCTGCGACGGGCTGCTCGGCACCCGGCTGCTCCCGGCCCTGTTTCCGGCCTTTGCCGAGGTGGAGCCGCTGATCCAGTTCAACGACTACCACGTCCACCCCGTGGGGCGGCACACCCTGGCCACGGTGGCCCGGCTCTCCGGGTTCCTGCGCGACGGCGGCTGGGCCGGGGAGATCGCCTCGGGCGTGGCCGATCCCCGGCGGCTGCTCCTGGCCGGGTTCTTCCACGACCTGGGCAAGGGCGAGCCGGACCACTGCGAGGCCGGAGAGGCCATTGCCCGCGCGACCCTGGCCCGGTACGGCTGCGACCGGGGCACCGTGCGGGACGTGGCCTTTCTGGTCCGCCACCACCTGCTGCTGCCGACGGCGGCCACGCGGCGCGACCTTTCCGACGAGCGCGTGGCGGCCGAGGTGGCCGGGGTGGCGGGCAGCGTGGAGCGCCTCGACATGCTCTACCTGCTCTGCGTGGCCGATTCCATGGCCACCGGCCCGCGCGCCTGGAACTCCTGGACCGGGTCGCTGCTGGCCGAACTGTACCGCAAGGTGCGCAACCTGCTGCTGCACGGCCCACTGGCCGTGCCGGACGCGGCCGGGAAGCTGGTCCGCGCGCGCGGCCGGGTGCTCGCCGCGACCCGCGACCTGGACCCGGACTTTGCCGAGGCGGCCATGAAGGCCATGCCCCCGCGCGCCTTCCTGGCCCTGGACGCCGAAACCCTGGCGGGCCATATCCGGCTGGTGAGGCAACTGTGGGAGCTGGTGGCCGAGGACCGGATGCGCAAGCCGTCCAGCGTGGGCGGCAGGGGCGTGAACCTGGTCCGCGCCGAGCCGGGCAGGGTGGAGAACACCTGGCGGCTGACCATCGCCGCGCTGGACCGCACCGGGCTCTTCGCCACCATGGCCGGGGCCATCGCCCTGCACGGCATGAACATCCTGGCCTGCGACCTGTTCACCTGGAAGGACGGCACGGCCGTGGACGTCTTCACCGTCAGCCGCCCGCCGGACAACCTCTTTGCCGACGAGGTCTGGGCGCGGCTGTCGCGCTCCATCGCCTACGCCCTGGCGGGCGAGCTTGACCTCGGCCACCGGCTCAAGGAGCGGCGCTGCTCAATCCTGCACCAGGGCCGATCCGGCCCGAAGCTGCCGCCCATCGTCACCATCGACAACCTGGGCAGCGACTTCTACACCATCATCGAGGTCGCGGCCACGGACCGCACCGGCTTCCTCCACGACATGGCCCGCATCCTGGCCGATGGCGGCGTGTCCATCCATGTGGCCATGATATCGACCATCGAGGGCAGGGCGGCGGACATCTTCCACGTGCGCGACGAGGCCGGGCAGAAGATCACGGACCCCGCCCGGCTGGAGTCGATCCGCCACGCACTGCACCGCGCCGCCGACCCCTGCGGCGAAGGCTGAACCATGGATGGCCGCCCCGCAAATAATACTGTTCCATCGCCATTCTTTTTGCTACGCCGGTATATATGGAAGACTGTCGGATGCGCTCGACCGGTCAATGGACGCGGTTTTTCTCGGCCCACGGCGACTGGCTGGCGCAGCGCGTGCTCGCCCGAGCCAAGGAAGAGGGATACGTCAAGTATACCAGCCTGTTGATAGAGTCCTGGCGCGCGTTTGCCGCAGGCCTTTCCGAATCCCTGCTGCGCTACATGGACGCCTGCGAAACAGGCGATCCCGGCCTGTCGCCCGCCGACCCGCCGGATCAGGACCCCTATGCCGGGTTCGTGGTCCGCGAGGCGCGGCTGCACCGCTCCCGGGGGGTGGACCTGCCCCTGCTGCTGGTCATGTTCAAGCACTGCCGCCGCAGCTACCTGGACCTGCTGCGGGAAAAGGCCGGGACCACGGAGAATCCCGGCGACTGCTCCGACGCCCTGGGCCGGTTCTTCGACCGCGCCGAGATCGCGCTGTGCGCGGACTGGGTCCTGGCGGGCGCGGAGGGCCGCCTGGCCGAGATGCAGCGGCGCAACCGGCTCATGACCACCGAGAAGAACCGGTTCCTGACCTTGTTCGAGAGCCTGGTCACCCCGGTTTTCCTGCTCGACGACGACCTGAACGTCGAGGCCATGAACCGTTCCGCCGCCGATTACCTGGGCCGGATCGACGACCCCGGCGACCTGCGCTATGCCCGGCGGCGGGCCGAAGACCGGGAAACCAGCGACGACAGGCGCATTGCCCTGAAGGCGGTGGCTCCCTGGCTGGCGGCCCCGCTGGAAGACACCTGTTCCCGGTCCTGTGGCGTCGTGGGCTGCCGCGTCGAGGTCACGGGGCCGACCGCCCTTGGCCCCCGGCATTTCAAGGTTTCCGTGGCCCGCATGGCCGATATTTCCCCCGTCTTTTCCGGCCTGACCGTGGTCCTGGACGACATCACCCAACTGGAGGAGATCCGGGGCCAGCTCGAAGGCGAGCGCAACCGGGCGGCCCGCTACCTGGACGTCATCGGCTCCATCCTGCTCGGCCTGGACGCCTCGGCCAACATCACCCTGATCAACAAGGTGGGCAAGGCCGTACTCGGCCGTGCGGGCGAGGAACTGCTCGGCCGCAACTGGATAGACCTGGCCGTGCCCGAGGAGGAGCGGTACCGGGTGCGGGAATACTTCCGGGAGGTCTTCGAGGGCCGGGTTTCCCCGGAGGAGGAGTACGTCAACCAGGTGGTCGCGCAGAACGGGGAGCGCAAGATCATCTCCTGGCGCAACCGTTTGCTGCGCAACGAGGCGGGGCTGTCCGTGGGCGTGCTCTGCGCGGGCAACGACATCACCGCCCGGGTCACTGCCGAGGAGAAGCTGCGCGAGCGCGAGAGGATCTACCGCGCCCTGTTCGAGAACAACCACGCGGTCATGCTCCTGGTGGACCCGAAGAACGGGGCCATCCGCGATGCCAACCCGGCGGCGGCCAAGTTCTACGGCTACCCGGTGGAGGATCTGCGGACCATGAACATCGCGGACATCAACACGCAAAGCGAAGTGGAGATATTCAAGGAAATGACGGAAGCCCGGGCCGAGCGCCGGTCCTGCTTCCTGTTTCGCCACAAGCTGGCTTCGGGCGAGATCCGGGACGTGGAGGTCTACTCCGGACCGGTCCTGGTTCGCGGCCGCCAGCTGCTCTATTCGCTGGTGCACGACGTGACCCGGCGCATGCGCCTGGAGCGGGAAATGGAGCGCATGGCCACCACCGACGCCCTGACCGGGGCGGACAACCGCCACCAGTTCTTTCGCCGGGCCAGGGCCGAACTGGCGCGGGCCGGGCGCTACGGCCATCCGCTCACCGCGCTGATGCTCGACATCGACCATTTCAAGGATATCAACGACACCTACGGCCACCAGGCGGGCGACACCATACTCAGGACCCTGGTCAACCTGGCCGTGGCCACCCTGCGCGAGGCCGACCTTTTCGGGCGGCTGGGCGGCGAGGAATTCGCCGCCATCCTGCCCGAGACCGACGTGGCCGCCGGGCTGCGGGCGGCCGAGCGGCTGCGCCGGGCCGTGGAGGAGCTGGAGGTCCCCGACGCGGGCGGGGGCCGCATCCGCTTCACCGTGTCCATCGGCGTGGCCGGGTTCGGCGGGAGCCACGAGGACGTGGACATGCTCATCCGCCGGGCCGACGACGCCCTCTACCGGGCCAAGGGACAGGGGAGAAACCGGGTGGAAAAGGGCTGAGCCCGTCCCCGTCGGCCGACCGGCGCCGATCCGACACCGCCGGGGAGGCCGCCCGCGCCTGGAGCGCCCCTCGCCCGCTTGCGCCGCAACCGGTCCAGCCGTCGTCTTCGCGGCCCCTCCCTCCTCCTTGATAAGCCTTCTCACTATCCGGTTTTTCCTTGAAAAAACCTTGACGTTTCGCAGGGGGTTTGGAATATGGTTCTGAGTCTTAAGTGATGATTTTCACAATTTGTACAAGCGAGGCTTGCAAAATCGTGGAATCCCCGGCTCATGCGGGCTGGGGGATGGCGCATTTGGCAGGCCTATACGAGTAGGTAATGACATTCGAGTCCCATCTGGCCGAACGCAAGGCCGAAATGGCGGAGAAGTGGGCGGACCTGGTCCTCAAGACCTATCCCAAGGAAACCCAGCGGGTCTGGGGCATGCAGAAGGACCGGTTTCAGAACCCGGTGGGGGCGGCCATCATTGAGGCCACCCGGGAACTGTTCGGCCTGATGCTGGACTGGCAGGACGCGGAGGGCATCGCCCGGAGCCTGGATCAGCTCATCCGCATCCGTTCGGTCCAGGACTTCTCTCCGTCCCAGGCCATCAGCTTCGTCTTCCTGCTGAAGAAACTCCTGCGCGACGAGTTCTTCAAGCCGATGCAGGCGGAGGGGCGGCTGGAGGAACTGCTCCGGTTCGAGGCCAAGGTGGACAACCTGGCCATGATGGCTTTCGATATCTACTCGAAAAGTCGCGAACAGATATACCAGCTGCGCGTGGAAGAGGTGAAGCGCGCCCAGAGCAGTCTGCTCCGGAAGGCCGGTATGGTTGCGGACGTTACGGCCGAGTGATCGGCCGATCAGGCGCACTCCGCGGGGTTGTGTCGGGTTGAGGGAGAGTCGGGCATGGGGCGCCGGGCGATCCGGCCGGAGGAGGTGCTTCCGGGTCGGGTCCGGTGTTTCCGCTCACTTCACAGCATCAGCAATCCCGAGTCGCGCGCCGAAAGTGGCAGGCTTCCCGGCATGAGAACCGGCAAGTCCAACCTTCAAGCGAGGTGACGGTAGATGAATGCTCTTTACTCACTTCTGTTCGTCTTTCTCCTGGTGTTGATCCCGTTATTCGGGGTTGATGCGGCGCATCTGAGGATCGTCTTCGGTGTCTGCATCCCCATGACGGCGTTCACCATCTTCCTCCTTGGCTTTATTTATAAAGTCATCACCTGGGCCCGGAGCGCCGTGCCGTTCCGCATCCCCACAACCGGCGGACAGTTCCAGTCCTTCGATCCCGAGCTGTTCAAGCAGAACAAGCTGGACTGTCCCCAGACCGGCGCACAGACGTTTTTCCGCATGGTCCTCGAGGTCTTCGCCTTCCGGTCCCTGTTCCGCAACACGGCGGTGTCTCTGCACGAAAACAAGGGTCCCGTGGTCGCGTACAAGTCGAGCAAGTGGCTGTGGCTCTTCGCCATCACCTTCCACTACTCCTTCTTCATCGTGGCCCTGCGGCACCTGCGTCTGTTCCTTGAGCCCATTCCCTTCTTCTTGACGGGCCTGGAATTCGTGGACGGCATCCTCCAGATCGGCGCGCCCACCATGTACCTGACCGACGTCGGCCTGGTCCTGGGCGTGCTCCTGCTGCTCGGCCGTCGGCTGATCAACCCCAGGATCAACTACATCAGCTACGCTTCGGACTACTTCCCGCTGGTGCTGATCCTGTCCATCGCCCTGTCGGGCATCTACATGCGCTACTACGCCAAGGT
>JAZHDH010000166.1:0-3795 GCA_036584335.1 Pseudodesulfovibrio sp. | reverse complement strand
GGCAGCCATCAAAGATACTTTGAAACGTATATTTTGTTAACAGAGCCTAAGAACCCTTTTCAAAGGGTTCTTAAGCCGCCGGAGGCATCTTCCCCCAAGGAAACACCTCCGAAACCCGGGAGAACCCATGGCTGACAAGAACGAACAGACGGACGTCCCCGATCTCGGCGAGCTGCGCGAGCGCATCGACACGCTGGACAAGCGGATCGTGGACTTGCTGAACCAGCGCGCCGAGGTGAGCCTGGGCGTGGGTCGCTACAAGGCCGCGCACCACGAGCCCATCTACATGCCCTTTCGCGAGCAGGAGGTGCTGAACAAGATCGCGGCGTCGAGCCCCGGCCCGCTGCCGGACAAGCACCTGCGCACCATCTACCGCGAGATCATGTCCTCGTCGCGCCACCTGCAACGACCGGAACGCGTGGTCTACCTCGGACCGGAAGGAACATTTTCGTACTTTACGGCCATCGAGCACATGGGCAGCGCGGCCGAGTTGACGCCCAAGGCGAACTTCGAGGAAATTTTCCGGGCCGTGGCCGAGGAAGGGGCCGAGTTGGGCGTCATCCCGCTCGAAAACTCCATCGAGGGCACCGTGGGCCAGGTGGTGGACCTGTTCATGAAGTACACGGTCCACATCCAGGCCGAGGTCTTCTCGCGCATCAGCCACTGCCTGATCTCCAACGCGGAGCGGCCGGAGGATGTGGAGGTCATCTATTCCCATCCGCAGCCCCTGGGCCAGTGCCGCCAGTGGTTGCGCCGCCACCTGCCGGGCGTGCCGACCATCCCGGCCGAATCCACGGCCGAGGCCGCCGGGATCGTGGCCGGGAAGAAGACCGCCGCCGTCATCGGCCACATCAAGCTGGCGGACATGCACTCCATGAACGTGCTCGCCCAGTCCGTCGAGGACCTGCCGGACAACTGGACCCGGTTCCTGATCATCGGCTCCGCCCCTTCGCGCGAGGACCGGCGGGACAAGACCACGATCCTGTTCACCCTGCCCGACAAGCCGGGCTCGCTGGCCCGGGTGCTGACCACCCTGGCCCACCAGTCCATCAACCTGACCAAGCTCGAATCCCGTCCCTTCCGGGGCGAGAAATGGAAATACGTATTTTTCGCGGACCTGGAATGCGATCTGGGCGGCGACAAGTACGAGGACGTGATCGAGGACATCCGGCAGCAGTGCCACACCCTGCGCGTACTCGGCACCTACCCCACCCAGGAGGAACGGCTATGACCCGCCAGCCCGTGATCATCAACGCTCCGGCCAGCAAGTCCCTGTCCCACCGCACGCTCATCGCGGCGGCGCTGGCAGGCGGCGTGTCCCGCATCTCCGGGGCGCTCGATTCCGACGACATCACCCGGACCCGGGATTGCCTCGCGGCCTGCGGCGCTGTCATCGAGGAGGCGGACGGGGCGCTCCGGGTGACCGGCATGGCCGAAGGCCCCAGGGGCGGCAACGCGGACGGCAAGCACAAGGACGAAGCCCCGCACGAGTTGTTCATGCACGAGGCGGGGACCACCTGCCGGTTGATGACCGCCGTGGCCGCCGCCGGGCGCGGCACGTTCCGGGTGCACGGGGCGCAGCGCATGCAGGAGCGGCCCATGGCCGAACTGACCGGCGCGCTGGCCAAACTGGGGGCCGGGTTCGCGTTCGAGGGGAAGAAGGGCTTCCTCCCCTTCGTCATGACCGCCGGGGGATTCACCGGCAAAAAGGTGGATATCACCCTGGAGGAGAGCAGCCAGTATCTCTCCGGCCTGCTTCTGGCCGCGCCCCTGGCCGACCACGAGATAACCATTTCCGTGACCGGAGAAAAGGCGGTGTCCTGGCCCTACGTGGCCCTGACCCTGCGCATCATGGAGGACTTCAAGGCGGGCTTTGCGGTCCAGGTCCGGCGCGGCAGGGCCTGGGAAGCGGCGCCCTGGCGCTCGGTCAAGACCGCGACGCCGGGCCAGATCCGCTTCGTGGTCCAGCCCACGGGCTACGGCCCCGCCGACTACCGCGTGGAGGGCGACTGGTCCAACGCCAGCTATTTCCTGGCCGCCGGGGCCGTGGGCGACCGCCCGGTGCTGGTCAAGGGGCTTTGCGCCGACTCGCTCCAGGGCGACCGCGCGATCATGGACATCCTCAGCCAGATGGGAGCGTCGATCAACGTCAATTTCGACGGCATCCTGGTCACGCCATCGCGGCTGCGGGGCGTGCGCGTGGACATGGGCCGCTGCCCGGACCTGGTGCCCACGGTGGCGGCGGCGGCGGCCTTCGCCTCCACGCCGACCATCATCGAAAACGTGGCCCACCTGCGGATCAAGGAAACGGACCGGCTGGCCGCCTGCGCCAGGGAGGTGGCCAAGACCGGCGCGGCAACCGAGATCGGCGAAGACTCGCTGACCATCCGGCCCGGCAGGCTGCGCCGGGGTAAGTCCATCGACTTCTCGGCCTACAACGACCACCGCATGGCCATGTCCCTGTCGCTCTTCGGACTGGCCGGGATCGACGTCAATCTTGACAATACCGCCTGCGTCGGCAAATCATTCCCCGGCTTCTGGGACGAATGGGACAAGATCGTCCCCGAGGACCGGGACGGGAGCGCAGCGTGATCGAATCCGGCATCCATACCGTCGCCATCGTGGGCGCGGGGGGACAGATGGGAGGGCTCTTCCAGAGGGACTTCTCCGCCCTCGGCTGCGCAGTGACGCCCCTCCACCAGGCCAGTTCCGACGAGGCCGTCGCCTCGGCCCTGGACGGCTGCGACCTGCTCCTGCCCTGCGTGCCGGTCACGGCCATGGAGGCCGTGCTGGAGCGGATGCGCCCCCACCTGGACGACCGGACCATCCTGGGCGACGTGGGCTCGGTCAAGGTGTTGCCGATGCGGGCCATGCTCGCCGCGCACCGGGGTCCGGTGGTCGGCACCCACCCGCTCTTCGGGCCGGTGATTCCGGACGGATTCACGCCCCGGGTGGCCGTGGTTCCGGGCCGGGCCACGGACGCGGAAGCCGCCGCGCGGGTCTGCGCCCTGTTCGAGGCGTGCGGCTACCGCTGCTTCACGACCACGGCCGAGGGACACGACCGGGCCATGGCCCTGGTCCAGGGGCTGAACTTCACCTCCACCGTGGCCTTCCTGGCCGCCGCCCGCGACGTGGAGGACATCGAGAATTTCGTCACTCCCTCGTTCCGGCGGCGGCTCGATTCCGCGCGCAAGATGCTGACCATGGACAGCGAGCTGTTCGAGGTCATCGCCGAGGCCAACCCGTTTCTGCAGGAAACCAACCGCAAGTTCATGTCCTACCTGAGCCTGGCCGCCGGCGGCGATCTCGACCTGCTGGCCGAGCGGGCTCAGTGGTGGTGGCGAAACGAAACATATTGATGGGGTGCGGCCTGAGGGCCGGACAGAGCGACGTTTGCAACCGGAGCCGCACCCCGACCAGGGTGCGGTTTCATTTTTCAAGGAGAAGACCATGCCGTTCACGTGAAAGAAGTACGAAAACCGGAAGAAGCTGAAAGGGTGGGAGGTCATCCCCCGGCCCTACCATTAAGATCGGAAACACCGCCTTTGGCATCGCGGCCCGCGCCGCACGCCCAGGCACAACCCAAGGATCATATCAGATGGAAAAAATCACCCTGACGCAGCACGGGAAATGGCTCCCGGCCGACGTCCAGACCACCATCAGCCTGTACATGGGGCTGGTGGGCGACCAACCGGGCATCCTGCTGGAGTCCGCCGAGGTGGACGGCCGCCTGGGCCGCTACAGCCTCCTGGCCTGGGACTACCGGCTCATGCTCCACCCGGTGGACGGCAAGCT
>JAZHDH010000165.1:0-3803 GCA_036584335.1 Pseudodesulfovibrio sp. | reverse complement strand
CAAGCAGTACATCGAAAACCTGACCTCGACCACGGCGGCCAAGGAGCGCATCGAGTCCGAGCTGCGCATCGCCCGCGACATCCAGATGGGCATCCTGCCCAAGCTGTTCCCGGCCTTCCCGGACCGTACGGAGTTCGAGATTTTCGCCTCCATCGAACCGGCCAAGGAGGTGGGCGGCGACCTCTACGACTTCTTCTTCGTGGACGAGACGCACTTCTGCTTCCTGCTGGGCGACGTGTCCGGCAAGGGCGTGCCTGCGGCCTTCTTCATGGCCGTGACCAAGACCCTGCTCAAGGTCGTGTCCGAACGCGGGCTCGATCCGGGCCAGGTCCTGTCCAAGGTCAACGGCGACCTGGCCGCCGAGAACGAGTCGTGCATGTTCGTGACCCTGTTCCTGGCCGTCATCGACATCGAGAGCGGCGACGTGCAGTATGCCAACGCGGGCCACAACCCGCCGCTGTACGTGCCCTGCGGCGGCACGCCCGAGTGGATTCCGCCCCTGGGCCAGCCCGTGGCGGGCGTCATGGAAGGCATGCAGTACACCACCAAGTCCATGAAGATGAACCCCGGCGACATCATCTTCATATACTCCGACGGCGTCACCGAGGCCATGAACCCGGACCAGGAACTCTACTCCGAGGAACGGCTGATGCGCTTCGTCTCCGAGGTGCGCGAGCCCTTCGCGCCCAAGCTGGTCAAGGACCTGGATGTATCCATCAAGGCGTTCACGCGCGGCGCCGAGCAGAGCGACGACATCACCATGCTTGCCATGCAATACATGGGCAACTGCAAGAAATAACAAACAAAGGAGATTCTCGTGGAATTCAACTGCACCAAGAAGGACGGCGTGCTGGTCGTGGGCGTCTCCGGCCGCATGGACGCCATGACCACCACCGAGTTCGACGCCCAGTGCCAGTCCTGGCTGGCCGACGGACAGACCCGGGTCATCGCCGACCTCTCCGCGTTGGAGTACATCAGTTCGGCGGGGCTGCGCTCCATCCTCTCCGCCGCCAAGCAGCTCAAGAGCGTGGGCGGCCAACTCGTGTTCTGCGGCCTCTCCGGCATGGTCGAGGAAGTCTTCAACGTTTCGGGCTTCGCCGCCATGTTCACCCTGCACAAGACCCTCGACGACGCCTTGGCCGGATAGCTCCATGGCCGTACTCAGCGTCTCGGCAGACCTCTCCAGTCTGCCCGCCGTCCGGGAGTTCGTCCTGGCTCAGGCGGGCCGGGTCCCCCTTCCCGACGGGACGGAGCTAAAGATCGACCTCGTCATCGAAGAGATACTGGTCAACGTCGCCCACCACGCCTACCGCCGCCAGGGCGGCCCCCTGGAGGTGGACTGCTTCGTCCGGGGCGCGTCGTTCTGCTGCCTGCTGCGGGACTGGGGTCCCCCCTTCAACCCGCTGGAAGCCGAAAAGCCCGACGTGGGCCAGGACATTTCCGACCGGCCCGTCGGCGGTCTGGGCATCTATCTCGCCACCACCATGCCCGACCACTGCTCCTACGAGCGCCAGGGCAACGCCAACGAATTGACCTTCTGCTTCCGCCTGAAACAGTAATTCTCTCCCCTTTTTCAATCTCCGGTAATCGCTGACGAATTTATTTCGTCGCGATATCGCGTGCCGATTTTAACCCACTTTATCCCAATTTCCGTTGACGCAAATTTGATAATTGCGGTAACAATATTAGTAGGCAGAAAACTTCAACATGTGGGGGGATAAAACATGTTCGAAAAAAACCTGACCAAAAAAATGCAAGACGTGGTGCTGGAAGGACGCATCTCCGCCAAGGAGGTGTGCCGCGAGATCAAGAAGCCGTATTCCACGCTGCTTCGCGAGCTCAATCCTTTCGACACCCACGCCAAGCTGGGCGCGGAGACCATGTTCGAGATCGTCAAGGCCACGCACAACGTGTCGGTCCTCGAATTCATGGCCCGCGAACTGGGCTACACGCTGATGCCCGTTGAATCGGGACGCCAGGCTGTTGCCCGGCAGTCCAGGGACTCCAAGCGGATACGCCGCCAGAGCGCCACGCTGTAGGAGCCGCACGCTCTGACCGCGAATCGATGCCCGAAACGCAGTGACCGGCGCTTCGGGCATCTCGCCGCGCCCCTCCGCGCCCGGGCGGCATCGATCCGTTTTGACTTTTCGATCCGATCCGTTGTACTTGTCCATGTCGTGCACCGCGCACCACCGCTCAGCAATATTCCGTAGGAGGTAAGGGCAATGTCCCACGCTGTATTCAACCAGGCTCTCGCCATCGGCCGTCCGCCGAACGTGGTCCAGAATTTCCCCAATTCCAAGGCGCTCATCGTCAGCGGCAAGGTCATCGACCGGGCCATGATCGAAAAAGGCCAATGCATGACCATCGCGGCCAACGGCCGAAACATCTTCATCATCGAAGGCGCGCTCCGGGCCGCCCAGCGGGCCAACGCCGCCATCATCATCGAAATCGCCCGCAGCGAGTCCACCTACTGCCCGACCACCCTGTGGAACATCGCCCGGCGCGTGGACTACCTGATGAACAAGCTGCACATCACCGTGCCCGTGGCCGTGCACGCCGACCATTACTACATGAAGAAATGGGACGACATGCCCGTGGCCAAGGCCGAGATTCCCACCGTCTTCGACTCCGGCATCACCTCCATCGCCATCGACGCCTCGCACATGACCGACGATCTCAACCTGCTGGCCAACCTCGCGGTTTCTCCCTCCATCCCGTCCTGGGCCGGATACGAGACCGAGATCGGCGAAATCAAGGGCGAGTTCGGCCTGTCCTCTCCGGTGGAGGCCAAGTTCCTGTGCCAGGGCCTCAACGCGCACGGCCTGTGCCCGGACTGGATCGCCCTGAACAACGGCACCACCCACGGCATCGAGGCATCCGGCGAAGGCATCCAGGTGGACCTGACCGCCGAGGTTCATGAGGCCCTGGCCGCCTACGGCACCTCCGGGGCGCAGCACGGCACCTCGGGCAACGATTCCCAGCGGCTCAGGGAAATCGCCGCCCGCACCCGCACCACCAAGGCCAACGTGGCCACCGCCCTGCAAATGATCAGCTGGGGCGTGCGCGTCAACGACTTCGGCAACGCCATCATGACCGAGGACGGCAAGTTCGACAAAGTCCCGGGCGAGGGGCTGGACGACGCGCTGTGGGCCGAGATGGTCGCCTATGCCGACGCCAACAAGATCAGCGGCGGCAACTACAAGAAGCTCAACCTGCCCTTCGAGCGCCGCTGGCTGGGCCAGGACACGGCTGTCCGCGACCGCATGGCCGGAGCGGTGGAAGATTTCGTCCACCACCTGCTGGTCAATGTCTTCAATGCGGCCGACACCGCGCCCATCGCCTGCGACATCATCGTCAAGGCGGGCTCCTACGACCTCGGCCCCAAGGTCGAAAAGTTCGAGGACGCAGCCGACTGGACCGAGGAGAAGATCAAGGCCCGCGCCAAGCAGATGGACACCGACAAAGGCCCCCAGGGCCACTTCGACGACTAGACGAAGGGCGTCAGGCAGACCACCCTCCATATTGCTGCAAAAAAGGCCGGACCCTCGCGTATTGGAATACGCGTCGGGTCCGGCCTTTTCCTGCGCCTCGCACCCGCCGCGCCTGACCCCCTCCGCCCGCAGAAAGAAACAATCAAAGGGATGACTCCGCGCCCTTCGGCGGCATTGGTATTCGGGAAAACCCCACCCCGCGAAGCGGACCAAAAGGTTTAGGAAGGGAGAGGGGATGGGGGTTCGGGGGAAGGTGCACGACGTGGGCCGCCTGATCCTGTTCAAGAAGCTGCCCTACGCCTGCACCGA
>JAZHDH010000164.1:0-19180 GCA_036584335.1 Pseudodesulfovibrio sp. | reverse complement strand
CAGAATCATGGGCATTCATGAAGCAAAGTACGCTTTAGCCGGATGAACCTAAAAAATGGACGCCGAAGCGTCCCTCAGAGTGTTGACAAAGCCCACTCTGGCAGGTTGCTGAGAAAGGTTCGAGTGCTAGGCGCGAAAAAAGGCAAGACCGACGCGTATATACAATACGCGAGGGTTTGCCTTTTTTAAGCAACGACGCAATCGGGCCTTTGTCAGCAACCTGAGGGACGCCGAAGCGTCCCTTTTCCCGTTAATCCAGTTTCACCCGGGCCGTACCGTTCTTGTAGAAGGGCAGATCGACCTTTTTCGCCTCCAGGTCCGCTCTGGCCGTGCGGACGAGGAAGGTGTCGTTGCCGGCGTCCTCGGCGGCCACATAGGCCAGGGCGATGCAGTGGCCCAGGCTTGGGGAAAAGGAGCCGCTGGTGACGATGCCGGTCTTCTTGCCCGAGGGCAGCAGAACCTCGTCGTTGTGGCGGGCGGTGCGTCGCCCCTCGATGGTCAGCGGGATGAGCGATTGCCTGACCGTGCCCAGTCCGGACTTGCCGATGTAATCGGACTCCTTTTTCAGGAAAAAGCCTGCGCCGGCCTCCACCGGGGTGTGGTCGGCGTCCAGGTCCTGGCCGTAGAGCGGGTAGCCGATCTCCAGTCGCAGGGTGTCGCGTGCGCCCAGGCCCACGGGGGCCACGCGCCCGTCGGCCATGAGTCTTTTCCACACCTCCAGAGCCTTGTCGGAGGGCAGGTACAGCTCGTAGCCCAATTCGCCGGTATAGCCCGTGCGGCTGACGATCATGGGAAAATCAAGGGCGTTGGTGGACTCGAAGCAGAAATATTTCAGGTGATTCCACTTGCCATCCATGAGCGTGTTGATCACGTCCAGGCTTTCGGGACCCTGCACGTCGATCTTGCCGGTTTCATCGCTGATGTCGGTGAAGGCGAGGGAGGCGGGCAGGTGGGTCGCAATGTGGGCGAAGTCGCCCTCCCGGCAGGCGCCGTTGACCACGAGCATGTACGCATCCTCGCCCAGGCAGTAGACGATCAGGTCGTCGTTGATCCCGCCTGCGGCGTTGAGCAGGAAGCCGTAGCGGCATTTGCCCGGGGCCAGGGTGTTCAGATCCTGGCTGACGACCTTGTTCAGGGCGTCCCTGGCGCCGGGGCCGGTGAGCTTGAATTCACCCATGTGGCAAATGTCGAATATGCCGCATCGGGTACGGGTGTGTTTGTGTTCGGCGATGATGCCCTGGTATTGCACCGGCATGTCGAAACCGGCGAACGGGGCCATCTTGGCGCCGTTTTCACGGTGCCATGCGGTGAGCGGGGTTATGGCGAGTGTTTCCATGGTGTCCTCCTGATGTTGTGGAGCGTTGTCAGAACGTGTCCTGGCCGACGTTGCCGGACAGGCGGGATTTCCGAATGGAGCGGAATTCTTCGAGGAGCGAGACGAGCCGGTGGTAGAGTTTGCGAATCTCCAGGCCATAGGGCGACAGCGTGTCCTTGTTTACGTCCACGTACTTGCGCCGCAGGTACGGGTCCGAGGTGACGTCGTTGCCGATGATCAGGACTTTCACAACCAGCTTGTCGAAATAATTTACAATCTCGAATTTCAATTCGCCGAGGATCTCGGTCATGAGTTCGAGCATGCGAAGGTAGGAGATGGGCTCCCCCTTGTATTTGCGGTAGCGCAAATCCTCGAGGATGCGAATCTTGCGTGCCTGTTGGATCTGGCCATATCTGGACCATATTTCCTGGTGCAGTTCATAATTTTCATTGAATATCTCGTAGTTGTCCGGAGCCAGAAGGTAGCCGTCCAGCACACGCACGACCTGGGAGTAGTATTCATCGGAGTAGTCCACGATACGGTGCATGTGTTTGAACAACCACATGTACAGGGCCTTGAGTCGGTTTTCGTGGGAGGTGGTGTCGGTGATGATCTCGCTGCGCTTGTAGTTGACCGGAATGCGGTATTCACCCCGGACGATGTCGTTGAGGCGCAGGATCATGTTCTGGATGTTCTGGATGATGTTCAGGTTGTCGATGACGCGTCCGGTGAGCGGGTGGATGACCTCCTGCCTGAGGACGGAAAGCGCGCGGTCCTCCCGGACGTTCTTGGGGCTGTATTCATGCTGCTGGTAGGTCACCCGCAGGATGACCACAAGTTTTTTCTGATCGACGAAGAACCCGTGGTCCTTGAGGAATTCAATGGTGTCCGTCTGGCTGTCGTTGACCTGCACCAGGGCCATCTTTTCCACGCGCGGGTACTTTTTCAGGCGGCGCGGAGCGTCTTCGGGCGGGGACATCAGGGTGGTGATCGTCCTGTCGCTCTGGCCGAGCACGCGGACGATGAACCGCTCGCCCTGGCGCAGCAGCCGGATGGCGAACATGGCCGACGAGGTGCGGCGTTCAGAGACGATGGGGAAGCCGTAGAGCTCCATCATGAACTGGTACACGAACAATCGGTGACACTCGTACATCAGGTTGTTGCCGGGTTTGAATTTGCCGATCTTCAGCCCGAACTGCTTGAGTTCGCTGTCCAGATTGGAGGGCAGGGATGCGTAGATGCCCTGGAGCGCAAAGCTGCCGGTAGTGTCGTGGGCCAGGATGTGGGCGCGTTCCAACTCCAGGAGATAGGGAAGCATGGGCGCGTACCGAGCCATGGAGGAGATGTCTTTTCCCTCGAAATCCTTCATGAAATCGGCATGATGCCGTTTCGGAAGTCGGCTTTGGAAGGTGCGGACGTTGCTGGCCATGGCGCTTTCCTCCACGGCGCAGCTGCTGTCGCCGCTCATTTGCTCCCAGTCGGCCGGGGAGTTGAGGGCATCGTACTGAAAGACTTCCTGGAAGGAGTTCAGCGGGCGTTCGAAGGCGACCATGCTGAATCCCGGCAGGGACTTGTATTCGTAGAGATCGACCTCGAAGGAGGGCAGGAGCTCGCGGGCTCCGACCAGCGGGTAGTCCTCGACCTCGAAATAAGGCTTGAGCAGGCAGTATTTGATGTGAGTGAGATCAAGGAACCTCTTCAATTCGTCCAGGCTTTTCAGCTCGGGCGTTTCGCAGATTCCCTTGGTGCCGCCCGGGCCGGGCATATCGCAGAAGGCTTTTTCCCACATCGTGACAATCCGTGATCATGTGATGATTGCGGCATCTTTCACCGCTGATTCCCGATCCAGAGGATATTATCTGCATCTTGCCAAGATTTCAACGAAATTGCCGTGATGATTTGCCCTGATATTCCACGGTCCCGCTACGCGGTTCATCCCGTTGGCCGCAGTTTCGTCGCCAATGAAATAATGGGTTTGAATTATTGACATATTATGCGTCATTGTCTAGTGTCGATCCTGCATTCGAGAACATCAATGATTTTATATGTGGCAACGAGGTGGAGCCCCATGAAAAAGAAGGACCAGTGCCCCCGGGCCAAGATCAACGAGCAATACTGTACCTGCACGTCCAATTGCGACAAGCACGGTATCTGCTGTGAATGTCTTCATTATCACCGGCAAAGAGGCGAGTTGCCCGCCTGTTTTTTCACGGCCGAGGAGGAGAAGACCTTCAATCGTTCCATTGAATTTTTCGTCCAGCGGCGGTCTTGAGCCGCCCGGACGTTCCGGAAACGGGAAACAGGGCGGGATCATTCCGCCCTTTTTTGTGGAGTGTGCCATGAATTCCAAGGAATTGGCGAAACTGCTTCCGGAGATGGAGGCGATCGTGCGCAAGGCTGGGGCCATCGTTGTCGACCATTCCGCCAGGCGCAGGAACATCACCCGCAAGGGGCGCATCGACCTGGTTACCGAAACCGATGTGGCGGTCGAGGAGATGCTCAAGGAGGCGTTGGCGAAGCTGCTGCCCGGGTCGGATTTTTTGGCCGAAGAGTCGGCCAGCGAAACCGAACCGGGCGAACTGACCTGGATCATCGATCCTCTGGACGGGACCACGAATTTCGCCCATGGCCTCCCTTTTGTTGCCAATTCCGTTGGGTTGTGGCACCAGGACCGGGTTGTGCTCGGCGTGGTCAATCTGCCGCTGCTGCACGAACTGCTGAGCGCCGGAGAAGGGTTGGGCACCCGGCTCAACGACAAGCCTGTCCGGGTGTCCTCGACGTCTGTCATGGAGGACGCCCTGTTGGCCACGGGCTTCCCCTACGCCATTGAGGAGCATCTGGAGACGATCCTTCGGCATTTCAGGACGTTGTTGCCGCTGACTCAGGGTATCCGCAGGCCGGGGGCCGCCGCTCTGGATTTGGCCTATGTGGCCTGCGGCCGATACGATGGTTTTTTTGAAAGCGCGCTTCACCCCTGGGACACGGCGGCGGGGATTCTCCTGGTGAAGGAGGCTGGCGGGCGGGTGAGCGAATACGATGCGGACGAGTCTTACGGTTTTGGCTCCGGCTCCATCCTGGCCACCAACGGGTTGCTGCACGACCGGTTGAGCGGTTTGTTGCTGCGGAGTTAGGTTTCCACCAGCAGCCCGGCCTCCCAGAGGGTAACCAGGTTGGGCGTGAGCAGTTCTTTGAATTCCTTGACGAGGCAGGTCAGCTCTTCCCGGGAGAAGTAGTATCCCTCCGACACTTCGTCGGGGTTCGGGATGATGGGCAGGGTGTTGCGGCTGACCATGTAGATGGAGACCTGTTCGAAACCGGTTTCGGGGCAGGATGGCAGGGTCCGGGTCTGTTGCGGGCTCTCCACCTCCAGTTGAAGCTCTTCCCGCAGGATGCGCAGGGCGGCATCAAGGGTGGATTCGCCCACTCTGAGGTGGGTTCTGGCCGAAACGTCCCAACGGTCCGGGAAAAACTGTTTGAGATGGTGCCTTCGTTGAAGGTAGATTTTCTTGTCCGTATTGAAGATGAGTACCTGGACGGACCGATGGCGCAGGAGCTGTCGGTGCACCTGATCCTTGGTCAGGACGGCGAGTGGGCGGTTGCGCTCGTCCACCACCTCCACCAGCCGTCGGTCCACCGGACGATTTTTTTGTTTTTTGCTGAATATCATGTCGATGCGGTTGTCGTCTTTGGTATGATTCGATTCATACACGCAAAGTACGGGCATTGCCAGTACCCGGCATTGCTGTTCGAGGGCGAAGGTGATGGAGCATAGGGTGGCCCGGTTGGGCGAGTCGGATATCGACGATGTCATCGCGCTGGAAAAACAGTGCTTCGCCTACCATTGGACTCGCGAGCAATTTTCGCTGGGGCTCAAGGACAACGCGTACGTGGTCCTCGGCATTCGGGGAGAGGGTGGCCTGGTTGGCTACATCGCCTTTTCCCTTATCAAGGACGAAATGGAGGTCCTCAACCTGGCGGTTCGACCCGGTTGCCGCAAGCAGGGGCTGGGGACCGCTCTGTTGAAAAGAGCCCTTGAAATATGTAAAGAGAGCGGGGTTGCGAAGAGTTTTCTGGACGTGAAGGGGTCCAATACTCCGGCTCTCAGCTTGTATAATAAATTCGGCTATTTTCAAATAGGTGTCCGGAAAAGGTATTATCCGGACACCAAAGAGGACGCCCTGCTGTTCAGGTACGATTTCACCTGAGGCGGGATAACGGGGAAGACCATTATGAAATGTATTGATCAGATCGACATTGCCGGAAAGAAATTGCTCCTTCGCGTGGATTTCAACGTTCCGCTGGAGGATGGCATCATCACCGACGACAACCGGATCAAGGCAGCCCTGCCGACTTTGCGTTATGCCCTGGACAACGGCGCGGCGCTGATCCTGTGCGCCCATCTGGGCAAGCCCAATGGCAAGGCCGTGCCGGAGCTGTCGCTGGCCCCGGTGGCCAAACGCACGGGCGAGTTGCTCGGCATGGATGTTCCCCTGGCATTGGACTGTGTGGGCGAGTCGGCCATGCGCATGGCCGCCGACCTGCAACCGGGCCGGGTGATCATGCTGGAGAACCTGCGGTTCTATCCCGAGGAGATCGGCAAGACCCGCGAAGCGCGGGGGGATTTCGGGGCGCGGCTGGCGTCCATGGCCGATGTCTACGTCAACGACGCCTTCGGCGTGGCGCATCGGGAAAACGCTTCGGTGGTGGATGTTCCCCGGCATTCCAAGGTCTGCTGCGGCGGGTTTTTGCTCAAGCGGGAGTATGAATTCCTGGGTGATGCCCTGAAGGACCCGGCCCGACCGTATGTCTGCGTCTCCGGCGGGGCCAAGATATCGACCAAGCTCGGCATCCTGAACAATCTGCTGGGCAAGGTCGACGACATCATCATCGGCGGAGCCATGGCCAATACCTTTTTCCTGGCGCAGGGGTATTCCCTGGGCAAGTCTCTGGTCGAGCAGGATCTCGTTCCCGACACCCTGGCCATTGTGGACCGGGCCGGGAAGCTGGGTTCAAAGCTGCATTTCCCGGTGGATTTCCAATACGCCTTTTCGCACAAGGCGACCGCGTCCGAAGGGGTTTGCGCCGTGGATGCCATTCCGGAGGACGCTCTGGTCCTGGACATCGGGCCTGAAACCATCAAGCGGTTCGCCGCAGTGATCGATCGGGCCAAGACCGTTGTCTGGAATGGCCCCATGGGGCTGTTCGAGACCCCGGCATTTTCCGAGGGGTCCAAGGCCGTGTGCCGGGCCATCGCAGCGATGCAGGGCCTGAGCATCGTCGGCGGCGGCGATACCGACGCCGTGGTTCATTCCATGAACCTGGCGGACAGGTTCAGCTTCATCTCCACCGGCGGGGGGTCGTTCCTCCAGTTCCTGGAAGGCAAGGATTTGCCTGCCTTCAAGACGTTAAAGGAGTGCATGAACCGATGAAGAAACTGATGGCAGCCAACTGGAAGATGTACAAGACCTGGGATGAAGCCCGGGCCACGGCCCGTGAGCTGGTGAATCTGGCGGCAGCCAGGTTGCCCGATGACCGCGAGGTGTTGATTTTTCCGCCATTCACCGCTTTGCGAGGCGTGTCGGAGGTCTTCCGGAATGCCAAGGGTTTTTCCGTTGGCGGCCAGGATTTCTACACCGAGGCGGAGGGAGCGTTCACCGGCGAGATTTCCCCGGCCATGCTGCTTGATGCCGGTGCCGTCTGGGGCCTGACTGGGCACTCTGAACGTCGCCATGTTCTGGGCGAGGACGACGCTTTTGTCGGCCGCAAGACTGCTTACGGCCTGGCGGCCGGGCTCAAGATCGTCTTGTGCATCGGCGAAAAGATCGAGGAACGCCGGGCGGGGCAGGTGGAAGCGGTTCTGGAGAGGCAGTTGCTCGCCGGGCTCAAGGACGTTCCCCGGGACGTTTCCCCGGCGGATCTGAGCGTTGCCTACGAACCGGTCTGGGCCATCGGCACGGGCGAGGTCGCGGGTCCCGGCGAGATCGCCGAGGCGCACGCCTGCACCAGAAAAATCTTGTTCTCGGTCTTTGGCGAGAAAGCCAGTGAAATAAGGATATTATACGGCGGGAGCGTCAAGCCTGCCAACTGCTCCGAGATTATTGCCCTTGACAATGTCGACGGAGTATTGGTAGGAGGCGCGAGCTTGCAGGGTGAAAGCTTCTCGGCGATTGTACTTGCCTGATATTGCAAGCCATCGTAAAAGGTCAGCGTAAGGATAGAATTGTGGAAACGCTTGTTATTGTCATACATGTTCTTGCCTGTGTCTTCCTGATCGGTGCAGTGATGCTGCAGTCCGGCCATGAGGGTATGGGGGTCATCTTCGGCGGCGGCAGCAGCACCATGTTCGGCAGCACCGGCGCAGGGGGGATTCTGGTCAAGGTGACCGCAGGACTGGCCACGGTTTTCCTGCTGACGTCCCTGACGTACAATGTTCTGACCGGCAACAAGATTGCCGACCAGGATTCCATCATGCTTCAGGGCGAAGGCACGGTAAAGCCGATCCCCGCCCCCGAACAGCCGAAGCCCGGGGTCAAGTTCCAGGATACCGGCGCGGAAAAGAGCAAAAGCGAATAGTTTTCGTATACAGTGCCGTGGTGGTGGAATTGGTAGACACGCTGTCTTGAGGGGGCAGTGGAAGAAATTCCGTGGGGGTTCGAATCCCCCCCTCGGCACCACGATTATAAAAGGGTTGCAACTAACAAGTTGCAACCCTTCCTCTTTTTTTGACAAATTGCACTGCGCGGCCCGAGGAAGCACCGTTGAGCCAAGTGCGCGAATTCGGTTGGCCATACACCCTTGATCCCGGGGGAGGGTGGCAGGCAACTGACGCCTTTTGCGAAATTCCTGCCCAGAGCCCTGTCGTGAGGCCGACTGTCGTCAGATGGGTATGACCTGACACCCGGCTTTTCCAGGGGTATGAGGTGGACATGCCGTTCGGGTACGGATGGAGTTGCGAGCTCCCCCGAAGCCGAGGAGGAGAACGTCATGGCCACCAAGAAGCAAGTGGCACAACGGAAGCGCACCTTGCCAACTGCCAACTGGCCGGACAAGCAAAATAGCCAGCCGAATTCCTTTTGCTTTTTCCGTTGGTTGAGTTGTAATGTTACATCAATTCGAATGTATCGTTATACTCAGACTTTTCGCTGAATAGCGTAGACGGCACCGTTTCCCCCGTCCCTGCTGCTTTTATCAAGTCTTCGCCCCAGGACTGACTAAAGATAACAGTCTGATTTATTGGTATGATTCAACCAAATTGTGGCTATATCAGGTCGCCATTTTCATCGATGGTTCATTTCCTGGATTTTGATGATTAAAAAAAATTATAAAAGCTAATTACACTTATGTCGGCTATATTAAGTCAACAGTTTGATAATTGTTTTATAGTCAATAAGTTAAGCGTCATTGGCGGTCACCATTTCGTCTTTTCATAACCGTAGGCAGATGTTTTCGGTATCGAATTCATCTCTATCATTTCAAAAACGATACTGATGCTCCGACTGACAATCCGGAAGCAAGGTCGATCACATTCATTGATGTGAAGACTATGAGTTATTCGATTATATGTATTTAAATCAATAAACAGACCTGGCAATGCAGATTCATTAATTTGGAGGTTAAGATGAAGCTGAAACTTGGATTAGGACAGCGGCTAGTGCTTCTGGTCAGTGTTGTCGTTTTGATTCTCGTTACCGGGACCTTGGTTGCAGTCAATCTCGGAACGAAAAACCTGACAATGTCTATCGTCGAGAGCACGCTCAATGAAAACACGAAGTCGGTTGCGGCGACTTTGGACAGTTGGCTGGATGAAAAGCTGAGCCTGTTGTCCCTGCTGGCTTCCGAACCCAGCGTGATCGAAGCCGTCGATCACGGGAGCTATAAGACGGCAATGGACTTGTTCATGGCCGTCAAGGCTAGGGATGTCTCTCTTGAGACCGTTTTTGCCATTGATGTGGATGGAAAAGGGGTTGTGACGACCACCGGGGAGAACGACAGAGGGAAGGATTTCCGGACTCAGCAGCATTATCAGAAGATAATGGGCGAAAACGCTCCGTACTTCATCTCCGACATCAATCTGTCGCCGGTGTCGCAGAAGCCCCGGATCGCCATAGCCGTACCGGTCAAGAAAAACGGCGCCACCATCGGTTATGTTGGGGAGTCCGTGCTGGCCAGCGCCTTCACCGACAAGTTCATCGATCCGGTCAAAGTGGGGGCCAATGGATATTGTTTCGTACTCGACCATACGGGCAAGGTCCTTGCTCACCCGGATAAAGACCTTATATTCAAGGATTTGTCTGACCTTCACTTTATCCGTGAGTCCATCACCAGGAAGAAGGGCTTCATGTCCTATGATTGGAAGGGCGAGGTGAAGTACATGTCCTTCTGCGACGTTCCCAAGACCGGATGGATCGTCGCCTTGAGCGCCGAACAGGGCGATTTGATGAGCGAAGCCTACGTGCTGCAGCGTTTCCTGCTTATTTTCGGCAGTTCGGGGCTTGTTCTGACGGTCATCATCATATTCTTCTTCGTCAGAAGCCTTGTGACCATTCCCTTGCAGAACATCCAGACCAAGTTCGCCATCTTGGCGGATGGCGTGCTGGACGCCAAGATCGAGGGCAACTTCAAGGCTGAACTGGCCGTGTTGCGCGACGCGTTCGTGCTGATGGTGGAGCGGCTCCTGAGCATTGTGACCCAGGTCAAGTCCGCCAGCGAAAATGTCGCTGCGGGAGGTGAGGAGCTCAGCGCCAGTTCCCAGGTCCTGTCTCAGGGATCCACTGAACAGGCAGCCTCGGTGGAAGAGGTCTCCGCTTCGGTGGAGGAGATGGCTTCCAATATTACCCAGAACGCGGAGAACGCGAGCAAGACCGAAGGGTTGGCAATGCGCGCCGCAGAAGATGCCCGCAAGGGTGGCGCTGCGGTCTCCCAGGCTGTCGCGGCGATGAAGAATATTGCCGAGAAGATCGTGATCATCGAGGAAATCGCCAGGCAGACCAACCTGTTGGCTTTGAATGCTGCTATTGAGGCCGCGCGAGCCGGTGAACATGGCAAGGGTTTTGCCGTGGTTGCCGCCGAGGTGCGCAAGCTCGCTGAAAGAAGTGGCAGCGCTGCTTCGGAGATCAGTGAAATATCCTCGCAAAGTGTGGCCGTGGCCGAAGAAGCCGGGGAAATGCTGAAGCAGCTCGTTCCGAATATCACCCAGACTGCCGAATTGGTGCAGGAGATATCCGTGGCCACCAACGAGCAGCATGCCGGCGCTGAACAGATCAACAAGGCCGTGCAAGAGTTGGACAAGGTCATTCAGTCCAATGCCTCCATGTCGGAGGAAGTGGCTTCCAGCGCCCAGGAATTGTCGGCCCAGGCCGAGCAGCTCCAATCCACCATGGCTTTCTTCAAGACTACCGGAACAGCTACGGGATATGATGATCCCGCCCCGGCGAGAAAGAAGGTTGTCGCCCGCAAGGCTCCCGGCAGGGCGTTGCCTCAGGCTGGAAAGCCCGCTGCCAAACAGCCTCTGGGCAAGGGGGTAAGCCTGTCCATGAATGACGACGAAGAATTCGAACGTTTCTAGATAGATATCCTGGGTCGGGTTCTGAAAAGAACCCGGCCCGTCTCAGGGCAGCCATGGCGGAAGGTTCCGCCATGGCTGCCCTGTTTTTGAGTACAATGTCGGAGTTTTTTTGGCTCGATTTTGCAATATTGTATGGTAATACTCTGGTTTTGCTGTTTTTTTTCTTGATGGAAAAGTCGGTTGCGAGATTCCGTTCCTGTGGAGGGAGAGTGAGGGGAGCGCTCTCCGTTTTGAGGGTATTTTTCGCGTGGAAATCGGAAAAATGCCGTCATGGCGTGTGCAATTCTATGCCGGAACACTTCTTCCTTCCTGAACCCTGTGTAGATCGAGAAGAATTTTGGATATCGACAGGGATGGCGGATTTTGAATTCGGGCTATTGTAGAAAAACTGGCAATCTTTTGATGTTTCTCCTGGACAACTGGCATGCCGATATAAATACAAGAATTTCAGCATGTTTTTTTGTTTATAAGTCCAATCCGCAGTTGTTTCCCTTTTCGATGCGCTCCATTGTGGCGAGAAATTGCATCGCGCCGATTGCCAGATGCGCGATTTTATCCTTTAATTCAAATATGTTGATGTTGGTGTGCTTTCTGCAAATAGCCGTCATTTCAATTGAGTCTGAGCCTCCGACGTGAAGCAGGGGTGAACGACAGGTATCCTCTCGGGCGAAGGCTGTGGGACGACGCCGCGAAACCAATTGGACCGACATTGTGTCGGGCGAGTACGGAAGGGAAAATGACAGCCATCTGCATATTCAACGGCGTGTTCTGCGAGGTTGATTCCGTTGTAAGCGATATCCTGGATATCAGCGGATTCCGTCCGGTCTCCGATCAGGATATAGTGGGAGACGCAGCACGTTTGTCCGGGTTGGACGCATCCATTTTTGTCGGGCTTTTCCGAGATGAGCCACGGGATGGCGCAGTATCCTCTCTTGATCATGAGCGGTTGGTCTGCTGGTTGCGGCTTGCCGTGGCGGAGCGAATCTCCGGAGGAGAGAATCTGGTCATATACGGCTATTCGGCGCTTCTTGTTCCCAGAGAAGTGGAGAACATCCTGCATGTGTGCCTCGTTTCCGATTTGCCGGATCGATTGCGGGCGGCGGCCCGGGAGTCGGGATACACGGAAGACGCGGCGCGTGAATGCATCCGCCGGGATGACCTGAGCCGGGCCGATTGGGCGGCGACCATAGCGGATGCGACGGACCCTTGGGCTCGTGAGCTTTATGATCTGGTCATTCCCGTGGGAAGTTTGGGAGTAGGGCAGAGCGCCTTCCTGATAGTAAAGCAACTGGCCAAGGCGGTGTTGCAGGACTCCGATACGGCGCGGCGGGCAATGGGTGATTTTCTGCTGGCCGCCCGTACTTATGCTGCACTTTCCGAAAACTGGCATGGGCTTTCCGTTTACGCCCGGGAAGGCGTCCTTTCCGTGCGGCTCTCAAGCCATGCGGCCGTACTCAAATCCCTGGGCCGCCATTTGTGTCGGTTCGTTTCCGGGATGAGTGGGGTGAAGGGCGTGGAAATGGGCGTGGGCAGGGGATACAGCCAGGGCGATATTTACACCAGAGCGGGGCGACGTAGCGCCGCGACTTCCGGGGCGGGCCAGGGACAAGGCAAAACGGAACTCGCAGGGTGTTCCGTCGGCCATCCGGCCGACTATGAGTTGGCCGGAAGAGTGGAGGCCGCACTGTCGTTGCAGGGGTATCCTGTTTCCGTATTTGCCAAGGATGGCGCTGTCTCCCTGACCGTCAACGATCACAAGGGAATGCTTCAGGTTGTGGCTCGTGTGTTGTGCCGCTCGCTTGCGGACATGGATGGCGTAAGCAATGTCGAAGTCGGTGTCGGGACCGGATACCACCAGCCCGCATTGTACGACAAAGTGCGGCGCGAAACAGCCAGGCGACGGATTGCCGACGAGGGGCGTCAATTCGTGCTGAGCCGGTCTTTGCGGTTGCAGGCCCCTGTTCGCTCCTTCGCCGTTTATGACGAAAATGCGTGGAGCCCGGAGCGGGAAAAGGAAGTCGAGGTGCTGGTCCTGAACGTCAACATGCCCGGCCTCAACGACATCGAGGTCCTTCGACGCATCAAGCGCGAGCGCCCGGATATGGATGTTCTCATTCTCGCCGATCGTGAATCCGAGGCGGACCGGGCGGCCTGCCTGGACCTCGGCGCATTCGCTTATCTGCCCAAGCCGGTGAATATCGGCATTTTCAGCCGCACCATACGGTCCGTCAGCGAGAAGAATCGCTGCTGTTCACCGTGATTGGTCACGTATCATCCCAAGACAATACGAGATAAATTCGCGAACCGAGTTGCCGGTGAAATCCGTTTCCCGTCTGACGGCCGGTTCCACGAGGATGCGTAGGGATTGGACCGGGCTTGCGATGCCTGGACCGGATTTTAAGTTGCATCAATATGAGGATACTAGCTTGATACTATTCGGATATGATTTCAGGAAACTGCGCGGAGATATTTTCGGAGGGCTGACCGCAGGCATTGTTGCCCTGCCGTTGGCGCTGGCCTTCGGGGTGGCTTCCGGGGCCGGTGCTGCGGCAGGGTTGTACGGTGCCATTGCCCTGGGGTTTTTCGCGGCCGTCTTCGGAGGCACCGGCACACAGATTTCCGGCCCCACCGGTCCAATGACCATTGTGGCGGCTTCCGCCATCATCGCCTTCCCGGGGAATCCGCACTATGTCGTTGCGGCGTTCCTGGTCGCCGGGCTCCTGCAAGTGATCCTTGGCGGAGCCCGCCTGGGGACGTTCGTCCGATTCATCCCGTACCCCGTGGTTTCGGGATTCATGAACGGCATCGGCGTGATCATCATCCTTTTGCAGCTGCATCCGCTTCTCGGGTTGCCTTCTGTCAGTTCGCCCATGTCGGCCATGCTGAGCCTGGGGGCGGCCATGAATCATTTCCAGTGGCAAGCCCTTGTGTTGGGTGTGCTGACCATGGCCATCGTGTTTCTGGTTCCGGGCCGAATCTCCCGGGTGGTGCCATCGCCTCTCATCGCCCTCATCCTGGGCACGGCGCTGGCCTGGAGCGGCCATTGGTCGGTGGATACGATCGGCGCCATTCCGTCCAGCCTTCCCCGACCCGTGATGCCCGGCTTCGATTCGGCGCAGATCGGCCGGATTTTCGGGCTGGGGCTGGCGCTCGCAATGCTGGGGTGCATTGATTCGCTGCTGACTTCCGTGGTCGCAGATTCCTTGACACGCAAAAAACACGACTCCAACCGCGAACTCATCGGACAGGGGATCGGCAACATGGTGGCGGCGCTCTTGGGCGGCCTTCCGGGGGCAGGGGCCACCATGCGTACCGTGGTGAACATCAAGGCGGGGGGAACCACCCGGATGTCCGGTGTGGTGCATGCCGTTTTACTGCTATCCATATTGTTGGGACTCGGGCCGCTTGCCTCGCACATTCCCATGGCCGTACTCGCGGGCATCCTGGTCAAGGTGGGCGTGGATATCATTGATTATCGGCTGCTTTCGCTGGCCAGAAGAGCGCCGCGCGCGGATTTCCTGGTCATGGTCGTGGTTTTCGCAGTGACGGTCTTTGTGGACCTCATCGTGGCCGTGGGTGTGGGCGTCACCCTCGCCGCTGTGATGATCGCCGTCCGGACCGCCCGCCAGTGCACCGTAAGCATATCGGAAGTGGAGGGGAGCACCTTGGCCCAGCAGGCGGAGGAGGAGATCCAGCTCGAGACCGAATACCGTATCCAGGTCGTGACAATCCGAGGTCCGTTTTTTTTCGGCACCACGGCCAACATGCAGGACAAGTTCGCCGCCATGCTGGGCACGCGTGTGGTTGTGGTCAACTGTCTTGATGTGCCCTTCATGGATATTTCGGCGGTCTTCGCCCTCGGCGAGACCGTGGAAAAATTGCAGGCCACCGGCGTCGAAGTCCTGCTGGCGGTGCGCGATGATCAGCGGGAGAGTCTGCAGCAACTGGGCATGGGAAAATACCTCTCGCCGGATGCCTATTACGGCAGCCATGAATCGGTTCTGGCTGCGGCGCGGACCATGCTCCGGCAGCGGATGCACCCCCGGGTTTCCACCCGGGCAGACGCATTGACATAGCAAATCCCGGCCCGTGCCGGTTCCAGATAAAAGAGCAAGCCAACCCGTAGGTTGGCTTGCTCTTCTTTTGTTATTTCGGATGAAACGGGGATGCCGGGCTAGAAAGGAAAGACCAGCCCCCCCTTCGAGCCGTCGACTGCGGTTCCGGCCTTTCGGTCGATGGCGTCGATTCTGGCCTTGGCGGCTTCGCGTTGTTCCGTGGTGTCGGCGCGTTTGATCACGGTCAGGAGCAGGTTGCGGGCCGTTTCGTACTTGCCGCGCTTTTCGTAGATGATCGAAGCCCGGTACATTGCGGTCAGCGCCCAGATGTTTTCCTGAGGATACTGCCAAGCCAGGCGAAGGTAGTAGTCCAGAGCCTTTTCCGTGTTACGCATGGCCTGTTCACCCTCGCCGAGCCAAAACATGGTTTCCGCTTGCAGGGTTGTTGTCATGGCGTCCCTGTCCTTCCACATGGCCAGGAGCTGGTCGCGGGCCGCCTCGTACTCCCGTTGCTGCTGGAAGAGCAGGGCCATGCGCAGCCGGGTCATGACCGGAACCGGTTCTCCTAGCTTGGCCATTGCCTTGAAAGTATCCAGAGCAGCCTTGTCCCGGCCGGCATCGAGCTCCAGTCGAATCTTGGTGTTAAGCCATGCCATTTTTTCGCCCGGAGCCAGGGATTCGGGCGAGATGCGGTTGAGATAATAAGCGCCAAGCTGGAGATCCTTGGCCTGGACCGCCGTGTCGGCCAGATAAAGCAGACATTGAGTCCCGAACGCCGTGTTTTCAAAGAGGAAAGCACCTCGCTTGGCAAGGGATTCCAAGGGCTTTTGGGAGAATTGCTGCTGCCAGTAAGCGAGCAGGAGCAGCTTGTCCAGGGGCCAGTCGCGGGAAGAAAGCCGTTGCAGATTGCTGCCGGAGACCTCGGTCCAGAAGGGGGCTTCGGTGGACGGATTCAGGTCACGCCCGGCTGCGCCGGATAAAGCGCATAAAATGGGGTAGACCTGGAATGCGGCAGCCGGTTCTGTCGGCAGGATTTCCTTCAAGTCTTCCTTGAAGAGTAGGGCGGCTGCAATTTGCAGAGCCAGGGGCATGCCTTTTTTGTTTGTTTTATTCCAAGTGGTTGTAGATCCGGCAAAGTCACCGTTGGACAGCGCCAAAGCCAGCTTGAAGCTATTGAGCAGTGTAGCGGTCTGTTCGGAGATCAGCATGGACCCCAGCTCGTTGTCGATGGCCTTGCGGGCCTCGTCCAGAGGCATGGAGAGCAGGTTGTTGCGGAATTTTTTCCATGGGGTGGATTCCGGATTGCCCAGCACCCACTGTGCCCGGGACGTGGAATAGGGTGCCAGGATATTGCCGGACCAGAAAGCATGTGGCTTCATGTAGTTGCCCGACTCGAAGATCGAGAGGTCCTGCGGCTGCTTGCCGGTTTCAAGGAAGGTGACGACCATCAGCCAGAAAGTACGGACCGGTTCATTGGAGATGGTCGTGATTTCGCTGACGGCATCGGTAAATTTTTCCAAGGAAACCATAGCCATGGCTCTGATTATGGCTTCGGTGTCCGAAACGGTTACAAAGGGAGGCAGAGGCTGGCCGTCGGGGCCGGTCTTTGCCTGCGCGGATTCGGGGACCGCCAGGGACGTGGTGTTGGCGGAGTTGATGAGCATGTCCGCTTTTTTCCAGAAGTCGTCTTCCCATACGATCCGTCCTACGCTCAGAATCTGGTTCAGGGCCTCCAGTTGGGAACTTTTGGAGAGGGTGTAGTTGGCCAGGTAGGACCAGTAGGACTGTGTCCAGACGTCGGTCCAGATGGTTTCGAGTCGGGGTTCGGCCCTGAATTGGCCCTGCATTTCTGCCGAATTTTGGAAAAACTTCGAGGATTGGGTGAACCAAAGCACCGACTTGGGCAGATCGCCCAAAGCGCGCTGTGCCTGGCCGCCAAGAAAGAGGCGTTGCGCTTCGGTGGCGTTGTCCGCAAAGGCGGAGGTCATCTCGATCAGTTCCAGCGCCTTTTCAGGAGAGTTGAGATTGAGATAGACCCGGGCTCGTTTCAATACGGAAGTCGGCGAATCGGTGGCTGTTTCAGCGGAGATTTCCTGTTCCACCAGGTCCCAGGCCCCGTATTTTTCAAGCCAGGCGTCAAAGGACGCGTCCGTCTGGTCTGCGTGGGCCAACAGGGGCATTGAAAGAATCAAAAGAACGATCAGAATCGACAGTGCGTTTTTCATGGGTTTGGGCTCGGTCCGAGCTTGGGGTTGAAATGAATGATGGCACCTTTATACCAGCAGAGGGCAAAACTCTCAATGGTCGAGAAGGGCAAGTCAAAACAGGCCCATCATGTCATCCCATCTAAATCCCGCCCCGGCTATTTTTGAAAGTTTACATAATTTACATTATGAGACAATAGCGTAACAGGCTAAAATTATGATATTTAAAACTTAAAGCTCTCTTGTTGTTGCGTTGGCTGTTGCAACGGTCCTGCACTGCTTTCGGCCCAGGGCGCATCGTGAGATCATTTCCGGCCGCCTATGGCTGAAGACGGTGAAACGTCGTTTCTGAGGGAAATACGCGCGATTTCGGATGGCGGGATGGGAGGTCGCCCCTGTCGGGTTGGTCTTTCAAGGACAGGATCAGGACCGGTGAAAGAAAGAAGAAAAGGCCCATACAGGCCTTTTCAAAAAGATTCGTATCGGGAAGAAAGCGTCTATTTGTCGGTATCGTCGACTTTTTCCACGGTCACCGCGTCGATCTGTTTCAGGAACTTGTCCCTGCACTGGTAGGAGCAGAAGACGTGGACCTTCTCCCCTTCCCGGACGCGGATCAGGCCGTCTTTTTCAACATAGGTGCCACAGACGGGATCCTTGACCATCTCGCCGGAAGCCACCTTGGCCTTCACGGTCTTTTCGTTGTTCATCTCCCTCTTCTTCTTGTCGCCGGAAAAGAGCTTGTAGAGAAGAAAAATGGCGAGTCCGATGACTATGAATTTCAGCATGATGCACTCCTGCCGTCAGTTAGCCGTTTTGCCAGATCTTGTCGCCTTCCAGGCGGTATTCAATGGCGGCCAGGGCCTGATCGATGGTGGTTCCATCGGGGAAGACGAAATTCGGCTCGATCTCCTTGAGCGGAACCAGGACAAAGGCGCGCGCCTTGGCCCTCGGGTGCGGAAGCGTCAGAAATTCTTCGTCCATGACCGTGTCGCCCCAGGATATGATGTCCATGTCCAGTGGGCGCGGACCGCCGGGCTGCTGCCGTTGCCTGCCCATCTGGGCCTCGATGGCCGTGCAGGTGGACAGGAAACCGGCCGGAGCCCAAATCTCGGCGTCTATCTCCAGTTTGACCACCTGGTTCGTGAACCAGGGTTGGTCCTTGACCTCGCCTTGCGGTTCGGTCCGATAGTAGCTGGAAAACCCCTTCAGCGTGATCTCGTCGCCGTATTCTTCCAGCAACGTCAAGGCATAGTTGAGGTTGTCTTCGGGGTCACCTTGATTGGAACCCAGGCTGACGTAGCAGTTTACAGTTTGGAAATTTTGGATACCGCCTCCTCGAGCAGATTGTTGCTCACGGTCAGGGAAATACGGAAATAGCCTTCGCCGGGCGTTCCGAAGCCCTGCCCGGGCGTCAGCACCACGCCGGTTTCCTTCAGGACCTTGGTGACGAACTCCGACGAGGTGTAGCCCTTGGGGGTGTTGCACCACAGGTAGAAGGAGGCGTCGGGCAGACGGTGTTTAATGCCCGCCTTGTTCAGGGCGGCGCTCATCACATCGCGGCGTTCCTTGTAGATGGCGCGGAATCGCTCGGCGTGGGGTTCGCCCTTGCTCAGGGCGGCAATACCCGCTTCTTGAACAGCCTGGAATATGCCGGAATCCACGTTTTCCTTGATTTTTCCGAGGCCGGCGACGAGGCTCGCATTGCCAACGGCCATGCCGATGCGCCAGCCGGTCATGTTGTAGGTCTTGGACAGGGAGTGGAACTCGATGCATACGTCCTTGGCCCCTTCGCACTCCAGGATGGACATGGGTTTCTTTGCGGGATCATAGTAGATTTCGCTGTAGGCGAGATCGGAAACCACTATCACTTTGAACTGCCTGGCCTTCTTGATCAGGCGCTCGTAAAATTCCCTGGGCGCAGTGGCCGAGGTCGGGTTATTCGGGTAGCAGACGAAGATCATCTTGGCCCGGGTCCAGGTGGCGTCGTCAACGCTGTCCAGGTCGGGCAGAAAGTCGTTCTCTTCCAGCAGCGGCATGAACC
>JAZHDH010000163.1:0-19214 GCA_036584335.1 Pseudodesulfovibrio sp. | reverse complement strand
CCCGGCCAACCGGCTCGACCTGGTGGAGATGCTCCACGCCATCGTCGGCGACCTGCGCCGCACCGGAAACGGCCTGCTCGCCCGCCTGCCCGAGCTGGACCGCGAGGCCTTCATGCCCTGGGGGCTCCGGCTGGCCAAGCTGATGGACGACCTGCTGCGCCAGGCCGTGGAGCCCACGGACCTGACCTACATGGAAGGCGAGGTCTCGGCCTACGCCAGCGCGCTCCTGGAACAGCTCGCGGCCATCCACCACGCCTACGTCACCCGGCTGTTCGAGCGCGGCTGGACCACGGCCGGGCTGGACTGGCGGTTCGTCGCCGCGCACCTGGACGAGGTCGCCGCGCACCTGAACGGCCGTCCCCTGGTGGCGGCCGGGTTCTACGCCCTGAGCGGGGCCGAGGACCGGCTCTTCCAGCGGCTGTGGCGCGACGGCCTGCTGCACCCGGTCATCCACGCCGACCCTGCCCTGGCCGAGGGCGGACCGACCCATCCCGCCGCCGCCGAGCACCAGGCATGGCTCGCCCGCTGGCGCACCCGCCCGGTTCTCTCCACCGGCGAAACCGCGCCCGCCACCCCGCCGGACGTCCGCTTCGTGGAAGGGTTCGACCGCCACTCGCAACTGGCCGCCCTGGCCGAAAACCTGAACGCGGCCCCGTCCCTGGAGGACACCGCCGTGGTCCTGCCCGACGAAGGCGCGCTCCTGCCCGTACTCCATCACCTGCCCGACGGTGAGCCGAACATTTCCATGGGCTACCCCCTGGCGCGCACCTCCCTGGCCCGGCTGGTGGAGACCCTGCTCGAACTCCAGGAAAACCGCCTGGAAGACGGACGCTACCACTGGCGTGACGTGATCGCCCTGATCCGCCACCCCTACCTGCGGCTGCTCGGGCCGGAGGACAAGCCGTTGCGCCGCATCTTTCACCTCTGGGAAGCGGCCATCCGCACAGGCGACCGCTACCTGAACCCACGCGTCTGGCCCGTGCCCTGGACCGACGAGACGCTGGCGGACGTGGACCCGAAGACCGCCGGGCCGCTGCTGGCCGAAATTCTGGACCTCTGCATGACCGCCTTCGAGAAGGTGGACAGCTTCCACGCGCTGGGAACGGCCCTGGACGGGCTGGCCTCGCTGCTCCACGCCCATGGCGAGCGGCTCTGGCACACCTATCTGGTGGACGCGGAGTGCCTGTTCCGGCTGACCACCTCGGTGACGCCGCAACTGCGCAGCGCCCAAACCAGCCGGGAACCCTTCGGCCGGTCCACGCTTTTTTCCGGCCTGCGGCGCATCCTGGCCCAGGAGCGCGTCTCGTTCGAGCCCGAACCCCTGGCCGGGTTGCAGGTCATGGGCGTACTCGAGACCCGGCTGCTCCACTTCAACGCCGTCCACATCCTGGACGCCGTGGAGGAGCGGCTGCCCGGCACCGATCCCTACGACCCGCTGCTGCCCGATCCGCTGCGCAATCTGCTCGGCCTGCCCGACGCCCGTCAGCGGGACAACGTGGCCGGATACAACTTCTACCGACTGCTCATGGGAGCGCGCGAGGCGGTCATCTATTATCAGAGCGGCGTCCAACCCGGCCTGCTCGACTCCAAATCCGTGCGCAGCCGGTTCGTGGAGCAACTGCTCTGGGAGCGGGAGCAACGCGAAGAACGCATCATCAAGCCGGGCGATCCGCTGATCCGCACCGTGACCTTCGCCTCGGGCTCGCTGCAATCGGGCGTCCGGGCCATCGACGCCACCGACGCCGTGCGCGCCCAGCTGCGGACCCGGCTTGCGGACAAGGGGCTGTCGCCATCGAGCCTGGACCGCTACCTCAACTGCCCCAAGCAGTTCTTCTACGCCTGTCTTTCCGGGGTACGCCCCCTGCCCAGAGTGGAGGAGGAAGGCGACCGCAGCGCCTTCGGCTCCCTGGTCCACGAGGTGCTGCGGGAACATTTCGCCGACCGCATCGGCCAACGGGTGGACGGGACCATGGACCCGCTGCCCCTGCTCGCCCTGTTCGGCGAGCGGCTGGCGGAGAGCCCGGACTACCGCGCCCTGCCCCTGGATACCCGGCTGGCCCTGGCCGAAACCGGTCGGCGTCGGCTGGCAGGGTTCCTGGCTACCCAGCAACCGGCCGTACTCCTCGGCCTGGAGCGCAAGCTGCGCATCGACATCGAAGCGGACGGGCTTTCCATCCCCCTGAGCGGCACCCTGGACCGGCTGGAACGGCGCGCGGACGGCGTGGTCATCCTCGATTACAAGACCGGCGGCGGCAAGGGACCCAAGCCGTCCCTATGGCGCGACGAGGACCTCTGGGCCAGGTTGCGCGAATACCGGGGCGACGACGGGGACCCGCTGCTCATTCGCGACGTGCGCGACACCGTGGTTTCGGTGCAGTTGCCCGCCTACCTGCACCTGTTCGGACGCAGCGTTGGCGAGGAGGCCCGCGACGCCGGGCTGGTGAACCTTGCCAAGGACGGCCGGACCACATACCTTTTCGGCGACAAGACCGACAACGCGGACCGGCGCGACGCACTCAAGACCAATATCCCCGGGCTGATCGATTTCCTGGTCCGCCACCTGCTGGCCGCCAACCGGTTCGAGCCACGCATCGGCCGCCACTGCCAATACTGCGACTTCAAGGCCCCCTGCGGGTGCTAGCTGGAGGACATCACATGCAATACAGCGAAGGACGGGTGGGCCGCGTCTTCACCCTGCGCCTGGAGGACGGCGAGCAGGTGCCCGGCGTCATCGAGCAGTTCGCCCGCGACAAGGGTGTCAAGGCCGCCTTCTGCGCCCTGCTCGGCGGCATCGACAACGGCACCATCGTCACCGGCCCGCGCGACGGCGAGGCCCCGGTCATCGACCCCATCCTCTTTCCCATCGTCGGCGCACACGAGGCTGCGGCCGTGGGCACGATCTTCGCCGACGAGAGCGGCGCGCCGGTGCTGCACATGCACGCCGCCCTGGGCCGCGACGGCAAGACCCGCGCCGGGTGCATCCGCCCGGGCCTGGACATCTGGCTGGTGGGCGAGGTGGTCATCATCGAAATCCTGGGCACGGACATGCTGCGCAAGAAGGACCCGGCCAGCGGGTTCGCCCTGCTGGCGAAGAGGTAGACCATGTACAACGGCGAGATCGTCATCTGCGGTGCGGGCATCGTCGGCCTGACCATCGCCCGCGAACTGTTGAAACGCGGCGCGGACGACATCATCATCTTCGACAAGGAAGACCGGCCCGGACGCCACGCTTCGGGCCGCAACAGCGGCGTTCTGCACGCGGGCATATACTATGATCCCGGCACGATGAAGGCCAGGATGTGCCTGAATGGCAACAGGCGGATGCAGGCGTACTGCCGGGAGCGCGGCCTGCCGCTCTTCGCCTCGGGCAAGGTCATCGTCGCCCGCGACGAGTCCGAGTTGCCCACGCTGGACGAACTCAAGCGGCGGGCCGAGGCCAACGGCGCCACCGTGGAGATGCTTGACGAAAAGCAGCTGGCCGAGATCGAGCCCAACGCCAAGACCGCCGGGCGCGCCCTGCACTCCCCGCTGACCGCCGTGGTCGATCCCCGCGAAATCCTGCGCACCATGCGCGAGGAGCTGGAGACCTCGGGCAAGGTGCGCTTCTTCTTCGACACCCGCTTCCTCTCCGCCGGAAGGAACAAGGCCGTGACCAGCCAGGGCGAAATCGGCTACTCGCTGTTCATCAACGCGGCCGGGGCCTACAGCGACCGTGTGGCCCAAGCCTTCGGGCTGGCCAGGAACTATCGACTGCTGCCGTTCAAGGGCATCTACCACAAACTCAAGAAACCGGCCGCCGACAAGATCAAGGGCTCCATCTACCCGGTGCCGAACATCAGGAACCCGTTCCTCGGCGTCCACTTCACCCGGTCCGTGCACGGCGACGTCTACGTCGGCCCCACGGCCATCCCGGCCTTCGGGCGGGAGAACTACGGCATCCTGAAAGGCATTGACTCGGAATGCGCCGCCATCCTGCTGCGCGAAATCCATCTCTTTTTCGAAAACCCGAAGTTCCGGGCCGTGGCCCTGGAGGAACCGAGGAAATACCTGTTCTCCCACTTCTACAAGGACGCCGAAAAGCTGGTGCGCCACATCGCGCCCCACGACTTCATCCCCTGCGACAAAGTGGGCATCCGCCCCCAGTTGGTGGACATCGACAGCAACAAGCTGGTCATGGATTTCGTAGTGCAGAAGGAAGGCAACACCGTGCATGTCCTCAACGCCATCTCCCCGGCCTTCACCAGTTCCCTGGCCTTTGCCGAAATGGTTGTGGAAAAGCACGTCATAGTATCCTGACGATATGGTAAAACAACTGTTTGCCTTGACTTGGTCCTGAATAGGGCGCAGATGATTCCTAGTTTGAACACCCCGAGAGGTACCCCAATGAAAATACCCACCCTTTCCTTTGGCGATCTGACCGCCAGACTGCCCATCATCCAGGGCGGCATGGGCGTTGGAATCTCCCTATCCGGCCTGGCCAGCGCCGTGGCCAACGAAGGCGGCGTCGGCGTCATCGCCTCATCCATGATCGGCATGCGCGACCCCGAGCGGGCCAAGGACCCGGAAGGGGCCGACCGCCGGGGCCTGATCGACGAAATCCGCAAGGCCCGGGCCAAGATGACCGACGGCCTGCTCGGCGTGAACATCATGTGCGCCCTGACCAACTACAGCGACATGGTCCGCACCTCCCTCCGCGAGGGCGTGGACCTGATCATATCCGGCGCGGGGCTGCCCCTGGACCTGCCAGGCTACCTCCGCGAGATGAGGGACGAATTGAAGAACGAGGTGCGCACCAAGCTGGTGCCCATCGTCTCTTCGGGCCGCGCCGCCTCCATCCTGTGCCGCAAGTGGCTGAACCGGTTCGATTACCTGCCCGACGGTTTCGTGGTCGAAGGCCCCAAGGCGGGCGGACACCTCGGATTCAAGCCCGAGCAGCTCGAAATGCCCGAATATCAACTGGAACAGATCGTGGCCGAGGTCATCGAGGCCGTGACTCCGTACCGCGAGAAGAACATCAAGAACATCCCGGTCATCGCGGCCGGCGGCGTCTACACCGGCGAGGACATCGCCCGGTTCATCGAGATGGGCGCGGCCGGCGTGCAGATGGGCACCCGCTTCGTGGCCACCGAGGAATGCGACGCGGACGTGGCGTTCAAACGCGCCTACGTCAACGCGAAGAAAGAGGACGTGACCATCATCAAGAGCCCGGTCGGCATGCCCGGCCGCGCCCTGCGCAACGCCTTCCTCGACGCCGTCTCCACCGGCCTGAAGAAGCCCAAGAAGTGCATCCACAAATGCCTGCACAACTGCGCCGAAGAGAAGTCCCCCTATTGCATCGCCCAAGCCCTGGTCAACGCCTACCGGGGCAAGTTCAACTACGGCTTCGCCTTTGCCGGGGCCAACGCCTACCTGGTCGACAAGATCATCACGGTCAAGGAACTGATGGGCACGCTCAAGGACGAGTTCGAGCGGTTCCGCAGCCCGAACGAACCGACCGAATAAGCCAATGGAAAAGGCCTCCGCAAGGAGGCCTTTTTTTGCGTCGATTACCGCCGCCTATTCGAAGCGGCGGGCGGTGATGATCGACACCGGATCGACCGGCACGTCGTCGAAGCCCTGGTAGCTGCGGGTCTTGGACTTGCTGATCTTGAGCGCCACGTCCAAGCCGTCCGCCACCTCGCCGAACACGCAGTAGCCGAAGCCCTCGTCGGTCTCGGCGGTGTGGTCCAGGTCCGCGTTGTCGGCCACGTTGATGAAGAACTGGGCGGCCGCGCTGTGCGGGTCCAGGGTCCGGGCCATGGCCACGCTCCCCTTCACGTTCTTCAGGCCGTTGACCGCCTCGTTCTTGATGGCGGGGCGGTGCTCCTTCTCGACCATGGAGAAGGTCAACCCGCCGCACTGGATCATGAAATCCCGGATCACGCGGTGAAACAGGGTGCCGTCGTAAAACTTGTCGTCCACGTACTGCAGAAAGTTGGCGACGGTTTCCGGCGCCTTGTCCGGGAACAGTTCGATCAGGATCTCGCCGGCAGGCGTTTCCAGAAGGACCAGGGGATTTTCCATCGGCATCGCTCCGTGGGGATGGGGTTGAAATCAGGATTCCGGGTCCGCGTCGTCGCCGGACCTCGGGTGCGCCCGGTCATATACCTGCATCAGGCGCTGCATGTCCAGATGCGTGTACCGCTGGGTCGTGGTCAGCCGCTCGTGGCCGAGCAGTTCCTGCACGCTGCGCAGGTCCGCCCCGGCCTCCAGCAGGTGCGTGGCGAAGCTGTGCCGCAGCATGTGCGGGTGCACGTTCGTGGGCAGTCCGGCCAGCCGGGCCAGCCGCTCCACGATGCGGTTGGCCTGCCGCCGGTTGAGCCGCCCGCCCGTGCGCGATCCCAGAAACAGGGCCTGCTCCGAATAATCGTCCCCGAGCAGGGCGTGGCGCTGCTCCATGTAGCGCCTCAGCCGCTTCACCGCCATGTCGCTCAGGGGCACGATGCGCTCCTTGCTGCCCTTGCCCAGGACCCGAATGACGTCGGAATCCACGTCGTTCAGGTTCAGCCCCAGCGCCTCGCTGATGCGCAGGCCCGAGCCATAGAGCACCTCGACCAAGGCGATGTCCCGGAGCCCCTCGGGGTCCGGCTCGATGGACGCCTCCATCAGGGACACGGCCTGATCCACGTTGAGCGCCTGGGGGTTGCGCTTCTCCTGCTTGGGGTTGCGGACGGCGAACATCGGGTCCTTGACCACCACCTTGTGCCGGGTGAGATATTTGAAGAAGGCGCGCAGGCTGGACAGCTTGCGGCCCATGGAGGTCTTGGACAGGGACTGGCGGTGCAGCTCGGCCAGGAAGCCGCGCACGTGGTCGCGGTCGATTCGGGCCGGTTTCTCCAGAGTCCGCTTCACCCTCGCCAGATAGGTCTCGAACTGCTCCAGGTCCGTGCCGTAGGCCCGGATCGTGGCCTCGGAATACCCCTTCTCCACCGAGAGATGGGCCAGGAAGCCGCGGACATAGCCGCCGGATTCGTCACGCTTGCCGCTGGTCGATGACATAGCTGCTCTTGGGATTTTCCTTGGCCTTCTTCTTCAGGCCCATGGCGATGGACGAGACCTCGCCGTAGTGGTTGATCCTGCCTTCGGTGTTGACCACCACGGCGATGGACACGGCCATGAGCGGAAAGACCTTGGTATTGCCCTCGCGGTCCACGGAGGTGATGTTCCCCCGCGCCCGGTCTTCGGGATCGTAGAAATGGGGCACGATGTCGTCGAAGGCCTTGATGATCCGCTTGCAGGCGTCCTCCACCTTGTCCGGGGGCAGGATGAAGACGAAATCGTCGCCGCCCACATGGCCCACGAAGCTGAGGATGCCCTGGTAGCTGCGGATGGTGTTGACGATGAGCCGCGCGGACATCATCAGCACCTCGTCGCCCCGGGAAAAGCCGTACTTGTCGTTGTAGGACTTGAAGTAGTCCAGGTCGCAGTATGCCAGGGCAAAGTCCGATTTGGCGTCGATGAGCTGCTGGATGCGCTGGATGATCGAGGTGTTGCCCGGCAGCTTGGAGAGCGGGTTGGCGTCCAGGGCGCGCATGGCCCGGCACAGGGTCAGGTTGATCCTGTCCCGCACCTCGGACGGGTTGAAGGGCCGGACCAGGAAATCGTCCACCTCGATCTCGTTCCAGTTCCACGGAGTCTCCACATCGACGGGATCGACGCACATGACCACGGGCAATTGGCGGTAGACGTTCTCGCTCTTGACCAGATTGGCGATCTCCCGTGCGGAAATGTCTTTCAGGCGGTTGTCCACCACCAGCAAATCCGGGGGATCGTTGAACAGGTGCTCCACGGCGCTGACGCCAATCTCAAAGACCTTAAACTCGATGACGTCGGGCGGCCACAGGGTCCTGAGCATCTCGGCCAGGGGCTTGTCGGGCGAGAGGAGGAACGCGGTCTGCTTGCGCTGGAACAGGGATTGGTCGAGGGCCTGGCTCATGGTCCCTGTCTAGCACCGCTCAGGCCCGAGGTCAAAGCAAGAGCCCCTCCGACGCGAACGGCGAAGGGGCTCAAATCCTCTGATCGGATGCCCTTTTCGGCCGGACCGACGCTACTCGTCGCCGCCGATGCGGGTGATGATCTGCTTCAGCTCTTCGGCCAGTCGCGCCAGGTCGGTGACCGCACTGGTCGATTCGGTCATGGCGCCGACGATCTCGCTGGACACCCCGTTGACCTCGTCCACGCTGCGATTGAGCTGGCCGGTGGTGGTGGCCTGCTGCTCGGACGCCGTGGCGATGTTGCGGATCTGGTCGTCCGCGACCCTGGCCATCTCCTGGATGCCGGTCAGGGCCTCGCCCGCCCGGGAAGCCAGTTGGGTGGACTCATCGATGGCCTCGGTGGCGCTCTGGAAGGCTTCCAGGTTCCTGCGCGTGCCGTCCTGGATGGACTTGATGGCGTCGCCGACCTCCTGGGTGGCGGTCATGGTCTTCTCGGCCAGCTTGCGCACCTCATCGGCGACCACGGCGAACCCGCGCCCGGCATCGCCAGCCCGGGCGGCCTCGATGGCCGCGTTGAGCGCCAGCAGGTTGGTCTGATCGGCGATGTCGGTTATCACGGTCATGATCGCGCCGATAGCCTCGACCTCGGTGCCAAGATTGCGGATGTTCTCATCCACCCGCCTGGCCCGCTCACGCAGCGTCTCGATGGAATCGACCACGGCCGAGACCACCTCGCCGCCCTTGCCCGCGTTGCCGCGCATGCGGTCGGTGCTTTTGGCGGCCTCGGAAGCGTTGCTGGCGATCTCCACGATGGTGGCGTTCATCTCCTCCATGGCGGTGGCGGCCTCCTCGGTCATGGCGCGCTGCTTCTGCGCGCCCGCCGCCGTCTGCTCCACCTGGGCCGCCAGTTCCTGGGAGGCGTTGGAGAGCATGGACGCGACCCGGTCCGCCTGATCGGCGGTCTCGCGCATCCGGCGCTGGGCCTGGCGGATGCGGGTCTGGTCCATGACCACCTTCATGGCCCCCAGCACCTCGCCCTCGCTGTCGATGAGCGGCATGCCAAAGTACTCGACCTCCATGGCCACGCCACCGGGATGGGCGTCGGTGCTGGAAAAGACCATCTCCTTGCCCTGCATCGCCTTTTCGCAGGCGCATTTGCCGCCGGAGCAATCGCCCGTGCGGAAGTAGTCGGAACAGGTCTTGCCCAGCAGCTTTTCCAGGGTGGTATCGCCCACGGCGGCGCCGGCCTTGTTGATGAAACGAATGGAGTGGTCCGGGGAGATGGCCATGAGCGGCAGCGGCAGTTCGTTGAGCAGGTTCACCAGCCCGCCGAGCATGGTATTGGCGTTCTCGATGAGTCGGGCGAACTCGCCCTCGAAGCCTTCGGCCTTGCCCCGGGTCAGCAGGTAGCCCTGCTCGATCTTCCGGGCCACTCCGGCGAAGTCGTGGGTCATGCCCCGCACCGTGCGCCGGATATTGACCAACGACGCCTGGAGCCGGTCGATCTCGTCGCCGTCCTGGCAGCTGTCGTACTCCTGGTCCAGGTCGCCCCTGGCCGTGGCGTCGGCCATGGCCATGGTCCTGCGGATGGGCGTGAAGACAAAGACCTTGAGCAGGAACAGCACCAGGGCCATGACGACCACGATCAGGCCACCGCCGATCAGCTCCATCATCTCGCCCTGCTTCCGGGCGGTGGAGGCGATGTCGTCCGCATAGGCGGTCATGCAGATGTGCCAGCCGGAACGCGGGTCCGTGGCCATGGCCATCAGTTTCTCGCTTCCCTGCCAGTCGTATTGCACGACGCTCTTATCCTCGGCGAGCGCCTTCCTGACGAACTCGAATTCACTCGCGTTCTGGCGGAAGAGCTTGGCGTCGGGATGGTGGATGAACCGCCCTTCGCCGTCCAGGACGAAGCCGTAGCCTTCGTTGCCGATCTTCACCTGCGCCACGAACTGCCGGATATAGGCGTCCCAGGAGGCGAAGAGGACGATGCCGCCCGCAACGTCGCCGGACATGCCCTTGATGGGAACACTGATGGCGAAGATGCGGGCCTTGGCGTATTCCGGCTTGTACACGGATGCATCGACCACCTTGTCGATCGCGCCTTCCAGCACCCTTTTCACGTAGCCGTTGTCGCCGAATTCCATACCGGTCAGTTGCGATTCGTCCGCATTGGCCCCGGTGACGACCTTTCCCGTCTTGTCGTAGACCGCCAATCCCCAGAGATTGGGGTTGGCCTTGACGATCTTGGCGCAGGCCGCCATGGCCATCCAGGGCGATCCCTTGACGGCCTGCATCATGGACGGCTGCTGGGCCAGCACCTCGGCCATGACCACCTGGTCCTGAATGAACACGGCCAGCGCCCGGGCGCTGGAAACAGCCTGCCCCCGAGCCGCCTGCATGACGCCGTCCTTGGCCATGGAAAAGGTGGAACTGGTCACCACCCATACCAGCCCGCCTATGCCGACCACGATGACCAGGCACAGGGGAATGAGCAGTTTCAGGGACAACCGCCTGCGAATGTAGGAAAACATACAAATCCTCGCTCTGCGCAAAAAGTAATGCCGTCCGGTCCAACGGATGCGAACGGGATGACCATCAACGCAAAAGGTCTGCGATCGATCGTCCACCCCGAACAGATCAACGTGCCGGTGTGTTACACATCCGGACCGATACCAGCAGAAATGTGGGTACTCTCCAGGTTCTCCACGGTTGATTGGACGGTCAACCTACAGACAAGAAGGATCCTCGATTTCAGAACCCACCGCCATACTACTCCCTATATCCGACGACGCCAGCTGACCGGGTCGTCAAAAACAATTCGCTCCCCATCCCGCAGATCCCCTCTGCTAAAAGGTCAAATCGGACACCTCCAGGAACTGATCGGCCATCTCGTCCATGACCTTGTCCAGATCGGACATCTTGAAGTTGAGCTCCATGAGCGCCTCCGGGCGCAAATAGGACGTCTGGTCGTCGCCGGAATTGCCGAACTCGAAGAGCCTGACCAGGAAATTCCCGATGTGCACCACGCAGGACATGGGCTTGTAGAATTGGGCCAGTTGCGGCGCGTGGTGGCGGGCCATGGCCTCGCGGATGTTCGGGGGCAGCCCCCAGTGCCGGGCAAGCCATGCGTTGATGCGGTCGTGACCGAAGCCCATGACGTCCTTTTCCGCCTGGAAATACGTCAACTGCTTGGCCTCGACCGTGTCGAGGATGGCCCGGTGCAGATCCGGGAGTTGGACGGCCGTGACCACCTTGCCCAAGTCATGGAGCAGCCCGGCCACGGCGTATTCCTCGGGGTCCTCGAATCCGGCGCGGCGGGCGATGATGTTGCAGGCCGTGGCGCAGCCCAGGCTGTGCTCCCACAGCCCCTTCATGGCCTGGACCATCATGTCGAAAACCGAGGTGGAGATGATGATGCCCCGGATGACGTTGAAGCCGAGCAGAACCAGGGCGTGCTGAATGGAGCTGATCCGGCCGGGAAAGCCGTAGATGGGCGAGTTGACCATCTTCAGGACCTTGGCCGACAGGACCTGGTCCGTGGCGATGACCCGGGCGATGGCCTCGCTGGAGGCGTCGGGGTCCTCCACCAGCTTGGTCACTTCCTCCAGGACGTGCGGCAGGGTCGGCAGATCCTTGACCGAAAGGATTTCCCCACGGACGCTGGTCTTGAGGTCTTCCACCACCATTATGCCCCGCCTTCCTCTTCCGGCGGCTGGGGCGCGGCGTCCAAGGCCTCCATGGCCTTGCGCCGGGCCTCCTGGGCCGCCGCCTTGATCCGGAAATACTGGGCCATGCGATCCTTGACCCGCATCATCCACTTGTCGTCACCCTGACGGCGAAAGAGATGGTCGAGGCGCTTGATGCGCTCCGCATAGACCGTGCCCGCCCCTGCGCCGCCCATGTCCACCGGGTGGCCCTGAACCGTGATCCGATCGACCTTCATGTTCTCCAGGCGGGAGATCAGGCTATCGGTCAGCTCCATGCCTTCGGCCATGATGGTCATGCCGTTTTCCTTGGTCACGGCCTTGGCCAGCTTCATGCCTGACTTCGCGAGATCAATGGGAATCTTCTGCATTCGCCCGCCGCTTTATCGTCATCGTTTCCGAGTTGTTACTCCCCGTAGATGAATGTACACGGGTCCCGGGAGGGGTTCAAGATCATATCTTGTCGAAAAATATCAGGCAGCCCATGACCACGAAGGCCACGGCGGCCACCTTCTTGATAATGTCCGTAGGGACATACTGGCAGATGAACTGGGCGAACATCACCCCGAGAAAACTGACCAGCACCAAGGCCAGGGATGATCCCAGAAACACGGTCCAGGGTTTCTGCGTCTTGGCCGTCATCAGCATGCAGGCCAGTTGCGTCTTGTCGCCCAACTCGGCCACGAACAGCGTCCCGAAGGTGGTCGCCAACAGTTTCCAATCCATGTCCACTCCTTGCTATCCGTCTTCCTTGGCGAGATACCACATGCCGGGCAGTTGTTGTATGACGCCACGCATTTCCAGAAGAATCAATATGTTGCTCACCTTGTACGAAGGCCAGTCCAACTCTCGGCCCAAAGCATCAATGTGCATTTTTTCGGCGCGTTCGAGTACATCCATTACCGCTTTTTCCTCCCCGTCCAGGTCCAGGACCTCGCGCCGCACCGACGGCGGGGACTTGCGCCTGGCCGCAGCCCTGAATTCTCCCGCCCGCAACGGCTCCCGGGCCGGATCGGAGGCCGTTCCGTCGGTTTCCCGCCCTTCCCCTTCGTCCGGTTCTGGATCGGGCACGCCTTCCAGCTGGCGGACAAAATCGTAGCGCAGGATTTCCACGATGTCCGATGCGCTTTCTACCAGAGCCGCGCCCTGCTTGATCAGCCGGTGACAGCCGGTGAACGAGGGCTGGCCCACGGGACCGGGCAGGGCGAAAACATCCCGCCCCTGCTCTCCGGCCAGCCGGGCCGTGATCAGGCTACCGCTGTTGTGGGCGGCTTCGGCAACCAGCACGCCCAGGGAAAGGCCGCTGATAAGCCGGTTGCGAAAGGGGAAATGTTCCGGCCGGGCACCGACGCCGGGGCCGAACTCGGTGACCACCAGCCCCTTGCCCTCCAGGGCGGTGCGCACGTCGCGGTTGCTCTTGGGATAGTCCACGTCCAGCCCGCAACCGAGCACGGCAATGGAGGAGCCGACGCCGCTCAGCCCGCCCAAATGCGCCTGACGGTCGATGCCCAGGGCCAATCCGGAAATAACGGTGACGCCGATCCGGGAAAGCTGAGCGCTGATCCGCCGCGCCGCCTCGAGCCCCATGGCCGTGCACTCGCGCGCACCGACCACCGCCACGCCGGGATTGTGCAGCAGGCTCAGGTCCCCCGCCACGTACAGCAGGACCGGCGGATCGTCCAAATCCCGCAGCGAGGCCGGATAGCGGGGATCGAACCAGGTGACGGCCTCCATGCCCGCCTCCCGGGCCAAGCGGAATTCGGCCTCGGCCTTGGTCCGCCATGCCTCGCTTCCGCATCCTCTGGATATCTGGCGGACATTCTCATCCTCCAGATCCAGGGACGGCCAGGATTCGGCCCCCTTCACGGCCTCATAGGCATCGGGGAAATGGGCAAGCAGCCGTCGGCACGTGGCGTGCTTCAGCTTGGGGGTGTGCTTCAGGGCGAGGCAGGCGAAATGTTCTCTCTGGAAATCCATGGAGCCGAACCGGTTGACGAAAAGGCCGGAGCTCGTACCCCGCCCCGAAAGACTGCGGCGAACCTAGCCGCCCAGCCGGGTCAGTTCCTTGCGGCCGATGTCGGCCGGGCCGGAATTGGGGAAATCCTCGACCAGGGCGCGCAGATAAAAGATGGCGTTGTCGGGATCGCCCACCCTGTCGTAGGACATGCCGATCTTGAGCAGCGCGGCTGCGGCCTTGGCGTGCTTGGGGAAACGGCCGGTCACTTCCTTGAAGGCCAGAATGGCCTGGGGAAAATTCTTCTGGGAGTAGTAGGTCTCGCCCTTCCAATACAAGGCATTGGGCACCAGCCCGTTCTTGGGAAACTTCTTGAGGAAGGAGTCGAACCCGGCGCGGGCGGCGTCGAACTCGCCTGCATCGTACTTGGCATAGGCGGCGTCATACACGGCCTGCGCCCCGGCTGGCTTCGAAGATGCGGATTTGGCTGCGGCCTTTCCGGCCGATTTGGCGACGGGTTTGTCCCGCTCGATGACTGCAGGCTCGGGAATCCGGGCGGGCGGGCCGGGCACCTCCGCCCATGGCTTGGCCTCGCCGCTCTGGGCCACGGGCTTGTCAGGCGGCGTATTGCCCTCTACCCAGCCCCCGTCGTCGGCCTGGAGATCGGTGGCCCAGGCCTTGTCCGAGTCCTCCTTGACCGCCATGTCGTCGGGCGCTGCCGAGGCTTCGCGCCCATCCTTAAGCGCATCCATGGCGCTCTGGATATCGGCGAGTTTCTGATCGGTGGCCTTGGCTTCCTCGGCTGCCTGATCCGCCTGCCGCCGCTGTTCCTCGCGGAAGTTCAGGAAACTCTCCTCCAGGCTCTGGATACGCCATTCGATGCTGGCCTTGGCGGCTCCCGAGTCCTGTTTCGCAGCGGTGCAGCCAACCAGGAGAAGGGCTGTCGCGGCGAACAGGGCGAGCTTCAGATACTGCATGCGGCTTATCTCCCGTCTGTCTCAGTGATGCGTTCCATGAGAGATAGGCGATGCTGAGGTTTTTTGCAAGAAATCCTGCGCATCCATGCGCAGGCGGCGCAGGGCCGCAACTTGCGTGCGGCGCGTTTTTCAGGCAAATAACCCACGCGGCCCCCTTGCGGCCGCGCGATGCAACCAATCCGGAGACTTCACGACATGAACAGCCAGGAAACCATTGCGCTGGTGGCCAACCTGCTGGCCCCCGCCTTTTTCAGCCTGCTCGGCATGGGCGCCTTCGGCAGCCCGGTCGTCGCGGTGCTCGGCGAGATAGCCGCCAAGACCAAAGGCAAGATCTTCTACGACAAGTTCGGCCAACAGGCCGGGGCCATGGGCCGCATCCTGATTCTCCTGCTGATCCTGGTCTGGGGCGCAGCCATCGGCGTGACCTACGCCCGGTTCCCGCAGTTGGCCGCCCGCCTCTCCGAGCCGGGTGCGCCCTTCCTGCCTGCGGTCATCGCCGCCGGAGTCTTCCTCCTGGCCGGCCTGATCCACTTTTCCACCTGGAAGGTCATGCGCCCGGCCAAAGGCGCGCACATCAGCCTCGGCCTCTGCGCGTCCCTGGCATCGATCACGGCCATCGCCCTGGCCGTCCCGGCCAAGCTGACACTGGCCGACCCCACCGTCGAGGCCACAGCCCTGGCCAGGCCCATGGCCCTGCCGCTGGCCGTCATGTACGGGCTGCTCATCGTCGCCTCGGCCGCCGCGCTCGGCTGCGCCTATCTGGTCCTGCGCCGCAACAGGGACGATTTCGGCCGCGACTACTACAATTTCGCCCTGCCCCTGGCCGCCCGCTGGGCGCTCATCCCCATGCTCGGCTTCCTTGCATGCCAGGGCTGGCTCTTCGCCGTCCTGCCCGACGCATTCCGGGCCATGACCACCGGCACTCCGCTGGGATTGGTCTGGATGGCCGCCGGGACCCTGGGGGCGTTGTGCGCCCTTCTTTGGCTGCTGGTGGCCCGAAGCAAATCGCCGCTGCGGCTCAAGGGCCTGTGCTTCCTGGCCCTGGCCCTGATGTGGCTGATGCACGCCATGAACGCGACCCTGTTCGTCAACTTCATGTCCATGGTCTGATCGGTCGGCTCCGACAGCAAAAAAGGCCGGGGGGCGTCACCCTCCGGCCTTTTCCATTCTCTGCTTCCAGCCCTATTTGCCCGAGGCCAAGGCGGGCGTCTGGCCCACCGATTCCCTGCGGCCGAGCTGGGTGGACAAGGCGTATATCTCGTGCGGGTCCAGAATCAGGACCACGGAACCGTCACCCATGATGGTGGCGCCGGAAAGGCCCTTGAGATTGAAATTGTTCAGGTACTGCCCCAAAGGCTTGATGACGATTTCCTGCCGTTCCAGGAGCCGGTCGACCACCAGGCCGAGTCGGCGATCATTGTCCTGAATGACGACCATGGGCAGCACGTCGCGCTCGTCCATGGTCTGCTTCATGCCGAGCAGTTCGGACAGCTCGACCACGCCCAGCACCTCGCCGCGCAGGGTAATGGCCTTGCGGTTGTTGATGTCCGAAAGTTTGGAGGTCTCAATCTTGGTGGTTTCGGAAACCGCGTCCAGCGGGATGGCGAAGGTGTCTCCCGCCACCTGGACCATGAGCGCATCGATGATGGCCAGGGTCAGGGGCAGGGTCAGGGTCAGCTTGGTGCCCTTGCCCACCTCGGACTGGGTATGCACGCTGCCCTTGAGATTCTTGATATTGGTCTTGACCACGTCCATGCCTACGCCGCGGCCGGAGATGTCCGTGACCTTCTCGGCCGAGGAAAAGCCCGGCGCGAAGATCAGGTCCAGGGTCTCGCGGTCGTCCAGGGCGTTGGCTTCCTCCGGGGAGAGAATGCCCTTGCGGATGGCGACCTGCTTGAGCTTTTCCGGATCCATGCCCCGACCGTCGTCCTCGACTTCGATGGCCACGGAGTTGCCCTTGTGGTAGGCGCGCAACCACACATGGCCCTTGGGCTTCTTGCCTGCGGCAATGCGCTCCTCCTCATCCTCCAGACCGTGGTCGACCGCGTTGCGCACAAGGTGGACCAGCGGATCGCCGATCTCCTCGACCACGGACTTGTCGAATTCCGTCTCCTCGCCTTCCATGATCAGCTCCACCTGCTTGCCGCTCTTGCGGCTGAGGTCGCGTACCAGGCGGGGGAACCGTGAGAAGACCGTCTGCACGGGCACCATCCGCACCTTCATGATGGTGTCCTGCAGGTCGTCGGAAATGCGCGCCATGGCGTAGGTGGTTTCGGTCAGTTGCTGGGCCACCACATGGACCTCCTCGTGCCCTTCTTCCAGGGCGCGGGCGAGCATGGCGTAGCGGTTGCGGTTGATGATCAGCTCGCCGATGACGTTCATCAGGTGGTCGAGCTTATGGTGATCCACGCGAATGGTGCTGGATGCCTTGGGCTTTGCCGCAGGCTGCGCTCCGGCCTGGGCGGCTGGCTTGGGTGCGTTCTGCATGGGCGTCTTGGCCGCCGGAGCGGGCTTGGGTGCGGGTTGCGGAGCCGATTTCAGCGCTGCTGGCGCGGGTTTCGGGGCCGGGGCGGCGACCTTCGGGGCCGGGGCCGGTTTGGATGCCGCCGGTTTGGGCGCGGCCGGAGCCGCCGGGACCGGTTTGGCCACCGCAGCGGGCGTGACGAGCTTGGCCGCAGCCGCCTCGCCGGAACTCCCGAGATTCACGGTGGGATCTTCCATGGCTTTGCCGGTGATCCCGCCGATGGCCTTGAACAGCATGTCCTTCAGAATGGCGAATTCCTGATCGAGGATATCCAGCATCAACCCGAAGTCGATACCGCTCTTGCGGCCCTGATCGACCAGGCCGACAGTGCGGCCCGCATATTCCTTGAGTTCTTCCAGTCCCATGTAGCCGGTGGAATTCTGGATGGTCTGGAAGGCGCGGAACAGGCCGTCGACAATATCCGCCTGCTCGGCGTCCTTGCGAAGCATGGCCAGGGCCACGGCAGCGCCCTCGAGCTGCTGCTTGATGGTCGAGACGAACAGCGCCACATCCTCCGGGTCGTAGTCGCCGCCCCCGTCCGCCGAAGTCTCGGGGGCCGGGGCCGGGGCGGCGGACTCGGCCACAGCCGACGAGCCGCCCCCTTCGCGGTCATTGGAAATGAGCCCCTTCACGGCGGAGACGTCGCCGTCCTCGGTGACCCTTTGCAGCATCTGGGCCATGACGCTGGTGTCCACCGGCGAAACCCGATTGGTCTCCACATCCACCTTGGACACCAGGTCCTCGATGAGGTCAACCGCGCCGAGCAGCAGGTCGATCAGCCCCTGGCTGCACTCCATGTCGCCCTTGCGCACGCGGTTGAGCAGGGTCTCGGCCTCATGGGTCAGGGCGTTGAGCTCCTTGAACCCGATGATGCCGCTGTTGCCCTTGAGGTTGTGGAAATACCGGAAGGTGTCGTTGACCAGTTCGTCCGCCCCGTCCGCATCCCCCTCAAGGGCCAGGAGACAGCGGTTGAGATTTTCGATGATCTCGTGCGCCTCTTCCAGGAAATCCGCCAGGTGTCCCTCGCCGACGGTGGTCAGCACATAAGGCGTATCGTCGAAATCGGGATCGGGAACAGGGTGGAACGCGGGAGTCATAGCGGCACCTTCCGTGTGGACCGCCTGGACGGCGGGCTCGGTTTGCGAAGCGACGGGCTCCGGTTCGGGGCTGGGCTCCAGCTCCGGGGCAGGCTCATAGGCAGCCTCTTGGGCCGGTTCGGGCGCGGCGGCGACCAGCTCGGGGCCGGCAAGCTCGCCCGCCAGAGCCAGTTCGATCTGGGCGATGATCGGCGCGGTGTCCACGTCGCCTTCGGCACCGCTGTTCTCCAGGTTTTCCACCATGACGCGCAACGCGTCGGTGGCGGAAAGAATCAGGTCCATGATGGCCCCGGTCACGCGCATGGAACCCTGGCGGAGTTCGTCAAGAATGTTCTCGGCCTTGTGGGCCAGCCCGTTGATCTTGTTCAGCCCCAGGAAGCCGGAAGCCCCCTTGAGGGAATGCATGGGCCGGAAAATCTCGTTGAGCAGGCCCAGGTTGTCGGGCGCCTTCTCGAGTTCGAGGAGGTTGGGCTCGATGGTTTCCAGGTGCTCTTTGGCTTCGACAAAAAAGTCGGATAATATTTCCGGATCGAGAAAATCCTGACTCATCAATTACCTCTGAAGTTCCGAACCGTCCTGCACAACGCCGCACACCGCATCACGGATACGTTTTGAGCATAAAATACACGCCATGGGCTATCCAAGCAACATCTTGACGTTGCGCACCAGCTTTTCCGGCTGCGCCGGTTTGACCATGTACAAATTGGCTCCGACAGTCAAACCCGTCTTGATATCCTTGTCCTGACCTTCCGTGGAAAGAACCACTATGGGAATATCCTTGTATGCTTCCTGCTCGCGAACGGTCCTGATGAAGGTCAGGCCGTCCATGCGAGGCATGTTGACATCGGACACGATCAGATCGACCGCTGCGGAGCTGTAGAGTTTCTCCAGTCCGTCGAGGCCGTCCTCGGCCGTGGTCACCTTGAACCCCTCCTTCTTCATGATGAAGGCCACCAGGTTCCGCACGGTCTTGGAATCGTCA
>JAZHDH010000162.1:0-60674 GCA_036584335.1 Pseudodesulfovibrio sp. | reverse complement strand
GAACGCAAAAACGAATCCTACGGCGGCGGCCTGCGCAACGTGGAGCCGCTGCGCGTTCCCGCTCCGGCCACCGCGCCGGAACCGGGAGAGGCGGCGGCCACGCCCAGACCGGACCCGTCCAAGCTCGGCTTTTGCAAACACAAGATTTTCGGTATGGGAAAGATCATCGCCCAGCCCGAACCCAACAAATTCAAGGTCAATTTCCCGGGCTTTGGAATCAAGACCATTGTCAGAGATTACCTTGAGTTACTCTAACCCATCGGCAAACCATGAAAAGCGAAGAACAATTCCTGCAACTGATCGACACCTGCTTCCCGCGTGACGGCCAGCCTCTGGTCCTGGGCCGGGGCGACGATTGCGCCGTACTCGCCGGGGACAAGCAATACTGCGTTTCCTCGGACCTCTTTCTGGAAGACGTCCATTTCCGCCGCGACTACTTCACCGCCGGAGACATCGGCTACAAGGCCCTGGCCGTGAACCTGAGCGACATCGCAGCCATGGGCGCGCTTCCCGTGGCCTTCACCATGGACCTCATGGCCCCGGCCGACATCACGGACGAATTCTGGAACGAGTTCTTCCAGTCCATGGCCATGCTGGCGCGCCAGAACGACATGGTCCTGGCTGGCGGCGACCTCAGCCGCGCGGACAAGCTCGGCGTTTCCATCACCGTGTTCGGCGTGGCCAAGGGGGACGGGAAGTTTCTGACGCGGGGCAATTGCGCCCCGGGCGATACCCTGTTTACCGTGGGCGACCTCGGTCTGGCCCGGGCGGGCCTCATGACCCTGGAATCGCTCAAGGACAAGGCGCGCGAAGCCTTTCCGGCTGCGGTCAACGCCCATCTTCGGCCCAAGCCCAAGATGCTGGTCGGCACTCTGCTCAAGGCCGCCGGAGCCAAAGGACTGATGGACGTATCCGACGGCCTGGCGCGGGACCTGCCCCGCTTCCTCGGCCCGAACCTGGGCGCGGACATCACCCTCACGGCCGAACAACTCAACGGCAATGTCCTGGCCTTTGCCCTGGCCATGGGCGTGGACCCCGTGGAAGAAGCCATCCTGGGCGGCGAAGACTACGCGCTGCTCGGCTGTTCCGAACCCCTGAACATGGTCCGGGTCAAAACCGTGCCCGGTCTGACCGTCATCGGCGCCGTCACCGGCACGCCAGGGCTGACGGTCAACGGCAAACCGTTCACGGCCAATGGATTCGACCATTTCGACAACTGAAACGGAGGCACCATGAACCCGGAACTGACCATCATCGGCTATGTCCGCTCCACCATCAAATCACGCGACGAAGCACCCAAGATGGAGGACGAGCCCGGCTCGGTCCAGGCCCGCATCGAACTGGACCCGGCCTATGCCGACGGCCTGTACACCATGGAACCCGGCGCGCAAATCGACCTGCTGACCTGGTTTCACAAGTCCAGCCGGGATGCGCTCAAGGTCCACCCGCGCGGCAACCTGAACGCCCCAATCCGTGGCGTATTCACCACCCGCTCGCCCAACCGGCCCAACCCCATCGGCCTGCACCAGGTCACGGTTGTGGCCATCGAGCCGCCCGCAACCCTGATCGTGGAGTCTCTGGAGGCCTTCGACGGCACCCCGGTCATCGACGTCAAGCCGCGCAAGAAGGAACGCAAGGACTGATGGACCGCTTCGAGGCCGTGGAAACCCACGGCGACAACCATGTGGCCGGATGGGTGAGTACGGACGACGGCGCGCGGTTGTGGGTAGACGTGCACGGCAGGGGTAGGCCGCTGGCGCTGGTGCACGGCTGGGCCGTGAGCGCCGCCTTCTGGCGGCGGCAGATCGCGCTGGCGGACCGCTGCCAGGTGGTTACCCTCGACCTGCGCGGCCACGGCCGTTCGCCCTCGGCCCTGCGCGGCAACACCGTGCCCCGCTATGCCCGCGACGTGCACGACGTGCTCGACGGTCTGGGAATCGAAGACGCCGTACTCGCCGGCTGGTCCATGGGCGGATCGGTAGTGCTGGAATACTGGCGCGAGTTCGGCCCCGACCGGCTGGCCGGGCTGGGGCTGATAGAGACCTGCCCCCACCCCATGGCCGCCGGGCCATGGAACAACCACCACTTTCGCGACGGCAACGAGGCCGCTCTGAACAACGATCTGCGCCGCATGACCGAAGACCGGGAACGATTCGGCAAGGAATTCGTGGATTCCATGTTCCTCTCGGGCCAGGCCCCGTCCCACGCCCTGCACTGGATGCTGGCCGAACACCTCGGCGTGGACACGGGCACGGCCGCAGCCGTTTACCGCGATTACGTCCGGCGCGACTACACCGGCGTACTCCCCACCGTGACCATCCCCACCCTGTGCATGTACGGCCGCTCGCGGCACATGTGCTACGGCGCGTCCACCGGGCGCTTCGTGGCCGGCTCCATCCCCGCAGCCCGGCTCGCCCTGCTGGAACGCAGCGGACACTTGCCTTTTTACGAAGAAGCGGATCTGTTCAATGCTGAAATAACCGCATTCATGCAGCAACTGCCCGGCTGAGGAGGTCCCATGCGCCGCCCGTACATCGCCGTTCTTGCCCTGACCGCCGCCCTGCTCCTCACGCTGCCCGCATCGGGCTCGGAAAAGGCGGACGTAGCCCTGCCCGATACCGTGGCTGTGGAAGGAGCCACCCTGGTTCTCAACGGTATCGCCCTGCGCGAAAAATTCGTGTTCGATGTGTATGTCGCGGCTCTCTACTTGTCCGAAAAAAACAACAACGCCACCTTGATACTTGAACAGGATGCGCCCCGGATGATGGTCATGCACTTCGTGCGCAACGTGGACGCCAAATCGATCAACAAGGCATGGCTGGATGGGCTCGCGGCCAACGCGCCCGACGCCTCGGCCGAGTTGAAGGCCAAGTTCGCCGAGCTATGCCTGATGATGGAGGACATCAAGAAGGGACAGGAGATGGGGTTCGCCTACACTCCGGCCACGGGCACCGACATCATGGTTGCCGGGCAGACCAGGGGCGGCATCCCCGGCAAGGATTTCGCCGACGCCATCTTGGCGACCTGGATAGGACCCAAGCCCGGACCGGGCGAGAAATTCAAGGCCGGACTGCTCGGCAAGTAGCGGTCCGCCAGAGAAAAAATGCAAACGCCCGGCCTGATGAGCCGGGCGTTTTTGGTTCAGACTTGAGGGACCAGTCTCTTTATGGAGCCGAAAAGCCTGTTCACCCGGCTGCCGGATGGACTGTAGACATCGCTGACGCCGCCGGCCGTCTCGAAGGTGTAGAACAGCGCGGGGTCGGCTTCGCGGGCCACGGAGAGCAGATGCTTCATGTCCTTGCGCTTGCAGACCACGAACTGGACCGTGACCGGACCTTCGGACCCCTCGCCCGCCACGGTGGTCACGCCGAAACCGGCCATCCGGACCTCTCGGGCGATCTCCTTCCCCAGTCGGGCGCTGATTATCCGGACCACCACATTACCCAGGGCCAGCTTGCGCTCCGCCAGGATGCCGACGACGTTGCCGCAGGCGAACCCGGCCGCGTAGCACACGCCCAGGAACGGCTCTTCGCCGACCTTGAGCATCACGGCCGACGTGCCGAATATCCACAGCGTCATTTCCAGGCAGCCCAGAAAAAAGGCGGCCTTGGATTCCCCGAGTACGGTGACCATCGTGCGCACGGTGCCGATGGTCAGCACCAGCACCTCGACGATGAAAATGACGAGACCGAAAAAAAAGACATCCATGGGCATAGCGGGTCCCTCCCAGCCAAAATGGAGAGCGACATCTAAGAGCCTTCATATCGGTCGTCAAGCACTTTCGGACAAAAAAAATGGGCAACCCCGACATCGAGGCTGCCCATATTTTTTAACGAAAGGAATCCGGCTACTTCTGCAACCAGCTCATCATCTTGCGCAGTCGGCTGCCGACTTCCTCGATCTGGGATTCCGCGCCGATGCGGCGCATGGTCTTCAGGCCGACCTGGCCGGCCTTGTTGTCCAGAATGAAATCGCGGGCGAACCGACCGGACTGGATGTCCTTCAGCACCCGGCGCATTTCCTCGCGGGTCTCGTCGGTGATGATGCGCGGGCCGGTGACGTAGTCCCCGTACTCGGCGGTGTCGGAGATGGAGTAGCGCATCTTGGCCATGCCGCCCTCGTACATCAGGTCGATGATCAGCTTGAGCTCGTGCAGGCACTCGAAATAGGCCACCTCGGGCTGGTACCCGGCCTCGACCAGGGTGTCGAACCCGGCCTTGCACAGGGCGGTCAGACCGCCGCAGAGCACGGCCTGCTCGCCGAAGAGGTCGGTCTCGGTCTCTTCGCGGAAGGTCGTCTCGATCACGCCGGAGCGGGCGCCGCCGATGCCCTTGGCATACGCCAGGGCGATGTCCATGGCCTTTCCCGACGCGTCGGCGGCCACGGCCACCAGGCAAGGCACGCCGCCGCCTTCGGTGTAAGTGCGGCGAACCAGATGGCCCGGACCCTTGGGGGCGATCATGACGCAGTCCACGCCCTTGGGCGGAGCGATCTGCTGGAAGTGGACGTTGAAGCCGTGACCAAAGGCGATGATGTTGCCCGGCTCGAGATACGGGAGGATTTCCTTGGCGAAGACCTCGGCCTGGTACTGGTCCGGCAGCAGGATCATGACCAGATCGGCCTTCTTGGCCGCCTCGGCCACGGACATGGGCTCGAAGCCGTGTTCCTTGGCCAGATCGAAGTTGGGTCCGCCGGGACGCTGGGCCACGATGACCTTGACGCCGGAGTCGCGCAGGTTCTGGGCATGGGCGTGGCCCTGGCTGCCGTAGCCGACGACGGCCACGATTTTGTCCTTGAGCAGGCTCAGGTCCGCATCATTTTCATAATACACTTTCATGGGAATCACTCCTCATATTTTGAGCCACGAAGGCCGTCATTGCCTGATATATGAACATGCGCAAAACCCGGACCGAGGGCGTGGCCCAAGGTCCGGTACATCGCCTGGTTGCCGACTATAGGTCGATCTGCATGGAACGCTGCATGGCGACATTGCCGGTGCGGGCGATCTCCTTGATCCCGAAACGGGTCAAGAGATTGACCAGCGCGCCGATCTTGCCCTGGTCGCCCGTGACCTCAATGGTCACCTCGTCCGGGCTCACGTCTACAACCTTGCAGCGGAAGATGTCAACAATACGCAGGACCTCGGCCCGCTTGGAGTCCTCGGCATTGACCTTGAGCAGGACCATCTCCCGCTCCACGGACTGCAACTCGGTCAGATCCTTGACCTTGATGGTGGGAATCAGCTTTCGCAACTGCTTGACGATCTGCTCGATGATCGAGTCGTCGCCCTCGGCCACGATGGTCATCAGCGAGACGCCTTTCTCCAGGGTCGGGGCCACATTAAGGGAGTAGATGTTGAACCCGCGCCCGCTGAACAGCCCGGCCACCCGGGACAGGACGCCCGGTTCGTTTTCGACCATCACGGAAAGTGTGTGTTTTTTCATCACGCCTGTCTCCTACACCAACAACATCTCGGTCAACGAGGCCCCGGCGGGAACCATCGGGTACACGTTCTCTTCCCTGGCCACGCGGATGTCCACGATGACGGGTTTGTCCACCTTGAACGCCTCGCGCAGGGTCTTTTCCACGTCCTTCTTCTCGGTCACGCGATAGCCGACGGCCCCATAGGCCTCGGCCAGCTTGACGAAGTCGGGCTGGGCATCCATGCAGGTGGCGCAATAGTTCTTCTCGTAGAAGAGCTCCTGCCACTGCCGGACCATGCCGAGATAACCGTTGTTGAGGATGACGATCTTCACGGGCAGCTTGTTGCAGACAACGGTCATCATCTCCTGGATGCACATCTGGATCGAGCCGTCGCCCGCGATGTCGATGACCAGCTTGTCGGGAAAGGCGCGCTGCGCGCCCATGGCCGCCGGGAAGCCGTACCCCATGGTGCCCAGGCCGCCGGAGGTCAGCAGCGTGTTGGGCCTGGTGTACTTGTAGAACTGGGCCGCCCACATCTGGTTCTGGCCCACTTCGGTAGCGATGATGGCATCACCCTTGGTCAATTCGTAAATCTTCTCTACCACATACTGCGGCTTGATGGCGTCCGTATCGTCCTTGTAGGTCAGCGGATGCTCCTTGGCCCAGGTCTGCACCTGGTCCACCCAGGGCTGATGGTCGCCCACCCAGTCGAACTCGTCCAGCGTCGGCTTGGTCTCCTTCTTGAACGCGGCCAAGGCGGACTTGCAATCGGCCACCAGCGGCACGTGCACGGAGATGTTTTTCTGGATGGAGGTCGGGTCCACGTCGATGTGGACGATGGTCGCCCGGGGGGCGAAGGTAGTGATCTTGCCGGTGACGCGGTCGTCGAAGCGCGCGCCCACGGCCAGTAGCAGGTCGCAGTTGTTCACGGCCATGTTGGCCGCATAGGTCCCATGCATGCCGAGCATGCCCAGGAACAAATCGTCGTCGCCCGGGAACGCGCCCAGCCCCATCAGTGTGGAAGTAACCGGAATCCGAAGTTTTCTCGCGAGCCAGGTCAGCTCCTCGTGGCTGCCGGAGGTGATGACGCCGCCGCCGGAGTAGAAAAGCGGCCGCTTGGCCTCCTTGAGCAGCTTGACGACCTTGCGCACCTGGCCGATGTGCGGCTTGTTGGTGGGCTTGTAGCTGCGCATCTCCACCTTGTCCGGATACTCGAATTCCGTGACCTGGTTCTGGACGTCCTTGGGCAAGTCCACCAGGACGGGACCTGGCCGACCGGAGCGGGCCAGATAAAAGGCCTGCTTGACGACCCTGGCCAGGTCCTTGACGTCCTGGACGAGATAATTGTGCTTGGTGCACGGCCGGGTGATGCCGACGATGTCCACTTCCTGGAAGGCGTCGTTGCCGATGAGGGCGCGCGGCACCTGGCCGGTGAAAATGACCACGGGAATGGAATCGGCATAGGCCGTGGCGATGCCGGTCACGGTGTTGGTGGCGCCGGGGCCGGAGGTGACTAGGCATACCCCTACCCGCCCTGTGGCGCGGGCATAACCGTCGGCAGCGTGGATCGCGCCCTGTTCATGGCGCACCAGAATGTGTTCGACGGAGGATCTGGGTATCTGGTCATAGATGTCGATGACGGCCCCGCCGGGGAAACCGAACATGACGTCAACCCCTTCCTTTTCCAGACACTTGAGGAGTATCTGGGCCCCGGTCAGTTTCATGCTACGCCTCCCGATTCCTGTATTTGTCCAGCAGCCCCTGAAGCGTGGTCTTGCCGGCGAGCTTCTTTTTCTTGAGTTCCTTCATCTCCTGGGTCTCGGTGGGAGAAAGGTAGGTCTTGGATTCCAGTTTATCCAACATCTTCTCGTACGTCGTATGCTGATCCCACAGAGCCTTCAGCTGAACGTCTTCGGCCCCATACTTCTCAATGAGTTCGATGTCTTTGGCTTCCATGTTCCGCTCCTTATGTTCAAGGTTGTGCCGACCGCTCCTTTCACAGGAGAACCCGCCAATCGGGCTCGGTCGTACTCTCAACTGCCAAGTGTTTCTTCCGGCTCGCGTGTCCACGCTCTATGGACACCTGGCTTTTTTTCAATTTCAACAGATCTGCCACAAAGGCCAGGAGCGCCTTGTTGGCCTTGTTGTCCACGGCGGGAGCGGCCAGACGTATCCTGACGCAATCCTGGTAGAGCCCTGCGACTTCACTCTTGCGGGCTCCCGGCTGCACCCAGACGGCCAGTCGCCATCCGTGCGCGCTCCTGCTGACAAATTCCGGTCGGGAGATATGGCACTACCGCCTTAGTCTACTTTTTTCAGGTATTTCAGCTTGGATTCCAGGGCCTCGACCTTTTCCTTCTCGGGATCATCCGTTTCCAGCATCTCCAGATGGGAATTCAGCAGCCCCTTGAGCTGGATCTCGAACCGGGCGCGCTGCCGCTTGAGCCCCTCGATCTCCTCGTGGATCTGGGCCAGGCGGTTGTGCCCCTTCTGGACCATGGCGTCCGCCTTGATGCGGGCCTCGTCGAGGATGAGCTGGGCTTCCTTGCCGGCGGTCACCTTGAGGTCGTCCACCATCTTCTGGGTGCTCATCAGGGTGTCGCGCAGGGTTTCGTCCCGCTGGCGATATTCCTTCACCGCCTGTTCGAGCTGCTTGATCTTTCGCCTGAGCGCCTTCTGGCTGTCGGCGGCATCACCCAAAACCTCGGCCAGTTCGAGCATGAACTGGTCGACCTCCATGCGGGAATACCCGAACATGCGCCTTGAAAACTGTTTGTTGAGCAGGTCGATCTTGGATACCGTCGTCATCGCACCCTCCTTTGTCGCCGATTACATCACTCCGGAGCCGCGCAGGGAAAAGGCGAGATAGTCGAGGTTCTGGACGACGACGATCTTGCACACCTGGATGGCGAGGATGACCACGATGGGCGACAGGTCGAACCCACCCACCACGGCAAAGGGAATCCACCGGCGGATGCGGTAGAAGACCGGCTCGGTCACCCCACGCAGGAAACGGACGATGGGATTATACGGGTCGGGGTTGACCCAAGACAGCAATGCGGAAATGATGACGATCCAGAAATAGATGGTGAGAACGGTGTCGATGACAAAAGCTGCCGCCTGAACCAGCGTCCCGAAAAAACCCATGTATCCTCCCGAAAACACGGGCCGAAAACCAGCCCGCATGGTATGATATCAATTGCATTCAATTTCGCACACAGGGTAGCAAGAATCAAGTCCTAAAACGCATCGGGGCGCTCTTTGTAGCTCCGTTGCATAGCCGCGCGAATATCCCAGAAGCTGTCGATGTGCACCTCGGCGTCGAGGGTTCTGTCGCGATAGGCCCAGAACCGGACCCCGGCCGCCTTGGCGGTCTTCTCGTCCACATGGGAATCCCCGATGTAGGCCACCTCGCCGGGGGTCACGCCATGAGCGCGCATGATCGTGTGCAGCCCTTCCGGGTGGGGCTTGGGGGTGGAAACCACGCCCGAAGTGATCACCGGCTGGAAAAATCCACCCAGATCCATGATCCCGAGGATGAAGTCCATGGTGTCGGTGCGGCTGGTGTTGACAGCCAGGCGAAACCCGGCGGACCGCAGCCATTCCAGAAACTCCCGGATGCCCTCGGAACGACGCAGGCAGGGCAACAGCATCGAGGAATCGTATGCCTGGACCAGCCGCCACGCCTTGCCGAACAGATCGTCGGGCACGATGTGCCTCACCGAGTCCTTGTGGGTGTGGGTGTGGACGTAGACCTTCTCGGACTCCGACATGGGCGGCAGGCCCAGATCCTCGCGAATGCGGCCGTAATAGCGCATGTTCGCCTCGTAGGAATCGATGAGCACGCCGTCGCAATCGAAGACGACGGTCTTGACCCCCCGCACCAGGCGGGGATTCATCAGGTGATTGGCAATCGCCATGTCCGTCTCCGTGGGGTTAGCGGACGACCGCCACGGTCACCTCGCGGCAGGCCAGCGGCTGGTTGGCGGGCTCGCGGCGACGGCCGGAGAACCGCCATGCGGGCTGCCGCGCCACGAGCGCTCCTTCGGGCAGACCGAGGCTGGCGTCGGCCTTGTCGAAACGAATGTCCAGGTCGTCCCAGGTGGAATAGATTTCGCTGTCCACGCAGACAAGGACCGTGTCTTCCACGATGAAGGCGGGCAGGGCCTCGACGATGCGTTGCCAGGGCAGTCGCACCTCCTGGCCGCCGGACGCGCCGCCGGTATGGCTGTGCGCCTCGCCCAGCCTGACAACGCCCGGTTCCAGCCGGTCCTCGGCGTCCACGCCGAGCTTTTGGTCCATGGCCTCCCACGTATTCTTGACCTTCTGCTCCAGTCCCTGAAGCTCCAGCATACGCTCCTCGAAGAACCAAGCCAGAAGCAGAATAAACTGCGCCCGGGCCAGGGCCTCGCGGCGCTCGCGTACCTCACCGCCCCCCTGCCCGTCGGCGAACCGCTGCTGGAGCTGCGCCTGAATGGACATGGGCGACCCCTCGTAATAATCGTCCGCAGTCAACGCGCCGAAATAGGCCATTTCGGCCGGGTCCTTGAACTGCTCGCCGAAACGGATGCAGTCGTTGATCAACGCGATGGCGGTCTTGCGGTCCAGTGGCAGACCTTCGGGGCGAAAGGCCTCCGGTTCCGGCTCCTCGGCCATGCCGGGATCGAGGAACCGCACGGACGGCACGAGGTTCTCGGGGAACAGATAGGCATGCATGTAGGGAAAGGCCAACAGCATTGTCAACTCCTTGTTTTCACTCATTCTCTTCGGACATGGCAAGGCGGAAGTGACGACAGCGCCCCTTGCATTCGGGCAGGCTGAGGCGGCACAAGCCACCGCGCACATGGCGGCAGGCCGGGGCCTCCGCCTCGGCCTGGAATTCATAGTCGCCGCATTGGAAGGTCTTCCGGGCGGTTCGCTGGAATTGTCGCTCCCACAGCGCGGAAGCCGAGGAATGGTCCACGCGGAAATTTTCGGCCCGGGCCAGGAAGCTGTCGAAGGCCGACTCCCAGCGGACCAGCACCCGGCACCTGTACCCGGCCTGGTAGCCCGGGTTGAGATGCTCCTCGTAGAGGCAGCGTCCTCCCTCGAAATGCCGACACCCGCAGCCGGGCAATCTCACAATGTCAGCCATGATGCTCCCGTCCGTCCCCGACCCTCCCGATTCTCCCGCATGGTGTATAGCCCTGCCCAATGATTGTAAAGGGATAACGTAGAAGGCGCGGCAGGCCGCGATTTTTCGGCGAAAAGGTCCATTTTCTTGACCTGCCAGGGGGGCGGGTGTATAGGCTCTGTCAAATCATCACTCAAGACGTTCATCATTGGAGGCTATACATGATCGGCGGATTCGGAATCTGGGAACTTTTGATCATTCTCGTTATCGTGCTGGTCATTTTCGGTGCCAAGAAACTGCCCGAAATCGGCGGAGGCATCGGACAGGCCATCAGTAATTTCAAAAAAGCCAGCAATGAGCCCCAGGAGATCGACGTCACCCAGAAAAAGGAAGAAGAAGAGAAGAAAAAGGAAGACTAGTTCTCCGCTGCAGAAAAATCAGAAAGCCGACTGTCCAGCAGTCGGCTTTTTTCGTCGCCTCCAAGAAACCGGACCGGACCGGCTCAGCCCTTGTCCTTCGCCAAAAGCCTGTAGCTCAGGCCACGCTGGGGCAGGAAACCTCGCAGCAGGCCGTCCAGCCGCTCGCCGTCCAGGAGCCGGAAGGTCCACGTGGCTCCGACGCCCGCAGGCTGCATGTCCATCTCGACCATCTCCACGTCCTGCACCGCATAATCCCAGCCGCGCAAAACGCGGTCGAACTCCAGCACCGCATCGGGCGAAAACCAGCCGGTGACGTCCAGCACCTGCCCGCCAAGCTTGGGAGCGAAGGCCGACTCGCGGGCGAAGTAGTGGCTCCACAGGTCGAACCAGAGCGTCGGGATGTCCTTGCTCACGGCCATCCATTCCCTGTCGCCGGTTTCCAGGCGCGCCTTGTAGGTGGCCTTTTCCTTGGCCCGCTCCAGGGTGACCCGGGGCAGCCCGGAAGGCTCCACCTGCAATCCGGTCAGAACGACCATGTGCTGCAACGCGGTCCGGGTTTCCTCGTCCAGGTCCCCGGGCAGCGCCAGTGAGACGGGCACAGGGTGCGCGGCCGTGGTCATCAGCCCGAGCTTCTTGAGCCCGTCACGCAGGGCCGCCTTGTTCACGGTCACGTCCATGCGCAGGATCAGCCCGGCGGCCGAGGCTTCGGTGGCGAGCACCTTGTACCCCTGGACGTACGGCTCGGCCCTGCCGGTGAGGTATTCCCGGAAATATTCGGCACGCACCTCGTCCAACGGGGTCGGCAGCGAGGCCTGGGCCGCATCGAGCACGGCCTGGGCAAAGCCTTCGGCCTGGGCCTTGTCGCGCAGGGACATGGCGGTCATGCCCTCTTCCATGGGCTTGAAGACGCGGACCTCGGCGGCCCGGGCACCCTGGCAGAAGAGCGCCGCCAGGACCAGGGCCGCAGGCAGGAAAGAGAATCTAGGCATTGCCGCCTTCCTCCACGGGTTTGACGTCCGGGCCGGACTCCGGCATGGACGGTTCGGGCAGCACGGAATCCGGCTGCGGCGGGTCCAGGACGATGACGACGCGGCAGTCGTTCACGGCCTCGCCGGAACGCATCACGGCCCGCACCAGCCGGGCCATGGACGTGGAGATGATCAGATCGGTACGCCAGGAGCCATAGGCGCTCAGGGCCTTGACCGTCAAAGGTCTGTCGCCGACCCGCTCCCGCAACGCCTGGGGATCGGGGGTGGCGGCGTAGGCGACCACGCCCTTGTCGATGGCGCTCTGGCGGCTGACCAGGAACGCGCCGTAGGCTCCCTGCCCATCCTGCCCGAAAATCACGGGGGTGAGCGCCGGGGTGATCTTCAGGCCGCGCGCGTCCACGATCACGCCGGTGAAGCCGCCGGTACCGATCCCCGAGCCCACATGCTCAGGCTCGCCGCCCTCGAAGTTCAGGCTCTGTTCCATGGATGTGGACAGCTTGGGCGCAATGCCGCTCTGAAACTGGATGATGGTGGGCAGGATCAACTCGGCCAGCTTGCCCCGCAACGATTCCGTGACCCGGATCTCGCCACTGTCGGCAAACATGGCGGGCCGCTCCAGCGGCGAATTCTGGATCACGGCCCGGACCCGGGCAGCCAGTTCGGCGTCCTCGGAAAGATGCGAGCCGACCGTGCTGTGGGCGTCGATGCGGATGCCCAGGATCGTGTCCAGCAATTGCTTGCGTGCGTTCGACACTGCCTTGCGCAGGGTCAGAGGGGACGGGGATTCCGCGCCGCCAGCCAAGGGCTCGAGCAGCCGGGACACGGCGAGATCGCCGCTGCCCCAGGCGATGGTGGCGCCTTCGGCAACGGTTTGGACATAGCCCTGGAAGGCCGGTGCGGCCGCAGGAAAAACCAGGAACGCCGCCAGGGTCAACAGGAGAGTGCGAATAGCCATGTGCGTATTCAATCCTTGCATGCGATCCCGCCCGGGGCGGGGCTTTGAAAACCATCCAGCATGTATCGCGCCTGGAGCTTTTCCGCAAGCGGCTTGCACCCCCGCTTCCCGGCTGGTATCGTTCCCCCGTCCCCGCAACCACCGGAGAAACCATGCTCGTCCACCTGATGCAACACGGCGCGTGCCTGTCCGAAGAACTGGACCCCCGACAGCCCCTGAGTCCGGTGGGCCGGGAGATGGTGGCCAAGGCCGCCCGGGCCGCAGTCATCCTCGGCCTGAACTTCGACCTGGTCGTGGCCAGCCCCAAGCTGCGTTCGCAGCAGACGGCCGGGATCATGGCCGAAGCCGCAGGCTACCCCGTGTCGCGCATCCTGGTCGCGGACGAAGCAAAGGCCATGGCCAAACCGCAGGCGACCATCGATTTCATACGGGAATATCAGGGACTGGACAGCCTGCTCGTGACCGGCCACCTGCCGTCGCTGGCCAGGGTGGCCGCCACCCTGCTCACCGGCGAAAGCGAGCTTGCCCTGCACATCGAAAACGGCGGGCTCATGCAGATCGACCTGCCGCCCAAGGGGGTCGGCACCCTGAACTGGCACCTCTCCCCGGCCCAACTGGCCCTGATCGCGGACTAACCGTCCCGCCCTTCCAGCCACCGGAGTACGTGGTCGGCCACGGCCTCGTCCTGCCCCGGCGCAAACCAGTCGATCCCCTCTTCCTTTCGGAACCAGGTAATCTGCCGCTTGGCATAGGCCCTGGTGTTCTTCACCCATTGGGCCTTGGCCTCGTCCAGGGAAACCCCGCCGCGCAGATGCTCCAGCAGTTCGGCGCAGCCGATGCCGCTCCAGCCCGGCGCGTCCGGATCGGGACAACGCTCCCAGGCTCCCCTCGCCTCCTCCAGCGCTCCGGCGGCCAGCATGGCGTCGATGCGCTCCGCCAGCCGGGGCGCAAGCGCATCCAGATCGATAAAAACGCCCACCTTGACGGTGTCGAAGGGAGCGGGCGTGTGTGCGCTGTTTTGGTGCCACCAGGTCATGGTCTTGCCCGTGGCGAGGAAGACTTCGGCCGCTCTGGCGTTTCGCTGGGTGTCGTTTGGATGTATGATGGCAGCATATTCAGGGTCGTCATGCTGCAATTCAGCGTAAAGCGATTGCGGCCCCTCCTTCCCGATCCTGTCCAGCACCCGCTGCCGGATGTCGACGGGAATCTCGGGAATGGGCGCAATACCCCGAAGCAGGGAGCGCAGGTAGAGGCCCGTACCGCCAACCAGGATGGGCAACCGCCCCCGGGCGTGCACCTCGCCGATGGCCTGCACGGCCAGTTTCACGAACATGGCCGCGCTCATCTTCTCCTGCGTCGGCAGGAACCCGTAGAGCAGATGGGGGCAGGCCGCGCGCTCCTCCGCATCCGGCTGGGCCGTAATCACGGGAAAATCGCAGTAGACCTGGCGGGAATCGAAATTGACCACGCTGGCGGGCGTACGCCGCGACACGGCGATGGCGGCGGCGGTCTTGCCGGTTCCGGTGGGACCGAGCAGGCAGACGACGGGGGGCTTGCCGATCATCCTAGCCGCCGCGCTTCTCCCCGCAGCCATAGGCGGTGCCGTACTTGATCTGGAGCGCCTTGACCACAGGGCCGGGCACCAGGCCGCAAACGTCCCCGCCGTACATGGCCACTTCCTTGACGATGGTCGAACTGAGGTACATCCACTTGAAGTCGGTGATCATGAACACGGTCTGGATTTCCCGGTCCAGCTTGCGGTTCATCAAGGCCATCTGAAATTCGTACTCGAAGTCGGAAACCGCCCGCAGCCCGCGCAGCACCGCGCCCGCTCCCTTGCTGTTCACATAGTCGATGAGCAGGGTGTCGAATGGATCGACGATGATGTTCGTGTCGTCGCGGAAGACCTCCTTGGCCAGCGCCACGCGCTCCTCGATGGAAAACAGCGTCTTCTTGGGGGTGGAGGCGGCAATGGCGAGGATGACCTGGTCGAACACCTTCAGGCCGCGCCGGATGAGGCTGACGTGCCCCATGGTCAACGGGTCGAACGTGCCGGGATACACCGCCAGTCTCGGGTTCAGTTCCGCCATACTATTATCCTGGTTTGACCGTATTCCCGGTCAGTTACAAGTTCCAGTTCAGCAAGGGGGCCTGTTTGCGGGGTGCTCACGGCGGTCTCGACCTCGGCCACGACGACCCCGCCGTCGGCCACCCAGCCCGCATTCAACGCCTTTTCCAGGGCAGGCGCAAGCAGCCCCTTGCCGTAGGGAGGATCAATGAACACCAGGTCGAACGGCATCTGCGGCGGCTTGGCCAGCACGGCGAACAGATCCTTGAGCAACACCTTGGCCCGCGTCCGGCTCACGCCCAGGTCTTCGAGATTCCTGCGGATCAACGCCGCCGCCTTGGGGGCCTTTTCCACGAACCAGACTTCGGGCGCGCCCCGGCTGAGGCATTCGATGCCCAGGCTGCCGCTGCCCGCGAAGAGGTCGATGACCCGCGCCGAGCCGAAATCCACGCCCCGCGCCGCGAGCATGGAGAAAACCGATTCACGCACCTTCATGGTGGCGGGCCGGTACCCCGGTCCTTCGCAGGTCCTGATGCTGCGGCCCTTCAGTTCCCCTCCGACGATGCGCACGGCCTACATCTCGGAAATGATTTCCACAATCTGCCGGTTGACGGCCAGCAGCCGGTCGCGCAGATCCACCTGGTCCACCCATGGCCGATTGGGCACGTCCTTGATGCGATTCTTGAGCTCGCTGTAAAGATGCTCGGAATCGCTGAGCAGAAAGCCCCAGTCCACTCGGGGCCGGGCCACGTCCATGTCCACCACGGGCTGGAAGTCCAGGCCGGGCTCCAGTTCCAGCTCCTCCATGTATTCGGGGATATGGACCTTGAACCCGTATTTTTGGGAGATGAGCTGGGCGAATTCCTTCTGCACCTCGGCTTCGCCGTGCACCAGGATGATCTGCACCGGCTTGCCGCGCATGGTCTCCAGCCAGTGCAGCAGCTCGCCCTGGTCGGCGTGGCCGGAAAAACCGTTGATGGTGAATATCCTGGCCGCGATGACGATCTCCTCGCCAAAAAGGCGGATCTTCTTGGCCCCGTTCAGGATCTTGCGCCCCGGCGTGCCAACGCCCTGCCAGCCGACGAAGACCACGCTGGCCCCCGGCCGCCACAGATTGTGGCGCAGGTGATGCTTCACGCGGCCCGCGTTGGCCATGCCGCTGGCCGAGATGATGATGGCCGGCCCGGAGGTCTCGTTGATGGCCTGGGACTGCTCCCGGCTCTCGGTGAAATGCAGGTTGGGCAGGTCCAGGGGATGCTCGCCGTTGCGGATGAACTCCTGGGTTTTCCCGTCATAGAATTCAGGGTGCTTGCGGAAGATCTCCGTGGCCCGGATGGCCAGCGGGCTGTCCAGGTAGACGGGCATGTCCTCCGGCAACCGCCCCTGCTTCCTGAGCAGGAACAGGCTGTAGATGATCTGCTGCGACCGCTCCACGGCAAAGGCCGGGATGACCACCTTCTCGCCCTTGTCGTAGCTATATTTGATGGCCTTGGCCAACTCGTCCAGGCTGTGCGCCGCGTCGGGGTGGGACCGATTGCCGTAGGTGGATTCCAGGAAGACGTAGTCCGCGCGCCCCAACTCGTCCGGGTCTTCGACGATGAGCTGCTCGGGCCGTCCCAGGTCGCCCGAAAAGACCGTCCGGGTCCGTTTGTCCCCTTCCCGGCACTCCAGCTCGATGAAGGCTGATCCGAGTATATGCCCTGCATTCTTGAACTTAACACGAACATTGGACGAGGGCTCGAAGACCTTGTCGTATTCGACAGTGGCCAGCAGCGGCACGGTGTTCTCGGCGTCGACGACGGTGTACAGGGCGCGCAGGGTCTGGTCGCCGGTCCGCAGCCGCTTGCGGTTGGCCCATTCCGCCTCCATCTCCTGGATGTGGGCGCTGTCCAGGAGCATGATCTCCATCAGGTCCCGGGTCGGGGCGGTGCAGTAGATGGGGTTCTTGAACCCCTTGGCGACCAGGGCTGGCAAAAGCCCGCTGTGGTCGATATGGGCGTGGGTGATCAGTATGAAATCCAGTTTCTTGGCGTCGTAGGCATCGAAATTCCAGTTGCGTTTCTCGATCTCCGCGTTGCCCTGGTGCATGCCGCAATCGACGGCGAAGCGCGTGCTGCCGCATTCGATGATGTAGCAGGAGCCGCTGACGGTGCGAGCCGCCCCCATGAACGTGATTTTCATCCGGTTCCTCTTGGGTCTCCCGGCCGGAACAGGTGCGTATAATCCGCTTCCGAAAGGGAAAGAATCGTTGTAATGGGACTGAGACAAATGACGGGACCCCTGTCCCGCCACCGCGCAAACATGCCTCATTATCCGCGATCAGGCAACCGTCAGGATCGTCCGGCCAAGGCAATTTATCAGGAGAACCCATGATACAACGATCGAAACAATACCTCATCGACGACCTCTCCATGCAGGAGTCCTGGCGGCTCTTCAAGATCATGTCCGAAATAGTCGACGGCTTCGAGACCCTGTCCGAAATCGGCCCGGCCGTGTCCATGTTCGGATCGGCCCGCGTCAAGCCGGACACCCCACTCTACGGGCAGACGGAAAAATTCGCCCGCGAACTGTCCGAGGCGGGCTTTTCGGTCATCACCGGCGGCGGCCCCGGCCTGATGGAAGCGGGCAACAAGGGCGCTTTCGAGGCGGGCGGCGAGTCCATCGGCCTGCACATCCACCTGCCCATGGAGCAGCACAAGAATCCCTTCATGAATGTCAGCTGCGACTTCCGTTACTTCTTCATCCGCAAGCTCATGTTCATCAAGTACGCCCTGGCCTACGTGGCCCTGCCCGGCGGCTTCGGCACCCTGGACGAACTGGCCGAGGCCCTGGTCCTGATCCAGACCCACCGCATCAAGCCCTTCCCCATCGTGCTCTTCGGCACCGAATTCTGGGGCGGCCTGGTGGACTGGTTCAAGAACCAGCTGGTGGTCAACGAGTTCTGCAAGGAAGAGGACCTGGACCTGTTCATGGTCACCGACGACACCAAGGCGGGCGTGGCCCACATCAAGAAGCACGTCATCATCTAGCCCATGACCAACCGGGGAAAAGCGACGAGCTGCGGCCTGGCCGCGGTGGCCATCTGGTCCACCGTGGCTTCGGCCTTCAAGCTCTCGCTTCGACACCTGGACCCGCTCCAGCTCCTGCTGCTGGCCTGCGCCGCATCCCTGGCCGCCCTGGCGGGCGTGCTGCTCGTCCAGGGCAAGCTCGCCCTGGCCTGGAAAGTGCGGGGCCGGGAACTGGCCCGCTGCGCCCTGCTCGGCGCGCTCAACCCCTTCCTCTATTACATCATACTCTTCAAATCCTACGCCCTGCTCCCGGCCCAGGAGGCCCAGCCGCTCAACTACACCTGGGCCATCACCCTCTCCCTGCTCTCGGTGCCCCTGCTCGGCCAGCGGCTGCGCGCCAAAGACTTCGCGGCCATCCTCGTCAGCTACGTCGGCGTCCTGATCATTTCCACCCACGGCGACGTGTTCGGGCTGCACTTCTCCGATCCCCTCGGGGTCGGACTCGCCCTGGGCAGCACCCTGATCTGGGCGCTCTACTGGATATGCAACACACGGAGCCCGCTGGACCCGGCCGTGGGGCTGTTCCTCAACTTCCTCTTCGGCCTGCCGCTGATCCTGGCGGCCACCTGCCTGTTTTCCGAACTGCCCGCCCCCACCCTCCCGGGCCTGGTCGGCGGGGCCTACGTCGGGTTCTTCGAGATGGGCATCACCTTCACCCTGTGGCTCTCGGCCATGAAGTACGCCGCCCTGCCCGATGGCGGCGGCACTGTCCGGGTGGCGAACCTGATCTTCCTCTCCCCTTTCCTCTCCCTGGTCTTCATCCATTTTCTGGCGGGCGAAACCATCCTCCCGGCAACGGTGGCCGGCCTGGGCTTCATCGTCGCGGGCAACGCGCTGATGCAGTACAAAAGCAAGAAATAAAGCGGGGAAGGCCCAAGCCCTCCCCGCCGGATAAACAAAGAGTTCCCCCGGGATCAGACCGCCACGCGCACGTCGGCGGCGACCACGCCCCGAAGCACACCGTCGCGATCGAAGAACGGGCAGGAGACGGTGATGCAGTTCTCGCCCGAGGCCGAGGACTCGTACACGTCGGAAATGAAGAAGGTGCGGTTGTCCACCGCCCCCCGGAACCAGGGGCGCATGGACCAGTTCGAGCCGAAGGCCCCCTTGTCCTCGGAAAAGCCCATGACCCTGCCGCCGATGTTGCTCACGGTCTGATGGCCGGTCTCGTCGGTGACGTAAAGCAGCTCCAGAAATTCGTTTTCCTTGAGCGCGCGGCGCATGGCCGACTCCTGGCGGCCGCGCTCGCGGGAGAGGATATCCGTCGAGGCGGCCATGGCGCCGATGACCTCCTGCACCCTGCCGCTGCCCACCAGCCGGAAGACGCCGGTCATGGTCGAGAGATCGTTGACCCGCCCGGCCAGGGCGGCAGTGGCCGAAGCGGCCTCGGCCATGCCCTCGCCCGTTGCCCGGGAAATGTCATGAACCGCAGTCATGGTCCGGGTCACCTGCTCGCTGGCGATGGATTGCTGCGACGCAGCCGAGGCGATGGAGCGGATGCGCGCCGCGCTGTTCCCGGCCACGGTGACGATGCGTTGCAGGGCGGAGCCGGAGTCGTTGGCCAGTCCGGCGGCGGAATCGGCCAACTCGGCCATTTCCTGCACGCCGTTGATGGTCTGCCCTACCTGCTGCTGGATGCCCTTGATGGCCACATCCACGTCGCGGGTGGCCTCCATGGTCTTCTCGGCCAGTTTGCGCACCTCGTCGGCGACCACGGCGAATCCCCGCCCGGCGTCGCCCGCACGGGCCGCCTCGATGGCCGCGTTCAGGGCCAGCAGATTGGTCTGATCAGCTATGTCGGAAATGACGCCCATGATCTTGCCCACGCCCTCGGCACGGGAGCCCAGCGCGGCCACCTGGTCCACCAGAGTGCGGGAATTGCCGGAAACCGAGGCGATGGACTCCACCGTGCGGGCAACCACCTCGGCCCCGCTGCTGGCGAACTCGCGGGCCTGCTCGGCGCCCCCCGCCGCAGCTTCCGCATTGGTCGCGGTCTCGGCCACGGCCGCATTCATCTGCTCCATGGCGGAAACGGCCTCGCCCAGATAGCGCTGCTGCTCGGCGGCACCGCTGCTCGCCTTGTCCGAAGACATGCCCAGGCTGGCCGCCGCCTCGCGAATTCCCGCGACCGAGACGTCCAGAGTCCTGGCTGCGGAAAGCAACCCCTGGCAACGGGCCGCTTCACCCTGCTCGCGGGCCTGCTCGGCCTGCCCCAGGGCAAACGAAGCCTTTTCCCCGGCCTCCCGGGCCACATTTTCGCTAGTTTTGAGCTTCTGTTCCAACTCATTAATGTACTTGACAATCTGGTTGAGACCTAGAGAAATTTTGCCAAAATCGTCACCACTGTTCCAGAGAAGGAAAACGCCCCTTTCTCCGGTTCCTACGGCATGGAGGAAAGCTATCAACTCTTTATGTTTATTGCTTATCCTTGCAACGACTACCCATGAGGCCACCAGGACCGCCGCGCACCCCACGGCCAGAGATGCGACCGTCAGCCCTGACCAGTCCCCACCGCTCGCTGACAGAATTGTCAGATCTTCCGAAGCGGCCATGACGGGCCGGGCATCCATGGCAAAGGCCAAGCCTATCATCAAAAATACCGTGTATCCAGAAAGATACGCCTTTATCACCCTCTTCATTCGTTCTCCCCGTTGATAAAACATGAACAGCCCAGGCCCATTCCCTAGCAATTGCGGGGCCAACGAAAGGCGGCTTCTCCATTCAACAGGCCACAGTTCCCGGCACGGCTTTCTGGAAGCCCGGCCATTACGCAACCGCCCGAAGAAATCCGAGGGCCGTTGCAGCCCGGCCAAAAGACTTTGGCATTCCGAGGTTCACGTTGGATTGCCGGTTTTCATGCGGCCGGTTTGATGAAACGGATTGACGTCCCTTGAAGGCCTTGCGGACAATCCAGTCCGTCTGCTCATGCGGCATCCGGCCCGAAGGGGGTTCGGGAGGGGGGATTGAGCCGAAATGCTTGTTGAAACGAGCCGGAGTGTGATAATATGCGTTTCGGCCCTGTCCCGGGCCGAAACAGCAACCCCCGCCAGAGAGATCACCATGGAAATCCGAGACCTCTTCAACACGACGCGGGAAGCCATCGATTCAAACCGATGGAACCCCTACCTCGGCATCAGCATCAAAAACAAATACTTCACGCCCGAGGCCATCGCGGCCTTCGCCGCGTGGGGCGCTCAGCATGCCCGCGACGGCTTCGCCCTGCTTATTGTCGACATCCTGCAACGCATCAACAACGAAGTCTTCGACAAATCCAATGTGGAAAAGGCCCTGAGCAAGGCATTCCGGCAATCAGACCCGATCCTGGACGCCTGCCGCAAAGCCGTCGACTCGCTGCCCGCCGGGCAGCGAGAGAAGATCGTCATCCTCGAATGGCCGGACATCATGGACGAGTCCTACGTGCATAACACCAGGCTGATCTTCGACAATTTCCGGGACAACGCTTCCTTCCGCGACTACATCGTCGCTTCCGTCTCGGGCAACCTGGGAAACATCGTCAGCCGCCTGAACGAGGAGAAGATCCTCACCCTGTGCGACTACGTGCTCTACGAACTATCGGAATTCCTCTGCGGCTTCATGCATCGAGGCGTGCACTACGATCTCTGCGTCTACCCCGGCAGCATCGCATTCCTGACCAGAGATCTGCTCGCGCAGGATTTCTTCCAGCCGATCTACGCGCAACTCCGCCGCTACGGCCCGCTGGCGCACGCCGAGATGTACCTTGAGGCGTCAGCTTCTAGCGGCCGACACTCGCCCGGCGTCTAAAGGAAATCCGGGTCGATGGCCGCCTTGCCGCCCGCCAGGATGAGCTTCATGTAGCGGATGGTCCGATCGTCCACGGGCACGATGGGGAAGTTTTCGCGGCAGGCGTCGCACTGGGCCATGGCCGGGCGCGACGGCGCGATGAGCGGCACCTCGCGATTGCAGTGCGGGCAGGGGTAGAGGAAGATCAGCTCCATCCCGGCCGGTTTGACCGGCGTCAGCGGTTTCTTGGATTCGGACACGAGGTTACCCCTTGCGAATGAGATTTCTGCCGGTCATGGCGGCCGGTTGGTCGATGTTCCACAGCCCGAGGATGGTCGGGGCGATGTCGCCGAGGATGCCCTCGTCGAGTACGGCGTCCTCCCTGCCCTTTTCGATGTAGACCAGCGGTACCGGGTTGGTGGAATGGGCCGTGTGCGGACTGCCGTCCGCAGCCAGCACCTGCTCGGCGTTGCCATGGTCGGCCGTAAGCAGGACACGGCCGTCCAGGGTGAGCATGGCGTCCACGATGCGGCCCACGCAGCCGTCCACGGTGACGCAGGCCTGTTCGGTAGCGGCCATGATGCCGGTGTGGCCGACCATGTCCAGATTCGCCAGGTTGCAGACGCACAAATCGTAGTCTGCCAGGCGCTCGACGAGCTTGTCGGCCACCTCGTCGGCGCTCATCTGCGGCTTGAGGTCATAGGTGGCCACCTCGCGCGGCGAGGGAACCATGACCCGATCCTCGTTCTCGAAGGGCTCCTCGCGGCCGCAGTTGAGGAAATAGGTGACGTGGGCGTACTTCTCGGTCTCGGCGATGCGCAGCTGGCGCATGCCCCGACGGGAGACGACCTCGCCCAGGGTCTCGTCGTAGGACTCGGGCGGAAAGGCCGCAGGCATGGGAAAGGTGCTCTCGTAGCGGGTCATGGTCGCGAAGCAGGCGAGCGTGGGGACGCGTTTGCGAGGGAATTCGACGAACGCGGGATCGAAAATCGTCCGGCTGATCTCGCGCGCCCGGTCGGCCCGGAAGTTGAAGAAGAACAGGCCGTCGCCGTCGCCGATGCGGCCGTCCACGCCCCGGATCACGCCCGGCTCGACGAACTCGTCCTCCTTCCCGGCGTCATAGGACGCCTGGATGCCGGACAACGGGTCGGCCATGGCCACGCCCTCGCCGTCCACCAGGGCGCGGTAGGCCCGCTCCACGCGCTCGAACCGCTTGTCGCGGTCCATGGCCCAGTAGCGGCCGCTGACGGTGGCGATCTTCCCTTTCCCCAGCCGATCCATGGTCGCCATCAGTCTGCGGACGTAGCCCAGGCCGCTGGCGGGCGGGGTGTCGCGGCCGTCGAGAAAGACGTGAACGAAAACCTCGGGCACCTCGGCCCGGGCGGCCATTTCGAGCAGCGCGTCGATGTGGTTCTGGTGGCTGTGCACGCCGCCGTCCGAGACCAGCCCCATCAGGTGCAGCCGCCCGCTCCCGGCCTTCGTCCTGGCCATCAGGTCCTTCAGGGTCGGGTTGCCGACCAGCCTGCCGGACTCGATGGCGATGTCGATGCGGGTCATATCCTGATAGATGACCCGGCCGCCGCCGATGTTCATGTGTCCCACCTCGGAGTTGCCCATGAACCCGTCGGGCAACCCCACGGACCGGCCCGAACAGGCCAGCCGGGTGTGGGGATAGGCGTCCATCAGCGCGTCCAGGTGCGGCGTGGGCGCGTTTTTCACGCAGTTGCCCGCGCCGTCCGGGGCGATGCCCCAGCCATCCAGGATCAGGAGCAAGGTCTTTTTCGGTTCGGCCATGTCGTCTCCGGGCTACCCGGCCATCCGGACGCGGGGCGCTTCGGCCCACATGCCCTCGATGTTGTAAAAGGTGCGCAACTCTTCCTGGAAGACGTGAACCAGCACGTCGTTGAGGTCGAGCAGGACCCATTCGCCGGTGCGCTGGCCCTCCATGCGCAAAAATTCGATCTTTTCGGCGGCGCACCGCTCCAGCACGTGGTCGGCCAGGGCCTGGGCGTGCTTGGCGCCGCGCGCGGAAACCACCAGGGTCATGTCCGTCACCGAGCTGATGGCGGAAACGTTCATGATGACGATGTTCTCGCCCTGCTTGTCCTCCAGCCACCCGGCGACCAGGCGGGCCTTGTCGAGGCTCGTCATGTCGCTGAACTTTCTTTTTCCTTTCATTCCTACCGGTCCGCTATGCGTTCTCTTCGGGATACCGGGCCACCAGCACGTCGCCGAGGCTCCGCTTGGGGACGTGGTGTGTGCCGTCCGCTGTGCGCCAATACTCGATTTTGCCGTCTGCGGGAAGGGGTTCTATGACCACCTCCTCGGCGGGGACGCCCAGGGCGAGCACCAGGAGGATTTCCAGATGCTCCGGCAAGCCGAACACCCGGGCCAGTTTCTTGCGGTTGACCGTGGCGATGATGCACCCGCCCAGCCCCTTTTCCGCCGCCGCCAGCATGATGGTCTGGCAGGCGATGCCGTGGTCGCAGTGCGGGTCGTCGGCCAGCGTCCGGTCCAGCAGGATGACCACGTAGCCGGTGGGCCGCTCGCCTTCCGCCGGGCCGGGCCAGTCCTTGAGGTATCCGGCCCAGCCGAGGAGCGGGAATATCTCCGCGCACCGGGCCTGGTCGACGCAGACAACGTACTTGAGCGGCTGCAGGTTCCTGCCCGAAGGCATGTACCGCGCCACGTCCACCAGCTCCACCAGGGTCTCAACGTCCACGGGCCGGGACTCGTCGAAGACGCGCCGGGTCCGGCTCTGCATGACCAACGCCTTGAAATTCATATTCCCTCCATGAAGGTCTCCACACACACCTCTAGTAAAGGAACTCTCCGGCAATTGCAAAGCGGCAGAAAGCGCGCCGCACGGCCATCTCCGGCGGACAAACCCCTTGACGGCAACGGCAACATGGGGCAACCTCCCGTCTATGCGACAAAATCCGTCACCGCAATTCTTCTTTACGACGAGCATATGAAGCTCGTGGACTAGGTGGCGGTCAGGCAACAGGATGAACCACGGGCTCCCGGGACCGTGGTTTCTTTTATGCACCGGCGGGCAAAGCCCCGCAAGCAAGGAGAACAGGATGATCTACGATGCGCACTATGAAACCCTGCCCAGGGAGGACATGGAACAGCTGCAGTTGAGACGGCTCCAGGCCCTGTGCGAGAGGGTTTACGCCAACGTCCCCTTCTACAAGAAGAAATTCGACGAAAAAGGCGTCAAACCCCAGGACGTCAAAACGCTCAAGGATATCACCCTGCTGCCCTTCACCATCAAACAGGACCTGCGCGACCAGTATCCCTTCGGCATGTTCGCGGTGCCCAAGGAGCAGATCGTGCGCATCCACTCCTCCTCCGGCACCACCGGCACGGCCACGGTCGTCGGCTACACCAAGCGCGACATCGAAAACTGGGGCAAGCTCATCGCCCGCTCCCTGGTGGCAGCCGGGGCCTCTTCCAGCGACACCGTGCACAACGCCTACGGCTACGGCCTGTTCACCGGCGGTCTCGGCATCCACCACGGCTGCGAAACCCTGGGCGCCACCGTGGTGCCCATCTCCGGCGGCGGCACCCGCCGCCAGGTGACCCTGCTCAAGGATTTCGCCCCCGACGTGATCACCTGCACCCCGTCCTACGCCCTCTTCCTGGCCGAAACCGCCCTGGAAATGGGCATCGACGTCCGCGACCTGCCGCTTCGCATCGGCATCTTCGGCGCCGAGCCCTGGACCAACGAAATGCGCCTGGACATCGAGAAAAAGCTCGGCATCACGGCCATCGACATCTACGGCCTTTCCGAAATCATGGGTCCCGGCGTGGCCATCGAGTGTCACGAGGCCCAGGATGGCCTGCACATCCAGGAAGACCACTTCCTGGCCGAAACCATCGACCCCGAGACCGGCGAACCCGTGGCCCCCGGCGAGGAAGGCGAGCTGGTCTTCACCACCCTGACCAAGGAAGGCATCCCGCTCATCCGCTACCGCACCCGCGACCTGACCACCCTGAACAGGGTGCCGTGCAAATGCGGCCGCACCACCACGCGCATGAAGCGCGTCACCGGCCGTTCCGACGACATGCTGATCATCCGCGGCGTCAACGTCTTCCCCTCGCAAATCGAGTCCATCCTCATCGAGACGGAGGGCCTCACCCCGCACTATCAACTCGTCGTGGAACGCCAGGGCAACCTCGACACCCTGGAGGTGCAGGTGGAGGTCAACGAATCCCTGTTCTCGGACGAGATCAAGAGTTTACAGCGCGTGGAATCGAAGGTAATGAAAAATATCAAGGAATTCCTCGGCGTCACCGCCAAGGTGAAACTGGTCGAGCCCAAAGGTATCGAACGCTCCGTGGGCAAGGCCAAGCGCATCATCGACAAGAGGAAAGAAGCCTAGCAATCCGCAACAGCGAGGATTACATCATGAAAGTCGATCAACTCTCCATATTCCTGGAAAATCGCGCCGGCCGCCTGGCCGAGGTCACTCGCATCCTGTCGGAAGCGAAGGTCAACATCCGCGCCCTGTCCCTGGCCGACACCTCGGATTTCGGCATCCTGCGCCTCATCGTCTCCGATTTCGAGACCGCCAAGAACAAGCTCAAGGAAAGCGGGTTCACCGTCGGCCGCACCTCGGTGGTGGCCGTGGAGGTCCCGGACCGCCCGGGCGGGCTGCACGAAATCCTGAGCATGCTCCAGGACGCGAACATCAACGTCGAATACATGTACGCCTTCGTCCAGCAAAGCGGAGACTCCGCCGTACTCATCTTCCGCTTCGACCGCACGGACCAGGGCATCGAGCTGCTGCAGAAAAGCGGCATCGCCATCGTGCCCGGCGAAAAACTCTACAAACTGTAGCCGCACCCCATGCCGACAGCGAGGGCGGGACTCCGGTCCCGCCTTTTTTTTGGATCCGTATACGCCGAGTCACATTTTTTTGCAAAACCGGTTGCCGAAAATTCCCCGAGGCTCTATGATGGCTACGATACGTCTCCACTAGATACACTTGGCGGTGAATCCACATATGCACGGAAAAGATGTGATCGACAGCAGATTCCTGGCATCCATGGCCGGGAAGCAACCCTTCCTGAAGCGGATGTTCACGACCTTCATCTCGCAGGAGCCCAAACGCATCCAGGAAATCCGGGAAGCGCTCCAGGGCGGGGATGAAGAAAAACTCCGCCACTTGGCGCACGCCCTCAAGGGCGGAGCCGCCACCATGGGCGTGGAGCGGGTGCGGGACTGTTGCCTGCTGCTGGAAAACGCCTCCAAGGCCCGCGACCTCGAAGCGGCTTCGGCCCACCTGCGCAACCTGGAAAAGGAAATGCGCAGCGCCTACGCCTTCATGTTCTCCTATCTGGCCGAGCACTAGACGCGGTTGACGCATTCCGCTCGCCGCGACCGTGCGCAAGGATGCAATGGGCGAGGCGGTAAAAGGGCCAAAGACGCAGCCGAGCCTGCGTCGAAGATCCATTTTCCCCGATAACGCAGACGATTGAAATCAAGGTCTGGCGCAGAATGGACCTTGTCAGCGGAGCCCGGGTCCGCCCCCCTGCGCCTCCTTGAGCGGAGCCTTGCCCACGCCGGGCCAGACGCGGATCATCCCGAACCCGCCCCGGAGCATGGTCCACAGCGCCGAGGCGATCCAGATATGCACCATGGCGTGCGCCGGATGAACGTATTCGATGAGCAGGACATGCGCCCCGCCCACTACCGACGACACGATCATGGCGTTGCGCAGGTAGCGGAAATCGCCGGTTCCCCAATGGATGCCGTCCGTGGCGAAGGACAAGGCCCCCGGCGGCAGGGACAGGGCAAGCACGATCCAACCCGGTTCAAACAGGGCCACGGCCCGAGGCGGCACCAGCAGCCAGGCCACGAAATCTTTTCCGGCCAGCATCAGGCCGGCGATCACCACGCCGGTGACCACGCTCCACAGACAAACGATGCGGGCCACCCGCCGCGCCTGTTCCTTGTTCTTTGCGCCCAGGAAGTAGCCCACCAGGCTCTGGCCGGTGATGGCGAAGGCGTCCAGAAAAAGGGCGGCAAACACGTAGAACTGGCGGATGGCCTGATAGGCCGCTCCGTCGTCCGCGCCGAAACGGTTGGCCACGCGGGTGCACAGGCCGAGAAAGAGCAGCAGCATCCCGGTACGCACGAACAGGTCGCCGCCGATGCGCAGCAGCTTGACCACGCCCGCTCCCTGCATGTGCCGGGTCAGGCCGATACGCCGGGCGACCACTACCAGGACCCAGACCGCCCCCACCCACTGGCTGGCCGAACTGGCCACGGCCGCCCCGGCCACGCCGAAGGGCGGCAGACCCCAACCGCCGAAAATGAGCAGCCGGTCAAGCAGGATGTTGATGACGTTGACGGCCACGGCCACATAAAACGGCGTGCGCATGTCCTGCACGCCGCGCAGTGCGCCGAAGCAGGCCACGGACACCAGCACGGCGGGCGCGCCATAGAGCCGATAGTGCATGTATTCGCAGGCCAGGTCCTGGACCCGCCCCTGCGCCCCGAGCAGTCCGGCCACCTGGCCCAGCACGGGCATCAACCCGATCAGGAGCGCCACGCCCACGCCTGCGGCGAGCAGGCAGGCCAGCGAGGTCAGCTTGACCGCGTGTTCGCGGCTGCCGCCGCCCATGTCGTGGGCCACCTCGGTCTGGGTGCCGATGCCCAGAAAGCCGAAAGCCCAGAAGATGGAGGAAAAAGCCACCGTGCCGATGCCCAGGGCGGCCACCGGCTCCGAGCCCGGAATGCGGGCCACGAAGGCCGTGTCCGCCAGTCCGGTCAGGGGCTCGGCCACCAGAGAAAAGAGTACGGGCAGGGCCAATCCGAGCATGGTCCGATTGGGACGCGAGACGAAAGGATGGCCGGACGCTGTTGCGCCGCGCTCCCCGCCGGATGCTGTTGTTCGCATGATCCCAGCTTCAGATCACATTTCCCGCAGAGCGGCAAGAGAGTGGATTCCACTTTGCCGGAATTTCTGTTAAATCCGATTCATGGAATCCACCGATCTTCAGGTTCTGCTCGGCCTGCTCAGCCTCATCTACACCGCCATCGAAATCGCGGCCATCCTGACGGCGATCATGGCCGTGCGCGACGCCCGCACCCCGCAGGGAGCCATCGCCTGGGCCATCTCCCTGGCCACCTTCCCCCTGGTCAGCCTGCCTCTGTACTGGATCTTCGGCCGCCGGAAGTTTCACGGCTACGTGGAGACCATGCGCGCGGTGGATGAACGGTTCCGCCAGCTGCTGGAACGCAAGCACGACCTGCCGGAGGTGCGAAAGCCGTCCGAGCGCAACAGGCCCCACGCCCCCCGCTGCTCCTACGAAACCATGGCCAAGATTCCGTTCGCGGGCGGCAACGGACTTGAACTGTACACCGACGGCAACACAACCTTCGAGGCGATTTTCGAGTCCATCGAAAAGGCCAGGCATACCCTGCTCATCCAGTTCTTCATCGTCCATGAGGACGACCTGGGCAAGCGGCTGCAGGAACTGCTGATCCGCAAGGCCAGACAAGGCGTGACCATACACTTCCTTTACGACGAGATAGGCTGCCACAAGACCCCGGCCCGTTTCTGGCAGTCCATGCGCGACGCCGGGATCGAGGCCTTTCCCTTCCACACCACCAAGGGGCGCGGCAACCGGTTCCAGCTCAACTTCCGCAACCACCGCAAGATCGTCATCGCGGACCACCGCACCGCCTTTGTGGGCGGGCACAACGTGGGCGACGAATACCTGGGCATATCCAAGGAGTTCACCGGCTGGCGCGACACGCACATGAAGATCACCGGCCCGGCCGTGCTCGGCGTGGGCATCAGCTTCGCCCGCGACTGGTACTGGGCCACGGGCGTGCTTCTGGACCTCGGCCGCACCTTTCCCCCCACCGGGGGCAGCGCGGATGTCCTGGCCTTCGCCACCGGTCCGGCCGACCCGCTCGAAACCTGCTCGCTCATGTTCATCCGGGCCATCAACTCCGCGCGCAAGCGATTCTGGATCGCCTCGCCCTACTTCGTGCCGGACAGCTCCGTGACCAAGGCCCTGCAACTGGCCGCCATGCGCGGCGTGGACGTGCGCATCATCCTGCCGCACAGGGCCGACCACCTGCTGGTCTACCTGGCCGGTTTCGCCTGCATCAACGAACTCCAGATGGACGCCATCCGGGTCTACCGTTACCAGCAGGGCTTCATGCACCAGAAGGTATTCCTGGCCGACGACGACCTGGCCGGGGTGGGCACGGCCAATCTGGACAACCGCTCCTTCCGCCTCAATTTCGAGATCACCATGCTCGTGGAGGACGCGGAGTTCTGCAGCCGCGTCGAGGCCATGTTCGTGAACGACTTCGCCCACAGCGACGAAGTCGGCACGAAAGAGTACGACCACAAGAACGTCATCCGGCAGACCGTGATCCGGTTCGCCCGCCTGTTCTCGCCCATCCTCTAGGCCGGTACACGCCGCTTCCTCCATTCTGCCTCCCGGGCGCTTCCTTCGCGCTCGCCGACAGCTTTCTGCTATCTATAATTGACTGCAATGTCCCTGCGCCGTTGAATAGACTCAGGCAATATCAGGAACCCCCATGGGCGTTACGGCGGTAGCCCGACGACAACAAAGGGACGGACACCATGAAGCTCAGAAGCAAACTGCTGGCCCCATTATTCATTGCGGTGGTGACCTGCTGCGGCATCGGCCTTTTCTTCATCAACCGCGAATTCTCGACGCTGGAGCGGTCGTTCATAACCCTTCTGGCCAGGGACAGGGTGGCCGCCTTCAACGGGGCCTTGGACACAGCTTCCCGCGAAGCCCTGGACACCGCCGCGCAGTACAGTCAACTCGCAGAAGTCATCGAGGCATACCGCGTGGCGCATTCCGGCAACACGGACGACCCGAAAAGCCCCCAGTCGCAGGCGGCGCGGGAGCGCATCCGGACCGCCCTCAAGGACGCGGCAGCCGGTCTCAAAAACATTACCGGCGCCCCTCTGAACGTGCACTATCACCTGCCCAACGGCCGCAGCCTGCTGCGCGTCTGGCGCGAGAAGCAGGCCAGGAAGGACGGGAAGTGGGTCGATATCTCCGACGACATCTCCTCATTTCGCAAGACGGTCCTCGACGTCAACCGCACGGGCCAGGCGGTAAAGGGCATCGAGCCCGGCCGGGGCGGATTCACCATCCGGGGCGTGGCCCCCATCAAGTCGCCCGACGGCAAGCAGCTCGGCTCCGTGGAAGTGCTCAAGGACTTCGATCCGCTGCTCTCGGCCATGGAGGAAAACGCGGGGCTCAAGGTCCTGCTCTTCATGAACCAGGACCTGCTGTCCATCACCACCATGCTCCAGGATTCCGCCAAGTACCCCGTTACGGACAACCGCTACGTGCTGATCTCCGGCCAGAAGAACGCCGAGGCCAGGGAAATCATCGCCTTGGGGGACCTGGACGCAGGCCGCGAGGCGACATCCACCCGCATGGCGGGCAGCAATGTGGTGACCACCGTGCCCATCCACGACTACGCCGGAAAACAGATCGGCGTTCTCGCCCTGGTCATGGACATGACCGCCCAGCACAACGTCATCACCCACGCCCTCTATCTGATAACGGTCGGCATCCTCCTCATCGCCCTCATTCCCGTACTGGTCGGCGGCCAGGTCATCCAGCGCTTCATCCTCAGGCCCATACGGCTCCTGCTCGCCTTTGCCGAAGCCTTTTCCGCAGGCGATATGACCCTGTCCCTGAACATCCGGCAAAAAGATGAAATGGGCGACCTCGCCCTTTCGCTCAGGGCCATGCGGGAGCGCTTGACCTCCATTGTCAACGAGGTGCAGGACGCAGCCGACACCCTGGCCGACAACAGCCGCGACATCAGCGACTCGTCGGCCATGCTGGCCGACGGGTCGTCGAGGCAGGCGGCCAGCGTGGCCCAGGTGGCCGCCAGCATCGAGGAGATTTCGGCCAACATCAGCCAGAGTTTCGAGAACATAAAGGAGACGCAGTCCCTGGCCGCGCAGGCGGCCAAGGACGCCGAGGAAGGCGGCAACGCGGTGGAGCAGACCGTGTCGGCCATGAACGAGATCGCCGAAAAGATCGCCATCGTCGAAGATATCGCCCGGCAGACCAACCTGCTGGCGCTCAACGCCGCCATCGAGGCGGCACGGGCGGGAGAGCACGGCAAGGGGTTTGCCGTGGTCGCCGCCGAGGTGCGCAAGCTGGCCGAACACAGCGGCATCGCCGCCGCCGAAATCAGCGAGCTCTCCACGTCCAGCCTGCGAGTGGCGGACAAGGCCGGGAAGATGCTCAAGAAGACCGTACCGGACATCCGCAAGACCTACGAACTGATCGAAGAGGTCTCGGCGGCGGCCCGCGAGCAGGACATCGGCGTCTCGCAAATCAACGAGGCCGTGAACGAACTGGACAGCGTGGTCCAGCAGAACTCGGCCACCGCCGAACACGTGGCTGCGGCCTCGGTGACCATGGACACCCAGACCCAGGCGCTGAAGGACACCATGTGCTTCTTCACCACCACCTGCGATTCTTCCGAAATCCTTCGCGAAGCCCGAACGCCCGGACCGCCCTCCCTGCCCTCCGGCCAGGCGGACGCACCCGGCGGAGCCGATTTCGAGCGCTACTGACAAAAAAGGGACATGGATCACTCCATGCCCCTTTTCTCTCGCGTGCAATCCGATCTAAAAGATGTCGGCCATGTTGTAGAGTCTGCCCGGCTTCTGCCCGGACAGCCACTTGGCCGCGCGCAGGGCGCCGGCGGCGAAGGTTTCGCGCGAATGCGCGCGGTGAGTGACCTCGATGCGCTCGCCGGGACCGAAGAAAAAGGCGGTGTGCTCCCCAACCACGTCGCCGCCGCGCAGGGTCTGCACGCCGATCTCGTTGCGCGGCCGCTCGCCGATGATGCCGTCGCGGCAGTGCTTCTTGACCTCGTCGTAGTCCCAGCCCCGGGCCTCGGCCAAACACTGGGCCAGTTTCAGGGCCGTGCCGCTGGGCGAGTCCTTCTTCATCCGGTGGTGGGTCTCCACGATCTCCATGTCGTAGGCCGGTCCCAGAGCCTGGACCAGGACGGGCAGAAACTTGAGCAGCATGTTGATGCCCACGGACATGTTCGGCGACCAGAACAGGGGCACTTTTTTGGCCGACTCGGCCAGTTGCGCCTGCTGGTCCTTGCCCAGGCCGGTGGTGCCGATGACGGCGGGGTTGCCGAATCTGGCCGCGGTTTCGGCCATGGCCACCGAGGCCTCGGGGGCGGTGAAATCGACGATGACCGCGCCGGGAACGTGCGGCAGCAGTTCCTCCAGGCAGTCCGAGGCGGAACACCCTTCGTAGTCCAGCCCGCCCGCATTGCCCTTGCGCTCGCAGACGCCGACCAGGTTCAGCTCGGCGTCGGCCAGGACCATGTTGACCAGCATGTTGCCCATGCGCCCCTTCGCGCCCAGAATGACGACATCGGTAGCCATACCGCCTCTCCTTGTAACAAGTTGGAAATTTATGCGGACGTATGGAGTAATTCCATGAACCGCTCGAAGTCAATAATTTCGAGGCCAAGCTTCCGGGCCTTGGCGACCTTGGACCCTGCCTTCTCCCCGGCCACCACGTAGTCCACCTTCTTGGAAATGGACTTGGCCGAGCTGCCGCCCCTCGCCTCCACCAGGGCCTCGGCCTCGGTGCGCGACATGTCCGGCAGGGAGCCGGTGAAGATGAAGACCTTGCCCGCCAGCGGCGCGCCCGCCGAGGCCTCCCCCACCGTCTGGCCGCCAACGGGCCAGAACCCGACCGCCTTGAACCGCTCGATCAGGGCCAGGGTATCCTCGCTCTCGAAGAAAAAACGGATGCTCTCGGCCACGATGGGTCCGACGTCCTCCAGGGCCTGCAACTCCTCGCGTGTGGCCCGGCCCAACGCCTCGATGTCCTCATAGCGCACGGCCAAGGTGCGGGCGGTCTGCTCACCCACGTGGCGGATGCCCAGCCCGGCGATGAGCCGCCACAGCGGGGCCTCCTCCCGGGCCTTGGCTATGGCCGCCAGGAAATTCTCGGCCGATTTGTCGGCCATGCCCTCGTACTTGAGCAAGTCGGTCTTCTCCAGGGTGAAAAGATCGGCGGCGGTTTCCAGCACGCCGTCCCTGGCCAGCCGCTCCACCCACCTGCGGCCCACGCCCTCCATGTCGAGCCCCGCCTTGGAGACGAAATGGATGATCCGCTGCACGGTCTTGGCCGGACAGGCGTCGTTGGTGCAGCGCACGGCCTCGCCATCCTCCCGCGCCGGGCTGCCGCAGACCGGACAGATGTCGGGGAAAAGATACGGCTCGGCATCCTCCGGCCGCGCCTCCAGGTCCACGGAGAGCACCTGGGGAATGACGTCCCCGGCCCGCTGCACCAGCACGGTATCGCCCACGCGCAGGTCGTGCTCGGCGATGTACCCCTTGTTGTGCAGGGTGGCGTTGGAAACGATCACGCCCGCCAGGGGCACGGGCTCCAGCTCGGCCACCGGGGTGAGCACGCCGGTGCGGCCCACCTGAATGCGAATGGCGCGGAGACGCGTGCGCGCCTGCATGGCCGGGAACTTGAGGGCCAAGGCCCAGCGCGGCGCGCGGGAGGTAAACCCGAGGGCACGCTGCATCTCCAGGCTGTTCACCTTGGCGACCACGCCGTCGATCTCGAACGGCAGCAAGGCGCGCCGTTCCCCCAGTTCGTTGAAATAGTCGGCCACGGCCCGGGGCGAGCCGCAGAGCTTGGCCTCCGGGGCCACGGCGAACCCCAGGGACCCAAGCCCCTCCATGATCTCCCGCTGCGTGGTCCAGGCAAAAAGCGGCTGGTCCCATTCCACACGGCCGATGCCGTAGCCCATGAACCGCAACGGCCGGGATGCGGCCACCTTGGGATCGAGCTGGCGGATGGACCCGGCGGCGGCGTTGCGCGGGTTGGCGAAGACCTTCTCCCCGGCCCGGCGCTGGCGCTCGTTGAGCGCGGCGAAATCCCGGTTGGACATGACCACCTCGCCACGCACCTCCAGCAACCGGGGGACCGATCCCCCGCGCAAGGTCAGCGGCAGGTTCATCACCGTGCGCATGTTCCCGGTCACGTCCTCGCCCACCTGGCCGTCGCCACGCGTGGCGGCGCGGACGAACCGGCCCCGCTCGTAGATGACTTCCAACGCCAGCCCGTCCATCTTGGGGTCGGCCCAGTACTCCACGCGATCCGAGCCCAGGCTCTTGGCCACCCGCTCGGTGAACGCGTACCAGGCGTCGGTATCCATGGCGTTGTCCAGGCTGTACATGCGCTCGGCATGCTCGTAGGACGCGAACCCCGACGCGGGCTCGCCGCCTACCCGTTTGGTCGGCGAGTTGGGGTCGTCCAGTTCGGGATGCGCCTGCTCGATGGCCTGCAACTGGCGAAACAGGTCGTCATACTCCTCGTCAGGAATTTCCGGATCGTCGAGAACATAATAACGGTGATTATGATATTCCAGCGCCTCCCGCAGCCGGGCGGCGCGCTTCTTCGTGTCGGATGAAACCATAAACGTGGACGGGCTCCCTTAGAGAATTTCCTTGATATCGTGGAGGTTCTTCTTGTTGCCGACGGCCAGCAGCGTATCATTGGCGTTGATCACTTCCTTGGGGCCGGGGTTGAAGACCATGTCCCCCGATTCCTTCTGGATGCCGATGATGATCAGATTGAACCGGGGACGGATCTTGGACTCGACCAGATCCTTGTCCACCAGTTCGGAGCCGGACGAAACCACAAGCTCTTCCATTTGAAGATCGATGCCGCCGCGCATGGCCAGTTCGACAAAGTTGGTCACCGTGGGCCGCAGCACGTTCTGGGCCATGCGCAGGCCGCCGATGAAGTGCGGCAGCACCACCCGGTTGGCTCCGGCCAGCTCCAGCCTGGCGATGTGCGAGACCTCGCCCGCCCGGGCCACGATGTTGATGTCGGGGTTGAGCTGGCGCGCGGTCAGGGTGACATAGACGTTGGCCGCCTCGCTGGTCAGGGCCGAGACCAGGGACTTGGCGCGCAGCAGCCCGGCGCTGATCAGCACCTCGTCGCTGGTGGCGTCTCCGTCGATGCACGGAATGCCGTCCTGCTCCATCTTGTCGATGAGGTCGGCGGACTGCTCGATAACCACCACGTCGTATCCTTCCTTGACCATCTCCTGGACCACGATGTTGCCGATGCGCCCGTAGCCGCAGACGATGAAATGACCCTTCAACCTACCTATCTCTTTCATCATTTTATGCTTACCCCACAGGATTTGCAGACGTCCGTCGATCAGGATCTGGGCAAATGCGCCCGCGATGTACACGAAACCGCCCACACCGCCCATGATCAGAAAGGCGGTGAACATGCGGCCCGTGTTGGAAAGTTCGTTGACCTCCATGAAGCCAACCGTGGAAAGGGTGATGACCACCATATAGAAGGCGCTCGGGAAATCCCAGAGCTCGTACCCCATGTAATACGCAATGCCGATCAAAAAGACGACGGCAAGATAGATCGCACCCAGAAAAATGCTCCAGAATGAGCCGAACCTGGCCCTCAAACGGAGCATCCGCCGGTGAAACGTCCTCATCAGCATACACTACCCCAACGTAAGCATATGTTCGCGCAGCAAGGCTATGCGATCCCGCAACTCCGCCGCCCGCTCGAACTCCAGTTCCCTGGCGGCGTCGCGCATCTCCCGCTCCAACTTGTTGATCGTCTGTTGCAGCCTCTTCGGGTCCGAGCCGTACCCGGCCGGTCCCTCGGCCGCACGGGCCGCGCTCCCCCGCGCAGCCCCGCCTTCCATGGCGCCGAACAAATTGTCCACCTTCTTGCGGATGGTCGTCGGGGTGATGGCGTGCTCCAGGTTGTGGGCCACCTGCCTCTCCCGGCGCCGGGTTGTCTCCTCCATGGCCTCGGCCATGGACGCCGTGATCACGTCCGCGTACAGGACCACTCGCCCGCCCACATTGCGCGCCGCCCGGCCGAATGTCTGGATGAGCGACCGGTTGGAACGCAGAAAGCCCTCCTTGTCCGCATCCAGGATCGCCACCAGCGACACCTCGGGAATGTCGAGCCCCTCGCGCAGGAGGTTGATGCCCACCAGCACGAAAAATTCGCCCGCCCGAAGCGCCTGGATGATGGCCATGCGCTCCAGGGTGTCGATATCCGAGTGCAGGTAGCGCGAGGGCACGCCCATGGAATTGAAATAATCGTTCAAATCCTCGGCCATGCGCTTGGTCAGCGTGGTCACCAGAACCCGCTCGTCCCTCGCTTGTCTCTTCTTGCACTCCGCTAGCAAATCGTCAATCTGCCCGTGGACTTTTCGCACCTCCACCTCGGGATCCACCAGCCCGGTGGGGCGGATGATCTGCTCCACCACCACGCCCTGGGCCAAATCCATTTCCAGCTTCCCCGGCGTGGCCGAAACGTACACGGCCTGATGGATCCGCTCCTGAAACTCGCCGTAGCTCAGCGGCCGGTTGTCCAGGGCGGACGGCAGCCGGAACCCGAAGTCCACCAGCGTGGTCTTGCGCGAACGGTCGCCGTTGAACATGCCCCCCACCTGCGGCAGGGCGATGTGCGACTCATCCACGAAGAGGATGAAATCGTCCGGGAAATAGTCGAGCAGCGTGGCCGGAGGCTGGCCCGTGGTCCGGCCGTCCAGGTGCCTGGAATAGTTCTCGATACCGTTGCAGTAGCCCAGTTCCTCGATGATCTCCAGGTCGTACATGGTCCGCTGCTCCAGCCGCTGCGCCTCCACCAGCTTGCTCGCGCCCTTCAGTTCGGCCAGACGCTGCTGCAGTTCGGTGCGGATGGAGTCCACGGCCCGCGTCAGGTTGTCGCGGTCGGAAACGAAGTGGCTGCCCGGGTAGATGACGGTCTTGCGCAGCCGGTCCTTGACCTCGCCGGTCAACGGATCGGTCTCGGCCAGAGAATCAATCTCGTCGCCGAAGAACTCGATGCGCAACGCCTTTTCCCGGCTGTAGGCCGGGATGATCTCCACCACGTCGCCGCGCACGCGGAAGGTGCCGCGATGCAAATCGTAATCGTTGCGCTCGTAATGGATCTCCACCAGCCGCGCGAGCAGCGAATCCATGGACAGAGTCTGGCCCTCTTCCACGGGAATGACCATCTTGGCATAGAAATCGGGCGAACCCAGGCCGTAAATGCAAGAGACGGAGGCCACGATGAGCACGTCGCGCCGGGTAAGCAGCGCATGGGTGGCCGCGTGCCTGAGCTTGTCGATGTCGTCGTTGATGGACGAATCCTTCTCAATATAGACGTCCGAGTGCGGCAGGTAGGCTTCAGGCTGGTAATAGTCGTAGTAGCTGACGAAATACTCCACCGCGTTGTCCGGGAAGAGTCCCCGGAACTCGGTGTAGAGCTGGGCGGCCAGAGTCTTGTTCGGAGCCAGGACCAGGGCCGGGCGATTCAGTGCGGCGACCACGTTGGCCATGGTGAAGGTCTTGCCCGTGCCCGTGGCGCCGAGCAGCACCTGATCGCGCACGCCCGATCGCAACCCCTGCGCGAGCTGGGCGATGGCCTCGGGCTGGTCCCCCCTGGGGATGTATTCACTGACCAGTTTGAAATCCGGCATGAGCGCGAAAAGCCCTCTTGAGATGGTTGGGCAAAGCACGTATGATTACAGTTACACCATCGTCCCGACCGGAGGTAGCCCATGGACATCGACATCGCCGAAGCAACGGCAACGCCCCCGACCCCCTTTGCCAACACCCTGACCATGGTCATCCGCAGCTTCAAGGGCCGCCGGGACGTGGAGGTCCACCTCTTCCGGGGCTCCTGGAACCCCGCCGTGGAGCAGGCCCAGCCGTGGGACGCGATCATCGCTCCTTCGTCGGCCCCGAACGACTCCAGCCGAACCCTGGTCATGGAAGCCTTCACGAACGCAGAGCGGGACGAGCTTGTAAGCTATCTGAAAGAACAGTATTCCACAAGGCTTACGGCCATCCGCTCCCGGCCGGTGGCCTTCCCCGTGCCCGCCGGAATGGCCGGGCTTTCCCAGGCCCAGCCGGACAAGGACATCGGGTTCATCGAGTTCGCAAGGATCCCCAGCTATCCACTGGAAATCCCCCTGCGCGGCCTCTACGACCTGAGCCGCCACCTCCCCATGGTCGAAGAATGACCCTTCACGCCTCCAGCCGCCACCGCCCTTCCCGGGTGGGGGCCTCCATGGCTTCGCGCAGGGCCGCCAGGAAGCGGAACCGCTGCATCTCGCGCGCGCCGAACCGGAGCAGGTGCGGCGTGGTCTGCTGGCAGTCGATGAGCGTGAACCCCCAGCGCTCCAGCTGGCGCACCAGTACGGCAAAGGCCGCCTTGGACGCGTCCGGCACCCGGTAGAACATGGATTCGCCGAAAAAGGCCAAGCCCAGGGAAATGCCGTAGAGGCCGCCCGCCAGCTCGCCGTCCTGCCACGCCTCCACGCTGTGGGCATAGCCCAGCCGGTGCAGCAGCGTGTACGCCTCCACCATCTCCCCCACCAACCACGTCCCGTCCTGGCCGGGCCTCGGCGAACGGGCGCAGGCCCGGATAACGTCGCCGAACCGCTCGTCCATGGAAAAAGTGAAGTCGCCCCGGTTGAGCGTTCGGCGCAGGCTGCGGGGCAGGTGAAACTCTCCGGGCAACAACGCCAGCCGGGGGTTGGTGGACCACCACAGGATGGGCGACTCCTCGCAATACCAGGGAAAGATGCCGCTGGCGTAGGCCGTGAGCAACCGCTGCGGAGAGAGGTCCCCCCCCACGGCCAGCAAGCCGTCCGGGTCCGACTCCTCCGGGTCGGGGAAAACAGGTTCCTCGAAGAGCCGGTAGATGGTCACGGCGCGGCCCGAAACGAAAGGGGCGGCATCGGCCGCCCCTGGTTGATTCCCACTTTCGCGGTCACTGCTTCGCCCCTGCCGGGTCGAAGGTGAGGGTGAACTCGCCGGTCTCGGCCCGGGCGGACTTCCTGCCGCGTTTCTTCGGCTTTCCGGCCACGTCCACGGTGACCACGCCGCCCTTGGTCAGCTTGCCGAAGAGCAGTTCGTCGGCGAGCATGTCCTTGATCTCGGTCTGGATGACACGCCCCATGGGCCGCGCACCCATGGCCGGGTCGTAGCCCAGCTCGGCCAGTCTGGCCCGGGCCGCGTCTGTGAGCAGCACCGACACGCGGCGGTCCTCCAGCTGATCGTTGAGTTCCTTGAGGAACTTGCCCACGATCTGCTCCATGACCGGCTGCTTGAGCGATTTGAAGGTGACCACGGCGTCAAGCCGGTTGCGGAATTCCGGGCTGAACAGCTTCTCCAGCGCCTTGAGCGCATCGCCTTCACGGTCATCGTCCTCGTTGCGCTTGAATCCGATGGCGCCCTTGGACATCTCGCGGGCGCCCGCGTTGGAGGTCATCAGCAGGATGACGTGACGGAAATCCGCCTTGCGCCCGTTGTTGTCGGTCAACGTGGCGTAGTCCATGACCTGAAGCAGGATGTTGAACACGTCCGGATGGGCCTTTTCGATTTCATCGAACAGGACCACGCAATGCGGCTTCTTGCGCACGCCTTCGGTGAGCAGGCCGCCCTGATCGAACCCGACGTAACCCGGAGGCGCGCCGATGAGCCGGGCCACGGCATGCTTCTCCATGTATTCGCTCATGTCGAAACGCAAGAAGCCGATGCCCAGCGTCTTGGCCAGTTGGCGGGCCAATTCGGTCTTGCCCACGCCCGTGGGACCGGTGAGCAGGAAGCTGCCCACGGGACGGCCCGGCTGACGCATGCCGGCGCGCGAACGCTTGATGGACTTGGCCAAGGCCTTGACCGCCTCGTCCTGGCCAAAGACCACTGCGGACAGGTCCTCTTCCAGGTGCTGCAAACGGGCGCGGTCGGACAAGGTCAACCGGCGGGCCGGGATGCGGGCCATGCGGGCCACGACCTTCTCGATGTCCGCCACCTTGATCGCGTCGCCCTTGCGCGGCCTGCCCGAAAGCTTGTACAGCGCGCCCGCCTCGTCCATGACGTCGATGGCCTTGTCCGGGAGGTAGCGGTCGGTAATGTGCCGGGCGGCCAGTTCGGCCGCCGCCTTGAGCGCGTAGTGGGTGTAGCTGACCCCGTGAAATTCCTCGTAGTGGGGCTTGAGGCCCTTGAGGATGGCCACGGTCTCGTCCACGCTCGGCTCGCCGATCTCGATCTTCTGGAAGCGGCGGGACAAGGCGCGGTCCTTCTCGAAATGATTCTTGTATTCCTCGAAAGTGGTGGAACCGATGCAGCGGATCTCGCCGGACTGCAACAGCGGCTTGAGGATGTTGGAGGCGTCCATGGAGCCTCCACTGACAGAACCCGCGCCGACGATGGTGTGGATCTCGTCCACGAACAGAATGGCGTCCTTGTTCTTTTTCAGGTCGGAAAGCACGCCCTTGAGCCGGGCCTCGAAATCGCCCCGGTACTTGGTGCCCGCCAGAAGCGACCCCATGTCCAGGCCGTAGATTTCGGCGTTGATGAAGTCCTTGGGCACACTCCCCTGCACCACGCGCAACGCCAGCCCTTCGGCCATGGCCGTCTTGCCAACGCCGGGGTCGCCGACGAAGATGGGATTGTTCTTGCGCCGCCGGGAAAGCACTTGCACGGTGCGGTCCAACTCGCTTTCGCGGCCGATGAGCGGATCGATGAACCCCTGGGCCGCGCGGTCGGTGAGATTGACGGTGTACTCCTCCAGCGGGCTCTTCTTGGATCCGGGCTTGCCCTCCAGGGGCTCGGGCCGGACCACGGGGTCGTCGCCCACGTCGGTCCAGTCCTCGCGGGCGGACATGCCGTGGGAGATGAACTCCAGCACATCCAGCCGGGAAACGTCGTGGGTGCGCAGGAAGTAGACCGCGTAGGAGTCCTCTTCGTCAAACATGGCGGCCAGCACATCGCCTACTTCCACGGTCTCCTTGCCCGCCGCCTTCTTCTGCCACACGGCGCGCTGCAAAACGCGGCGCACGCCCAAGGTCTGGATGACCTCGGTCTCGGTGCCTGCGGGCAGAGCCTCCATGTTCTCCGCGAAGAAGCGGCCGAGCTGATCGCGCAGTTTTTCCAGCTCGGCGCCGCAGGCCTCGAGGATTTCCTCGCCCTGCTCCTCGATGGAAATGGCGTACAGGAGGTGTTCAAGAGTCAGGAACTCGTGGTTCCGCTGCTTCACCTCGTTCACGGCGGCCGTCAATGCGCTTTCCAGTTCCTTGCTGAGCATCGTCATCTGCTATTCACCTTCCATGCTGCACTTGAGCGGAAATCCGGCGCTTTTTGCCAGCCGGTGCACCAGGTCAACCTTGGTTTCGGCCACCTCGGCCGCGTACACGCCGCACACGCCGAAGCCCTGGTTGTGCACCGACAGCATGATCGCCGTGGCCTGAGCCTCGTTCTTGCGGAACACGCGGATCAGCACCTCCACCACGAAGTCCATGGTCGTATAATCGTCGTTATGCAGGAGGACCTTGTACTGCTTCGGCTCCTTGACCTGATGCTCATCAAGCAACTCCGAATCCGGCCGGTCCCCGGTAAAAGGATTGCTCATGGATATTACTCCGACGCTCCTCGTATTTTTTCCTACCTCACAATATAAATTCCTTTTGCGGGCCTGTCGAGTCTGGATTGTCACTCTTTCCCGATTTCCCGCGCGATGGCCGCCTTTTCGTCCTCGGAAAAGACGAAACTCTCTTCGGGCCAGAGATCCTTGCTGCGGCGGTGCTCCAGGTTGAGGGCATGGTACGTCTTGCGCGAACTGGTGTACTCGTCCAGCCCAAGGGCCTCGGCGCAATGCAGCACGGGCCACTTGCTCCCCTCTATCTCGACGAAATCCCCAAAGGGCAACCGGTCCAGGCAAACGGTGCATTGCATGAATTTCCAACATTCACGGACCTTTTCATAGGTGAACGCCTTGTGGAAGCCGACGACCTCCAACGCCTTGCGCACCGTCTCGAAATCCTCCACGCCGGACTCGATCTCCTCGAAAATCTTGAGGGTGGACACAGTCTCGGCGTCCGGCGGACGCTTCACCGTCAGGATGGCCTCGCCCCCGAAATCGCGCAAGCGGAGCAGAATGCCGGCCTTCTTGAGCGATCGGTCGGGGTAGTCGAACACGATGTTCGTCTCGAACCGGGCGGACGATCCCGCCGCCCCCGCCGCCTCAAGCCGGGCGCGCATCGCCCCGAGGTCCACATCCAGATATTTGACTTCACACTCCAGAGTCATTGGCAATTGCTCCTTCACTTGTTATGAAAGACCACGGATGAAACGATGCTGACAAAATATTTCTATCTCTGCCTGGGCGGAGCGGCGGGCACCCTCTCGCGCTACTGGCTCTCCGGCGCGGTTCAGCGGCTGGGCGGCAGCGCCTTTCCCTTCGGCACCTTCGCGGTGAACCTGCTCGGCTGCCTCCTCTTCGGCGCGGTATGGGGCTTTTTCGAAAACCGCCTGCTCCCCGGCAGCGAAACGCGCCTCCTGGTCCTTACCGGATTCATGGGCGCCTTCACCACCTTTTCCACCTACATGTTCGAGACTGCCGAATTGGTCAAGTTCGGCCAGATGGCCCTGGCGGCCGCCAACGTGGTCGGCCAGAGCGTTGCAGGGCTGGCCCTGGTCCTGTGCGGCATCGCCCTGGGCAGACTGCTCTGACCCCCCGAACCCTCTTGGAGGCACCATGAAACTCTTGGAACAGGCCGAGCGGCTACGGATCTACACCGGCGAGGACGACAAGCACGAAGGCCGCCCCATGGCCGACGCCATCCTGGAAAAGGCGCGCAGCCTGGGCTTGGCCGGGGCCACGGTGTTCCGGGGCCTGGCCGGCTTCGGGGCCAACAGCCTGATCCGGACCAGCCACATCCTCCGACTGTCCGAGGACCTGCCCGTGGTGGTGGAGGTCGTCGATCACCCGGACCGCCTGGCTCCCCTGCTGGAGGCCATCGACGCCATGATGACCGAAGGCATGATCACCCGGGAACCGGTGGACGTCATCGCCTACCGGCACTCCCCGAAGTGATCCGCTCCAGGCACTGTTGACAAAGCCCCTTCTGTTCCGTTTGGCCCTGATTCCGACGGGCTGCGTTGTCGGCTGAAAATGATCCTCAACGAAGCTTCGGCTACGCCTTCGGCCCATTTTCCCCTCCGCCTTGCACTTGAAATCATTGCTCAAACTCACGACGAAGTTGTTTTTTCAACCAAGCCTACTTGCAGGTGCGCAGGATTTCACCGGCGATCTGGGCCAGGGGCAGCACCTTGTGTACGCCGCCCGTCTTGATCGCCTCCTGGGGCATGCCGAAGACCACGCAGCTCGCCTCGTCCTGGGCGATGGTGTAGGCCCCGACGTCGAACAGTTCCTTCATGCCCTTGGCCCCGTCGTCGCCCATACCGGTCATGATCGCGGCCACGACGTTGCCGCCGCCGTACCGCGCGCCGGAGCGGAAAAGCACGTCCACCGAGGGACGATGGCGCGAGACCAGCGGCCCCTCCTTGACCTCCACGAAGTAGCGCGCGCCGCTGCGCTTGAGCAGCATGTGCTTGTCGCCCGGGGCGATGAGCGCCTGGCCGCGCAGCATGGGGTCGCCGTCCTTGGCCTCTTTGACGGTGATCTGGCAGATGGTGTTCAGACGGTTGGCGAAAGCGGCGGTGAAATGTTCGGGCATGTGCTGGACGATGGCCACGGGAGGACAACCCGGCGGCAATTGCTCCAAAAAGACCCGCAGGGCCTCGGTGCCGCCGGTGGACGCCCCCACCAGGCAGACCTTTTCCGTGGTCGTCAGCGCCTGGGGCCGTCCCATGGGAATGACCGCGTCGGCGTCGAGCTTGGGCCGGACCTTCATCGGGGCCGCCTTGAGCGCCCTGGGCCGGGCCATGGCCGCCGCCTTGATCTTGTCCACCAATCGAATGCTTGATTCCTCGAGGAACTGCTTGGTGCCGACCTTCGGCTTGGTGATGATCTCGACCGCGCCGTACTCCAGGGCCTTGAGGGCGTTGGCCGTGCCCTTCTCCGCAACGGACGAGCAGATGACCACGGGAATCGGGTGCTGCTTCATCAGCTTCTGGAGGAAAGTCAGGCCGTCCATGCGCGGCATTTCGAGATCGAGCGTGATCACATCCGGTACCTCGGTCTTGAGGCGTTCGGCGGCCACGTAAGGGTCGGAGGCCGTCCCCATGACCTCAATCCCCGGGGCTGCGGAGAGAATGCTCTCCAGGGTCTGGCGCACCACCGCCGAATCATCCACGATGAGGACACGAATCTTCTTTTCCATGCTCGATACCTTGCAAATGTCGGTTATCTGGATTCTGCGATCACGCGACGGACCAGGCTCGGGATGTCGAGAATCAGGGCGATGGAGCCGTCGCCCTTGATGGTCGCACCGGAGAGGCCTTCCACGTCCTTGTAGACCTTTCCCAGGCTCTTGATGACGGTCTGGTGCTCGCCGATCACGGTGTCCACCACGATGCCCACGCGGCTGCCCTCCACGCCGGTGATGACGATCTGCTCGATGGGCGGGTTCTCGCCCTCGATGCCGAACCACTCGCGCAGGTGGATGTAGGGAACGATCTCGCCCCGCAGGTGGAGGATGCGCTGATCGGTGTTTTCCTCGACATCCGCCCGGGAGAGTTCCACGCACTCCTCGACCAGGGACAGGGGGATGACATAGTAGCCGTCCGCCACCTGGATCTGGAGTCCGTCGATGATGGCGAGGGTCAGGGGAAGCCGGATGGTGATGGTGGTGCCCTTGCCGGCCTTGCTGTCGATATCGATGCTGCCGCGCAGGGAGTCGATGGCCCGCTTGACCACGTCCATGCCCACGCCCCTGCCGGAAACGTTGGTCACCTTCTTGGCCGTGGTGAAGCCCGGCTCGAAGATGAGCTTGAGCAGTTCCTTTTCCGTCATTTCGGTGTCTCGGGTGATCATGCCGCGCTCGATGGCCTTTTCGCGGATCATCTCCGGGGACATGCCGCGGCCGTCATCGGTGATGCGTATCAGGACCTCGCCGCCGGAATGCTCGGCCGAGAGCATGATCAGCCCCTGCGGGCGCTTGCCCGCCGCCTTGCGTTCCTCGGGCGTCTCGATGCCGTGATCCAGGCTGTTGCGCAGCAGATGCACCAGCGGATCGCCCAGCCGTTCGATGACCGTCTTGTCCAGTTCGGTGTCCTCGCCACTCGTGGAAAGTCCGATCTCCTTGCCCAGTTCGGCCGAGAGATCGCGCACCAGCCGCCGGAACTTGCTGAAGGAGGTGCCGATGGGCAGCATGCGGATGCCCAGCGTGGAGTCGCGCAGTTCGTCGCTCAGGCGCTCCAGTTCCTCTGCCAGGGCGGTCAGGGCCGGGTCCTTGCGTTCACCGACCACCTGGGTGATCTGGGCCTGGACGATGACCAACTCGCCCACCAGATCGACCAGATAGTCCAGCTTGTCGGCGGCCACGCGAATGCTCGAAAGCGCCTCCTGCTTCCGCTTGTTGGCTTCCCGTTCTTTGGCCTGCGCCTGGAGATTGACGGCGGACTCGATCTTCTCGGGCGCCACCTTGCCCTCGTCCCTGAGAATCTGTCCTATGGACTTTTGCTTGCTCAGGGCGTCGCGCACGTCCTCTTCCGACACCACGCCGCTCTTGACGAGAATCTCCCCCAACCGGGGCGGCTCATCGCCGAAATCCGCCTCATCATGCCCTGCATAGGGCGTCTCCGAGGGCGCGAAGACCGCAACGGGCTTGGCGGGCAGGATATCCGGCAGCTCCTGTGACGCGGGAGCCGTCGTTTCGGGCGGGACGGACTCCGGTGCGGTCGACGCCGCGCCATCCTCCGACACCTCCACGTCCAGGTCCGCATCGGTAAAGAAAAACACGTCGTGAACTGCGTCCGTCCCGGCCGGAGAGGTCAGGACCAGAGTCCACCCGGCAGGTCCCCCTTCGGAAACCACTTCAATATCGCCGAGCTTGCCCAATTGATCGATCAGCTTTTCCAGAACGGCGGGATCGACCGGAGCAGCCCCCCGGGGCTTGAGATTCAGATGATAGGTATGGAGTTGGTCCGCAGCCTCGTCGGCGGCATGGTCCTCCGCAGCGGCGGGTTCCTCCGGCTCTCCGGCAGAGGGTTCGGACCCGGATTCCTCGCCGGAGGAGTCGGGGCCGCCGGCCACGCTGCGCAGCCCCGCCAGGATATCCTCCATCATCTCCGGCTCAACCACGTCGGGGCTGTCCGAGGCGTCGAGCATCTTCTTGATATAATCGCGGGATTTCAGGGCCAGGCTGCACAACTCGGGGGTGGCGGGCAAATCGCCGTTGCGCACCATGTCGAAAACCGACTCGACCTCGTGGGTGAATTCGGCGATATCCTCGAACCCGAACATGGAGCCGGAGCCCTTGATGGTGTGCAGGGCGCGAAAGACCTGATTGACCAGGTCCATGTCGCCCGGGGACTGCTCCAACTCGAGCAGCGCACCCTCCAGTTCGGTCAGGAGATCGTAAGCTTCTTCTTTGAATATCTGCCGGTTGAGATCATCGGACATCCGTTTTGCTCCTGCAACTCGTCAAGGTCGGTCCGCTATCAATTCGCATCGGAATTACATTGTCCATCTCTCACTGGTTGCAGTATCGCAGAAAGCAGCCCCATCAGCCCATTATAAAAACGCATTCTTTCCTATTTGCTGCCCAGAAAGGCGATTTCCGCCCGGGCGGTGGTCTCGTCAAAGGGCTTTACCTTGACGTTGACGCGCTCTCCCTTGAGCTCGGCGGCCCCCAGGAGAATGCCTTCGAAATAGTCGAACAACCCACGGGCCGAACGGTAGTTCATGAACAGCGTTCCGCCCTTGTCCTCATAGGTGAAGCTCGGCGGCTTGATGCCCGGATGGTCCTTGGTCAGCTTGGCGTGCACATCGTTCATTCGCAGATAAAAGGATTTCAGGGATTCATCCTTGAAATAGGACGGGTACATATCCCGAAACCTGCCTGCGGTGTAGCGGCCGAGGTCGAGAAAAAAGGTGCGCCGGGACACGCCCGCCAGGGTGTTCGCCAGATCGGCCATTTGCAGCAACACCTGGTCCGGATAGCTTTCGCCGGGCAGGAAGACGGGGCGCCCCATCTCCTCCTGCATGCCTTCGTAAGTATCTTCGCCATACTGCTTGCGCACAAACCCCTGGGCCAGTTTCGGCAAAACGCCTTTCATCTCACCTGCGGACGAACGCAGCTTCACTTCACCCTTTCCGCCGCCCTGCACGCCCTTGGACAGGTCGAGCAGGTCCTGGGCCAACTTGGCCAGATCGCGGGTGGCGCTGGCCGCCTGCCCGGCCGCCTCGTCCGCCTCGCCGGCGATGTCGGCGATGTCCTCGATGCTGTGCTTGATCTCCTCGGCCGAGGCCGACTGCTCCTCGGCGGCGGTGGCGATCTGTTCGATGCGCTGCACCATGTCGCCGATGCTGGCCATGATATGCTGCAAAGCGTCACCCGCCTGGTTGGAAAGCGACGTGCTTTCGCCCACCTGCTCCTCGGTGCGACGCATGGCGGCCATGGCGTGGCGGGAGCGCTCCTGGATGGTGCCGATGGCCTGCTCCACCTCCTTGGTGGCGGTCATGGTCTTTTCCGCGAGCTTGCGAACCTCGTCGGCGACCACGGCGAATCCGCGCCCCGCATCGCCTGCGCGGGCGGCTTCGATGGCCGCATTGAGCGCCAGCAGGTTGGTCTGGTCGGCAATGTCGTTGATGACGCCGATGATCCGGCCTATTTCCCCGGCCCGGGCATCCAGTTCGCCCACCTCCTTGCCAAGCATGGCCGCAGATTCCGCCACCTCGTTGATGGCGGCCACGGCATTGGCCACCATGGACGCGCCCTCCCCGGCGGAATGCTGCGCCTGCCCGGCGGCCTCGCTGGTGGCCGCAGCGTTGCGGGCCACCTCCACCACCGTCCCGGTCATCTCCTCCATGGCTTCGGCCACGGCCGTGGTCTGGGTGCGCTGCTTCTGCGCGCCCTGGGCCTGGTCGTCCGCCGAGGCGGAAAGCAGCTCCGTGGCCGAAGCCACGTGCTCGGCCAGGTCGCTGATCCTGCCTCCGGCCAAGGCCAGGCGCTCCTGCTGCTCCTTCACTTCCCGAGCCTGCCGGTCGCGGCCGGTCACATCCGCAAGCGAGACGACCATGCCCCCGGATGGGCTGCCGCCGGTCTTGATCGGCACGGCGATCAACTCCACGGCGATCTTCCGACCATCCCACAGTGTCAACTCGCGGGTTTCCTGCCGAACTTCGCCGGTACCCGCGCCTTCAGCCAAAAGCGGCCTGTCCGAACCGAAAAAGGCCTTGCCCGCCTTCACGCCCTCGATCATGCCCGGGGTCTTCCCCAGGAGCCGGGAGAGAGCGGCCGAGGCCGCCAGGATGGTGCCGTCGGCAGCGCAGTAAAACGCGGGCTGGCCGAGCCCCCGAAAAGCCTCCTCATACCCCTGAAGCCCTCCCCTGGCCTCGGCCATGGCCCCGGCCAGACGGCTCACGACGCCAAACAGGCCGTCGCCGAGCCCTTCGACGGCGGCGTCGCTCCCCGCCGCCAGCGCTTCCAGCGCGGCGCGCATGCGCCGTTCCCGCCGGGACTGGACAACGGCAACCGCCGCCAGACAAGCAAGGGCTGCGGCCAGGGCAACGCCAAAGGCGAGCCAGGTCCCCAGATACATGCTCCCGGCAAACAAGACGCAGGCCGCCAGGCCCGGAACAACCGTCAGGACACTCGATCGATCAGCCATCACATTTCACTCCAACGGGTCAGGTGAATTCCGGGCACAATCGCAAAAAGCATGGATTACCGCATACTTCATACGCGGCAATCAAGGAAAATGCAATTATACGGCCGAAGAAAGGGCTCAAGCCCGGCGGGACAAGGGATTCGGGACGGCGATCAGTTGCCGGTACGGCGTCTGAGCAGACGCAACGCCCGACGGCGGCGATAGCCGCGCACGATGTACAACGTCAGGAAATAAGTGGCGACCGAGGCCGGAATGCCGAAGGCCAGTCCGCCGGTGAACATGACCGCAAAGACCTCCCAGCCCGCCGACAGCAACTGCTCCATCTCCAGCCGGGTGGGATCGAAGGCCACATGAAACGGTGTCACCGCGCTGCCGACGATGTAGAGGAAATAGTAGAACGGGACCATGGTCGCCGCGTTGGAATAGCAGGTGGCGAGCCATGCCGCCAGCTTGTTCACCCGCAGGAAGAAGGCCAGGGCGATGACTATGACGGACTGGAAGGGAATGATCGGCAGCGCGCCGATGAACATGCCCAGCGCCATGGCCATGGCCATATTCTGCGGCGAGGAGTTCTGCCGCATCAGGCGCAGGTACCAGTAGCGCGTCCAGCGCCTGGTCCTGTTCCATCGCCCCTGCCGGTCGATCGCCGCCGCGTCGGCCGACGTCTTCTGCTTCAGGTCGGCCAAGGCTACTCCAGCACATCGAAACGGGAAAACTTCATGACGAAACCTGCGCGACCCTGGGTTGCCGAACGCAGATCCGTCGAAAAGCCGAAGAGCTTGCCCAGCGGCGCGAGCCCCTGCACCACCTTGATGCCGGTACGGTCGAGCATGTTCTCGATCTTGGCTCCCTTGGCCCCGAGCAGGCCGACGACCTCGCCCACGAATTCCTCGGGAACGGTGATCTCCACCCACATGATCGGCTCCATCAGCTTGGGGTCGGCCCTGCCCAGCGCCAGCTTGAGGGCCATGGCCGAAGCCATGCGATAGCCCACAGGCGTGGAGTCCTCGCGCCGCTCCAGGGAACGCACGCGCACGCGCACGTCCTGCACGGGATAGCCGCGCAGCACGCCGCTTTGCAGTCCGTCGGAGATACCGTCGTTGACGGCCTCCAGCCAGGACGCGGGCCACTGGTCCGGGTCCACCTCGAAGACGATGTCGCGGCCCTTGCCCCGATCGCGGGGCTCCACGGTCAGGCTGACGAAACCGAAATGCAGGTCCTCGCCCAGTTCGCGGTCGAACACGCCGTCGCCCGCGCCCTTGCCGGCCACGGTCTCCTGATAGACCACCTGAGGCTTGCCCGTGCGCGGCGCGAGCTTGTACTCGCGGCCGAGGCGCTCCAGGATGACCTCCAGGTGCAGTTCACCCATGCCCGAAAGAATGATCTGGCCCGTGTCCTCGTCGTGCTGGAGGTCCAGGGTCGGGTCCTCCATGAGATACTTTTCCAGGACCTCGTCCAGCTTGTCCGATTCCTCGGAGTTGCGCGGCTCGATGGCCAGGGAGATGACCGGCTTGTAATCGGCGATCTGCTCCAGCAGCACCGGCGCCTGGCGGGAACACAGGGTATCGCCCGTGCGAGCGTCCTTCATCCCGGCGGCGGCCACGAGATCGCCGGCAAAGGCGCTGTCGAGCTTTTCCCGCCGCCCGGCATGGAGCCGGAAGAGCCGGGCCACCCGCTCGTCCGCGTCCCGCGTGATGTTGTATACGGCGTCGCCCTCGTCGATGCGGCCGGAATAAATCCGAATGAAGGTCTGCTTGCGGCCGCTGTCCATGGCCACCTTGAAGACCAGGGCGGACAGCGGCTCCTTGTGGGACACGCCAAAGGCGATCTTGTTGCCGGTAGCCGGGTCGATGCCGGTGGCCGGAGGCACCTCCAGCGGACTGGGCAGGTAGTGGCAGACGGCGTCCATCACCGGCTGCACCCCGATATTCTTGAGAGCCGAGCCGACCAGCACCGGGACGATCCGCCGCTCCAGCGTCAACCGGCGCAGGGCCGCCCGAATCCTGGCAGGAGGCACCTCCCCGCCGCCCAGATACAAATCCAGAATTTCCTCGTCCACATCGGCGGCCGCCTCAATGAGCTTCTCGCGCCAGGGGGAAATCCGGTCGGCCTCATCGTCCGTCAGGGCCACGGCCTCGTACCGCTCGCCGCTGCTGGCGGCGTCGAAGACCAATCGGCGCATAGCCACCAGGTCGAACACGCCGCGAAAATCCGAACCCTCGCCGTCCGGGTACTGCACCGGCAGGGGATTGGCGTTCAGCCGGGTGCGGATGGACTCCACCACTCGCTCGAAATCAGCGCCGAGCCGGTCCATCTTGTTGACGAAGGCCAGCTTGGGAACGTGGTATGTCTCGCTCTGCCTCCATACGGTCTCGGATTGGGGCTCCACGCCGCTGACGCCGCAGAACACGCCCACCGCGCCGTCGAGCACGCGCAGGGAACGCTCGACCTCGATGGTGAAGTCCACATGGCCGGGCGTGTCGATGAGGTTGATGATACACGGGTCCCATACGCAGGAGGTCACCGCCGAGGTGATGGTGATGCCCCGCTCCTGCTCTTCGGGCATGTAGTCCATGGTGGCCGTGCCCTCGTGAACCTCTCCTATACGATGTATCTTTCCGGAATAGTAGAGGATGCGCTCGGAAAGCGTGGTCTTGCCCGCGTCGATGTGCGCGATGATGCCGATATTGCGAAGATTGCCGAGGGCCTTCGCCGAGGGAGCATTGGCTTTGCTCATGTCAGTCTCCGATCGTCCAGGCGGCGCTGCGGAATTGGAAATGCAGGGCGTGTAGGTCGGGCCAGATCCAACTGCCCTCCAGGCCGGGACCCAAGGCCAGCTTGGCCCTTCCCGAAGCGGCGGCCGCTCGTTCGCGCGGCAGGTAGGCAACATCGCTGAGGACCTGGAGAAAATCGTCGAATCCGCCCTCGGCCCAGGTAAAATTCGGCCCCGGGAAATCCACCTTGGTCCCGTAGACAGTGAAGGCGATGTCGGGATGGATGAAGGCCAGCGCCTCCAGATCGAAGGAATCGGCGTCCTCCATCCACACACTGGCCATCCGGCTGAACCGGGGCCGCCAAAACGCCATCCGCGTGGCGGCGTACTGCTCGGCGCCACAGGTTTCCATGGCCTTGGGACCGAGTACGGCCACCGCGCCCGGCCGGTCCGTCTCTCGCAACTCGGCCAGCAGTCGGCGCGCCTGGTTCTGGCCCACGCCGATGACCAGTTCCTGCCCGGCCAGTTCCAGCCCGGTCAGGATCGCCTCGCGCCAAGGAGCGTCGTCTCCCACTCGGACGGCCATCACCTGGCGCACCCCCGTGGCGATGGCCGGGACAAGCGCGGCCAGCAGCCGGGCCGGAGAAAACAACGTATCGTCGAAAAGCACCACGGTGAAGTCAACGGCATCGAAACGGGTGCGCGTGCACAGTCCGCTGCTCCACTGCCGCACGTCCTCGCCGCCCAGGTCCTTGCGCGGCCCGTACCAGTCGTAGAGCCGGGCGATGCCGGTCTTGATCCACGCGCGCTCCCGGTCCGAAAGGGCCTGATAGGCCTGCGCGAACAGCCCGTCGTCCGGGACGAGCAAATTGGTCCAGTTCGGAAAGGCAAACGGTGCGTGTTCCATGGGGAGGACTGGCGGCCCGGAAGCCGCTCCTTTTACAGCCATTGCTTGAGCCAGAGCTTCCAGCTTCCCTGGATGCGCAACCGCTCTTCCTCGGAAAGGGTCTTCTGGTATTCAAAATAGGAGTACTCGGCCCTCCGGCGGGCGTAGTCGCGCAAGTCCGGGATGTCCGAAAAATTCTCCACCACGTACTGGTACCGATGCCAAGCCGGGCCAAACTGGGCGGTCCGCCAAAAAAAGTCGGCCACGTAAACCTCGTGTTCGGCCAGGATCCGGCGGCTCTTTGCGATCAGTTCCTCGGCGGCCGCAGCATACTCGGAGTTGGGATACGTTTCCCTCAAGCGGTAAAAATACTCCAACCCCTCCTTGATGTTCTCCTGACGGCGATCAATGGATGTGAACAGCCGGTAATTGGAATTGCCGATCTGGAAGAGCACGTAGGGGATGCTCTCGTTGCTCGGATGCAACGCCTCGAACTCCTTGTAGGCGTCGCGGGCCATCTGGTACTGGGCGTCCAGATAATAGGCGTCGCCCAGGGCCAGTTCGGCCTTGAGGGCATAGGGACTGAAGGGGAACCGGTCCTTGAGCTTGTTGAAGTACCCCTGAGCGTCCGTATACTCCTTCTCGTTCATGGCATCCATGCCCGCCTCGTACAGTTCCTGCGCGGTGTCCTCGGCCGGAGGCAGAAAGTACTGATCGAGCAGGGCGCAGCCCGGCGAAAGCAATAACAGCAGAAGGACTGCCGAGAGACGAATCCGCATACAGGGGCTCCTAACCAAGCTGTTCCAGATAGGCGAAGGCCGAGTTGGCCGCAGTCGCGCCATCTCCCACGGCCGAAGCGACCTGGCGGCACATCTTGGAGCGGATGTCGCCCGCAGCGAACAGGCCGGGGACATTGGTCCGCATCTCCACGTCGGTGATGACGCCATTACGGTCCTTTTCCACCTCGTCCGGCACGAAATCCATGATCGGCTCGAACCCGACGAAGATGAACACCGCGTCCACGTTGACGGAGGACGACTCGCCGGAGACCACATTCCTCAAAGCCAGGGATTCCACACCGTCGCCGCCCACGACCTCGTCGATCACCGTGTTGCGCACGATCTCGATGTTCTCGTGTTGGAAGCACTTGTGCTGATAGATCGCCTGGCCGCGGAACTCCTCGCGGCGGTGAATGAGATGGACCTTGCTGCAGATGCGCGCCAGATAAAGCGCTTCCTCCAGGGCGGAGTTGCCGCCGCCCACGACCGCCACGTCGCGGCCCCGAAAGAAATTGCCGTCGCACAACGCGCAATAGGAAACGCCGCGGCCGAGCAGCCGCTCCTCGCCCGGCACGCCAAGCTTGCGATAGCGGGACCCGGTGGCCAGGATGATGGCCTTGGCCTGCACGTCTTCCTCGCCCACCTTGATCACGTGCCCACCGGGGCCGAGCTCGATGGAACGGACCTCGTCGTTGACGCGCTCCAGCGGATAGGGCTCCAGGTGGGCGGCGAACTTGTCCGCCAGTTCCCATCCCTGAAGACCCGTGGGAAAACCGGGATAATTCTCGATCTCCGAGGTCATGAGCACCTGTCCGCCGGGCGACAGTTTTTCGATCATGGCCGTTTTCACGCCGGCCCGCAAAAGATAAAGGGCAGCCGTCATTCCTGCCGGGCCGCCCCCTATGACTACGGCGTCATACAATTTCATGTATTACAGTGCCTTCTTGGAAATCATTTCCTTGATGCTGCTCTTGGAAACGGCCCCGGTGGACTGGTCCACGACCTCGCCGCCCTTGAAAAGGATCAGGGTGGGGATGGCGCGAATGCCGTACTTGCCGGGAGTGGCGGAATTCTCGTCAACGTTCATTTTGACGATTTTCACCTGGCCGTCATACTCCTGGGCCAGTTCATCGATGACCGGACCCATGGCGCGGCAAGGCCCGCACCAGGGAGCCCAAAAGTCGATGAGGACGGGGACGTCGCTCTGAAGAACTTCCTGCTCGAAATTGCCATCAGTGATCTGATTAGCCATACAATTCTCCTTTTTTTCCCGGCGGGCAGCCGTTGTGGTCTGGAAACGAAAAGCCGCAACCCCAACTGTGGACATTCGGCGATATGATCAACCAAGTTCCTTAAAATAGGTTTCCCCTACCGTAGTGTCAAGAACGTGCCGGGAAAATCTCACCTTGCACTAACGGCGCATCCAGTCCAACGGCACCACCTTGCCCCGGGGCACCGCCTCCAGGTCGAGAGCGTGGCGATACCCCGCCTCGGCCATGAGCCAGCCCGCATGGGCGATCATGGCGCCGTTGTCCGTGCACAGGGACAAATCCGGCAACGTCAACGCCAAGCGACGCTCCCCTGCCAGCCGGGCCATGGTTTCACGCACCATGGAGTTGGCGGCCACGCCGCCCGCCACGATCAGGCTGCGCACCGGTCCCGCCTGCTTGAGCGCCCGCTCCACCTTGATGCGCAACGTGTCGGCCACGCTCCAGTTGAAGGAGGCGCAGACTCCGGCCAGCCGTTCGCGCCGCTCCCCGTTCAGGGCGGCGGTAGCCGCGGGATCGGCCATTTCGTCGAACACCAGTTCGGGGTGGGCCTGAACGTAATTGACCACGGCGGTCTTGAGGCCGCTGAAGCTGAAATCCAGGCTCGGATTTTCGATGTAGGCCCGGGGAAACAAGGTCTTGTCCGGCTCGGCCTCCCGAGCCAGTTCGTCAATGAACCGGCCGCCCGGATAGGGGAAATTGAGCACCTTGCCGACCTTGTCGAAGGCCTCGCCCGCCGCGTCGTCCAAGGTCCGGCCGAGCAGCGTGAACTCCACGGGCGACTCGATGCGATAGGTGTGCGTGTGCCCGCCCGAAACCAGAAGGCCCAGAGCAGGAAAAAGCAGCTCTCCGTCCAGCCCCGGTGCAAGCAGGTGCGCCCACAGATGATTGACCCCGATCAGGAACGCGCCCGTGGACAGGCACAGCCCCTTGGCGAAACTGACCCCCACCAGCAAGCTGCCGAGCAGCCCGGGGCCGCGCGCCACGGCCACGCCGTCAATGGCACCGGGCGTACAGCCGGTCCCGGCCATGAGCTCGCCAAAAAGGCGCGGCAGCACCCGCAGATGCTCACGCGAGGCAATCTCCGGCACCACACCCCCGAACAGCGCGTGGACGTCCACCTGGGTCGCCAGCCGTTCGCCGAGCAATCGACCGTCCTCCACCAGGGCCACGGCCGTTTCATCGCAGGAAGTCTCGATGCCGAGAATGCGCATTACCGTTTCTTCGCTCTCCGTCCCTCTTCAAATATTTCCTTGACCATTTTCACGTCGTTGAGGGAGCCGCAAAAGAAGGGAATGCGCTGGTGCAGGTGGTCGGGTTCGAGATCGAGGACCCGCCGCAGGCCGTCGGTGGCCATGCCGCCCGCCTGCTCCACGATGAAGGACATGGGGTTGCACTCGCAGGTCAGCCGGAGCTTGCCCGTGGGTTTTTTCGGATCGCGCAGGTCGGCGGGATACATGAAGATGCCGCCGTAAAGCAGGTTGCGGTGGAAATCCGCCACCAGAGAGCCGATGTAACGGCCGCTGTAGGGCTTGCGCAGAGCGTTCTTGGGCGATTTGAAATAGGCCAGGGCCTGCTTCGTCTCCCGGTCCCAGTACCGCTCGTACCCCTCGTTGACCGAATAGATCTTGCCCTGCTCCGGAATGCGGATGTTGGGATGCGAGAGAAGAAATTCGCCCACGCTCGGGTCGAGGGTGAAGCCGTGGACACCGTCGCCGCAGGTGAAGACCAGCATGGTGGATGAACCGTACAGGACATAGCCTGCGGCCACCTGCTCGCTCCCCTTTTGCAGGACGTCGCTGGACATGAGCGGCCCCTGGGGATCGCTCTTGCGCTTGAGAATGGAAAAGATGGTGCCGATATTGACGTTGACGTCGATGTTGGACGAACCGTCCAACGGGTCGAAGATGATGATGTAGTCGCCCCTGGGCAGGGACTCGGGCACCTCGATGATGTCCGCGTTCTCCTCGGAGGCCATGGCGCACAGCACCCCGGATCGGGCCAACCGGTGGATGAGAATCCGGTTGGCGTACTCGTCGAGCTTCTTGACCTCCTCGCCCTGCACGTTGACGTCGCCGGTGAAGCCGAGGACGTCCACCAGCCCTGCCTTGTTCACGGCGCGGGTGATGATCTTGGCCGAAAGGACCAGTTCATTGAACAGCCGGGTGAACTGCCCGGTGGCCCCGGGCACCATCTTCTGGTGCAGGAGGATGTGTTCGGTCACCGTCACCTGCTGCGGCATCGATACCGTCTCCCGCCTGTCGCTGTAAGTGTATGCCATGTCCCCGCCTTGCTAGAACAGCCACCAGGAACTCTCGTCGGCCTTGGGGTCGACGCTCTCCGTGGCGTATACATAATGATCGTCACCGATGTATTTGGCAAGCCAGGTGTAATACTTATCACCCACCGCGACCTGCCCCTGCACTTCACTCTGGAGTTTCTCGTTCCAGGGGATGGCCAGGAGCCCGTCCTTGTCCACTTCGGCCCCGCGCGACCAGACACCACCGCCGGGATGGATGACGATCAGCTCCCTGGGGCTCGGGCTCAGGCTGATCAGAGCCCGGGGATCGAAGCCCACGGCGATCAAGCCGTTGAAGTCCGCGTCGTGGAAGTACGGCTTGGCGATGTACAACTCGGGACCCAGGTCGGAATAATCCACCACGGTCAGCAGAGTCACTTGCCGCCAGACGCCCTTGAAGGTCAGGGGCGTGTCGATCTTCTTCACCGGAATCTCCGGCTGCATGGCGATAATGGTCCCGTCCGCGTCGGTGACGATGACCCGGTGCACCCAGGGGAACCGGGTGAGCAGCAGGTCCATCCAGTCGGGATCGGGCAGGCCGTCCATGTCGTTGACATAGCGGCTGAGGGAGGTCAGGGGGCCATCCACCGGGGTGAAGAGCTTGGCCAGCTTCTCCTGGTTGGGGCTGTCGAAATGATAGCTGTCCGTGTCGATGCGCGGCGGGGGGTCGATGTAGTCCTTGGTCGTCGTCCACGTTTCCTGCGTGTACCGTTTGGTACTCGACCACATGCCGCACCCGGAGGCGGACAGCGCGAAAAAAAACAACAGCAAGCCGACATATTTCATTTTTTTGTCTATCATAAAGAGATCATTGATGCTTCGGGCTCCCGCCCTGCCCCGTCCTAGCTGCGGACGCGGGCCTCGAAACGGGACGCCAGGGTTTCCAGCGTGCTGATGAGGCGGTTCTTGGCATGGGCGCTGAAGGGGTCTTCCCGCTTCATGGGCTCGCCCCCTCCGCCCGCCTCCAACTCGGCGATGCGGGCCTTGAGTTCGGTCCGGCGATCATCGGAAACCGTTGAATGCACCAATTCGCGATAAATTTCCAGTGCGCCTTCGACATCGCCCTGGGACGCCAGCAGGTCGGCCATGGTCTTGGTGCGGAAGGAGCCGAGTCCCGGCCGGACGTATTCCTGTTCGGGCTCGTCGTCCCCTTCGACGGCGGCAGGCTCGAACCGGACGGGACGAAGCCTCCGGACCGTTTCGCCGGGCGGCGGCAACGGCGCGCCCACCAGCCGGTCGGCCAGGGTGCCGATGCCCTCGAAAACCACATCGGTCCAGCGGATGGTGTCGCCGGAGAGGTTGGAGGCCACAAGCATGAGAAAGACGGAAAGATCGCGCTGGTCCTGAGGCAGGCTTCGAGCCCAGGCCCGCCAGAAGGCGGGATAATCGCGCAGCGGATCGATGACGCGGGTGACCTGGTCGTGGACCTCGTCCTCGCGGCCCAGTTCGATGAGCAGCTCCACGAGGAGCATGCGCGCCTCAAGGTAGTCGGGGTGGCGGTCAAGCCCCTTTCTGAGCGCCTCCACGGCGTCCTCGGGGCGGCCGTTTTCGACAAAGAGCTTCGCCAACGGGAAAAAGACCCTTGAACCGGGTTCCAGGGACAGGACCTCTTGGTACCATTCAATTTTTCCGCTCATCACCACTACTCCGAGCTCTTGGCTTTCGCGTCCGGGAATATGTACAGGATCTCGTCCTTCTTCACGAAGTTCATCCGCTCCCGGACGACCTTTTCCTGGTAGGCCTTGTCCGATTTCAGTCGCCGAATTTCCTGGCTCAGATCCAGGCTCTGCTTGTCCACGGCGTCAATCTTCTCCTGCAAAACGGCATACCGGTTCCTCAGCTCCAAATACGAAAAAACGCCCTGATCGCTCCAGATCAATCTGAACAGCAGAAACAGATTGATGAAGAGCAGCAGAGCGACGAGCAGTATGCGTCCATGCATGTCCTATTGTAGCCTTCGATTGCTTTTCCTCTCGAATTTCGCCTTGGCGAGCGGACCTTGCAATTCCTTGAGAAAGTTGGCAGTGGCGTTCTCGATCCGTTCCACATCCGCCTCGTTCAGGTCCACCTTGTCAATCTTCTCCAGAAAGGACTTGAGTACGACGAATTCATCCAGAAGCGAGTTCCCGTGCTCCAGCTTTTCCAACTGGGGCTCGAGGTCCAAAATGGTCTGAAGACAGTTGGTAATGCGAATGAGATGATTCACGGAACTGGAGTCAGTCATGCCACTCACCATATCCCTCTTCAATTTTCTCCACTTTTTAACCACTTTTTATAGAAATTGTACAGATAATTCCCGCCGGAAAAAACCGTCAGCGCCAAGGCGGCCCAGAGCAGCCCCACCCCGAGGGGCCTCGGGTCCCATCCGAAGACCGGATAATGGAAGACCAGCAACCCCACGGACAGCGACTGGAGCAGGGTTTTCGCCTTGCCGAACTTGTCGGCGGCGACGACCTCGCCCATCTCCGCCGCCACGGCGCGCATGCCGGTGACGGCGATCTCGCGGCAGATGATGATGATCACGATCCAGGCGGGCACCCTCCATTCCGGCCCCAGGCGAACGAGCATGATCAGGATGGACCCGATGAGCAGCTTGTCGGCCAGGGGATCGAGGAACTTGCCCAGGTTGGTGATGATGTTCTGCTCGCGGGCGATCTTCCCGTCGAAATAGTCGGTCATGCAGGCGAGAAAGTACACCACGAACGCGGAATAGGCACCCAGCCGAAACTGGAACCACATCTCCAGATACAGCAGGAACACCACGATGGGCGCCGCCAGTACCCGGGCCATGGTCAGGCAATTCGGCAGGTTGAATATTTCCTTGTTCATACGCGCCCCTAGGCGTGGGTTGTGGAGGCCGCCTCGAAACATTTGGCGGCCGCCTCGGCGATGGTGTCCGCAAGGTCGGTGAAGGCCTTCTTGGCGAAGGACTCCTCTTCAAGCAGCACCACGGGCGTGCCCATATCGCCAGCCACGACCGTGGCCGGGTCGAGCGGGATCTGGCCCAGGAAGTTCAGGCCGTACTTTTCGGCCAGGTCCTTGCCGCCCCCCTTCTTGAACAGGTCGATGGACTGGTGGCAATGCGGGCAAATCAGGCCGCTCATGTTCTCGACCACGCCGAGGATGTTGGCGTTGGCGTATTGCAGGAAGTTGACGGACTTGCGCACATCGGACAGGGAAACCTCCTGAGGCGTGGTCACGACCACGCACAGGGACTCGGGGATGGTCTTGAGCACGGTCATGGGCTCGTCGCCGGTGCCCGG